>JANXAS010000170.1 GCA_025062195.1 Armatimonadota bacterium
GTGTTGGAGCAAAGATGAACGGGATGACAGCCAGAAACAGGGCTGTAAAAGCGAGTTTGTTTTCGGTTCGCTTAACCAGCAAGTTCCAAAGAGCGTGCAACGCACAGGAAAGAATCACCAGACTAATCGCCAACAATGGCACAGGTTTATTCACCACCACGCCGAAAAATGTTGCGTTCTCAGTAGTGTGGACATCGTAAATGATGCGGAAGTGGTAGGGGCAAATGAAAGCCCGCAAAATTTTCTAAACAAGAAATGCACCATTACAGTTCTTGCCAAATAATTTCGGGACTCATTTGTCTTGTCATCAACCACTGGCTAAAGCCAGCGGTGTGGATGAATTAAGTGTTTAGCGCTGTGTAGTTTGTTTGCTACCGACCTACCAAACAGCCTATCTGCTGTGTAAGCCTCAATCAAAGTGAAAGTTTGCTTGCTTCGTTGCCCTTTAATTGCTCTATGCCAAACCACATTGGCTTAAACTGCTCGGCACTGAAAAGTTC
>JANXAS010000017.1 GCA_025062195.1 Armatimonadota bacterium
ATTCGTTTTGGGCAAGCATTTTCAGTCCAAAGTTCGGTAACGCTGAAAGGGCAGGTGAAGCATTGTTGCTTAAAAATGCCCAAAAATTGGAGAGTATGTTGCCCAGCCTTTTGTTTGTTCTGCAATAAGTTAGGTTGGATACTATAGGTTGCATTGTAAAGACAATTGCATAAGAGTGGCTTCAGCCACGGAATTTTTAAAAGCCACAAAATTCAAACGGCAGTATGAATGACATATTTCCAAAAGGTTTCATAGATATAGATGGCTGTTTTTAAATGATATTATGAACTTTAACACATTTTCGTTAACAAATTTTAGGATGGGAATATGACTTGACAAAATTTGTTTGAATTTTTCAGCAGGGCAGTAGCACTGCCCTTTGATTTTTGTCACGATTTTTTCGTTACGATTTTTTCTCATTTCGTAGGGCAAGCCAACTGGCTTGCCGAATTTTTTCGTTCCATTTTTTCGTTCGGGTGGTAACCCAATCCTCCAAACCTTTGTCACGATTTTGTCATTTTGGATAGCATGCCCATGGCGTGCCGATTTTTCCGTCATGTTTTTTCGGTCGGGCAGTAGCCTGACCCTCCGAATTTTTGTCACGATTTCCGTCATTTTGGATGGCATGCCTACTGGCTTGCCGATTTTTGGCTTTTTCTTTTGCAGTATGCTTCGTAGTGAACCATAAAGGGGTAGATTAATGGCGTTTTCAACGGCACTCCACTTCGTTTCGTGCCTTACTACAAACTGCCTCGTAATGAAAGTGCTTAAAGGCAAAATGTCCCTCTGGTCACTCGCATCAAATTATCTCACCTTGCCCTAAAACGGTAAACTTTTGTTCAAGATTTTTCGGCAGCAGCTTTGCCCTCCAATTTTTGCCACGAATCTTGTCATTTTTGAGGGCATGCCAATTTCGGCAGGGCGATAGCCCTCCAAATTTTTCGCTAATCTGGATTTTTTCGTCCCGGTTTTTGGCAAGGTAATAGAACGCCATCAAAGCACCAACAAATTTAAGGTAAAGAGTGCTTGAAATTTAGTATACATTCACATTACGATGAAAATTTCATAACATTTTGGTTTATTGCCTTGTGCTCATCATTCTTTACAATCAAACTCAAGTGCAAGGGCAGTTTTGGCAGGAAAGTTAATTGTTTTGCGGAACTCTAATGGAAAGTCTCCCACCAAATTGCTACCTTGTTCTGTTATTTCCTTAACTTGTAGCTGCTTCCCTGTCAAGCCATAGCCTTTGCCATCAAAAACGAGTGTTGCCCTCAAGTGTTGGTCGCCGACATTGATGAATATAAGGACAAGTTTATTTTCTCGTGGCAGCTTCCAAGCGCCCGTCAAAATTGCGTCGGTTTCAACCCACCATTCTCCTGCCCATTGCCAATCAGCACGAACTTTTGGGATTTTGCCAACCAGTTGTGCCCCACAAGTCACTTTTAAGTGTGAGACTCCCGCCGAAACAGTGGATTTAGATTTGCTTTGAAGTTCGCCCTCACTGACTAACTTTGGCGGTCGTGCCATTTCACCAGCGTAAAAGTAGCGCCTTAAATGCCAACGCAACCGAGCAACTTGCCTCAAAAATTCAGCATTATCTTTCTCACGCACAATGTTCGGGTCAATCCAACCTATTTGCTCCCCGAAGACGAGTTGCTGCCCCGCTTTCATCCGAAGCGCTAAATCTTTCGTTGCGCCACCACGATATGCCCGTCCAAACATCTGAATTGCACCACCGTAAACGGCAGGGAAAGCTGGAACTTGCCCATTATGCTGCCAATGCCACGTCAAATAGCCATCAAACCAGCTCAAAAATGGCTCAGCATTGCATTCGGTAGTTAAAGCCCGTGGCATTGGCGTTTCTCCGGTAGTTTTAACCTCACGGGCATATATGCGTATGTCATCTCGTATAGCACTCAACATTTGCCAATAGCCTTCATTCCACCATGAACCGCCACCGATTGGATGACCATGAGTTTTGTCAAAGCACAAAGCTGGCGCTGCAGCAGCGACTTGGTCAATATAGACTGCATTGACACCAAATTCGTTGAACAACTTTAGCACGATTTCGCGAACTTTTTCTTGCCACAATTTTGTCGTTGGGCACATAGGAGCCAGCTTGACATCGCTACCATCTGATTCCTTGCTGCCATAACTTTCAGTGTAAGGCGTTCCATCCTCTTGCTTTGTTGCTGCTGGTAACGCAACCTTGCTGAACTGCCAATCTTCCAAGCCTTTATCACGAGTGTCCCAAAGTCGCCCGTTGATATATGGCATAACAAAAACGTTGGATTGTTGCAATTCACGAACACCTTTATAAAAATCCTCCTTTGCTGGGAAATAGTGTGGATAATCGTTGTCAAATGGGATTTGGTGCCAATTATACCAATGGAAGCCAACTGGCATGCCCATGAACTCAGCGAATTCCTTAACAATCGGCACACAATCCTTTGGAGCACCGCCACCAACTGCCCAAATGCAAAGCTCTTTCATCCATTGCGGTGTGTCAATGCGTATACCTTCTCTCCAGATCAAAGAAATCGGGAAAAACCGACCCCAAATAAAAATTTCGCCCTTTGGTATGACCAATTTAGGGGACCATTTTGCTTCCTTTTGCGCCCAATCTCGGTAAATCATTGCTGCATCAAACCAATCACCACGCAAAATTTGCCATACAACTTTACCTGATTGTTTAAATTCGTTGCCACCGATGCCAATGTTCGGGACAGGATGCTCAAACGCTAAAATGACTCGCTTTACATCAGGTTCGCTTTTCACTACAGTTTCCTTTGCGCTACCGTTTGGGTCATGCACACCAACATAAATCCCTGTCATATGTCTCTTGTCCTGTGCCTCGCTATACGCTGCCACAAATTGCATCGTGCACCAACCGTTGGGATACAAACTGCGGTAAGTGAAAGCTCTTCGCCATAGGTTGCGTTGAACTTCACCAGGACCGCGCGGGAAAAAGACTTCAGCGTTTTCACCCAAATCGGCAACGGCAATCTGTGGGAACGAGACGCGCAAAAGACTCCAATCATTGGGCAGTTGCGTAATATTAAGCGACCAAAGAATTTGACTGTCTGACGGATTCTCGCTTTGTGCTAAAGGCTGCCCGATGAATTTGGTGCTCAATTGCCTTATTGTCAACCGTTGGCTAAAGCCAGCAGCATGGATATTGCCAACACCCTTCCTTGAAGGATTTGTGTTTCGAGTTTCAGTCTGCAGTCGCTGATTGAATTTCTGAGCACCGACTTTAATCGGTGAAGATGACCGCTTTTGAGGCATTTCAAATGAACCTCTCAAACTCACAAGTATATTTGCTCCAACTTCTTTTGGTCGCTCCCAATAAAGCAAAATGCCATCACCAATTTTGCGCCATCCAACTTTTTGCCAACCACTATCGGCGTGCAATTCAATTTCACGCTTAGTCGGCAAGTGACGCAAAGTCAGCGTGAACAACGGTAGCGGATTTTCTGCTAATAATTCACCCTGTTCGTGGTAACGCACGGGATGAGGTGTAGCGCCGTTTCCTTTAGGTGCTGCTTTGCTGTCGCTTCGTATCGGACTGCGAACCAACGCCAAATCAAACAAACTTTGCAATCTAATGCCGTCAGCAGTTCGTTCAAATGCAATACCTAAATCGCCAATACTTTCAAACAGCCAGTTGGTGGGAGCTTTACCCCTTGCAAATTGCAACGCATCACTGAACCGACCTTTCGCTTCCAACTTTTCAGCGAGAATTAGATACCAAGCGGGCACATTTCCATTTGCTCTCGCAATGGCTTTGCGAATCTCTGGCAATGTCACGACAACTTTAGCATCGGTTGGCAATTGGTGAAGCATAGAACGAACTACTGCGATTGGGTCATCAAAACTGCCAAGCAGCAACCAAGCTGAAAAATTTCGCTCAGTTGTTTTCCATTCTTGCCACGCAACATCACCGTGAGCATGAAGATAAGTGCCGTAGCCGCCACGACCGTCATGGAAGAGTGCTCTTCCGCTGCGCAAGACGGCGATAATATTATTCCCATCAATTAGTGCGCCCCATTCGGAAAAACCAAAGCTTTTTTGCGACGCTACAAATTCACCTTTCTGAAGTGGTTCACCACCTGCCCATTGTCTAAAACTTTCATCGGGAAAGTTCAACTCCAAAAAATGTAATTCGTTCCAAGAGAATAGTTCACGCTGCCGCACATTCGCAGTCACAAAAATCAACGGCAAAATTTGCAGTGGTGCACTCAAATGCGCCCGAAAGTAAAACCACTCATAAGTTGCTTCAGGTTGCGATGTCGGTTGCTTTCCGTCGGCTTGACAATATTTGGCTTTCACTCGCACTACTGTTGCTATTTCGCCATCGGAAACAACCTGCATTTTCGGTTTCTTGTCATTGCGCAAATGGAAACTGCCCAACTTTCGGTGGTGAACTCGGTCGTTCCATACGAAGGTGACAAAAGTTTTGCCTGTTTCCGAAAATTGAATTTGTGACGGCAAACCACCCATATGAGTCGCATCATGCTTGACAATTAACTGTGGAGTGATCACCGTGCCGTCCCATTGCTCTTGCATTGATGGCTTCGTCGGTTTGTAAATAAGTTGAACTTGCCAGTCACCACCGTTAGGAAGCTGCATCAACAGCGTGCCCTTAAGAGGATGATATTCGTCAGGAACAAATTGAAGAGGCACAGAACGACCATTGTCAAGTAAGGCTTGCAAGTTTTTGGGGCTGAAATTTCTAATTTTTCGCATCTGCAGAATTTGGCTCAAATCAACCCTCGCCATTATAATGCCATGCTTTGGTGCATTTTGCACTAAAACTAAAGCAACGGGCTTTTGAGCTATCCCGAAAGAAGCAGTGATGCACACTGCTGCTACCAGACTGCACAAGTTCAGTGGCTTTGTCATTGTTATCACCTCCACTTATTAAAAGTAGCGGTCAAGTTTAGGACGAATGGTTGAAGGCTAATCTGCCGATGTGCCGAATTTCAGCAGCTTATTGCAGAATAATCAGATTACTGGACAATGAATCCTTTCATTTCTATTCATAGCTCTTTATCTCAAAGTTTTTAGAAACTTACTTGGGACACAGTCTTAAAAATGAGACGGCAAATTTTGGGAAAATTGGGGGCTTTTCCCCCTCTTTGTCTCAAATGTTTTTGTTAGCTATCTTTTCCAATTCATGCTATGTCCTTTAGCCCGTAGTTGATGACGCATCCATTTGAGATTTCTTGGCAGGGCAATAGCCATGCTCTCCGATTTTTTAGTTAACTTGTAGGGCATGCCTACTGGCGTGCCGAATTTTTGTCCTAATTCTCGGCAGGGCAGTAGCCTGCTCCCTAATTGCACCAACGAACTTTTGAGCAAAGAGCAGCGAATTTTTTAAAGCCACAAGGCTATTTGGGGTAATTTTTGTGGACGGACTATTGTCCGTCTCTACAAAATAATGCCAATTGCGTAACTCATATACGATACGAGCCATTCATTTTGATTTCTAACCCGAAGCCGAAGACTTTTCGTGCATTTCGTATGCCATTATCGTCATCAATTGCAACTTGCTCATTTTGCTGATATTATGTAAACTTCTCCCGGCTTTGTCTCAAATTCTATCATGTAAAATTTTGGCAATTTAACCCATTCTGGCGAATTTTTGCTCAAAGCGATGAACTTTGCCGGGCGCTGCGGTTTGAGCAGCGGGTTAGCAATTTCGTCTTTTGGCTCACGCGCTTCTGCGCCTTCAACTCTTAAAGGCACATGTGCACGAATGCGGCAAACGCCACCCAAGCGCGAGCGAATGGTTGCTCGCTCCAGCTTTCCATCACGCCAAGAAATGTCAACCTCAAAACCGCCACGAGCCTTTAAGCCCTTGACATAACCATTTTGCCACGCATTCGGCAATGCAGGCAAAAGATGCAGCGCACCGTCATGGCTTTGCAGAAGCATCTCAGCAATTGCAGCACAACCTCCAAAGTTTCCGTCAATTTGGAATGGCGGGTGGTTGTCAAATAGGTTTGGCAAAGTTGACCTGCGAAGGAGCAATAGCAAATGCTCATATGCTTTTTCGCCGTCAAGTAAACGAGCGAAAAGGTTAATAGTCCAAGCGCGACTCCAACCAGTTGCCCCACCGCCGCGGGCAAGCCGATACTCCAACGATTTGCGAACTGCCATCGCCAACTCGGGTGTCCTCAAAGGCGAAATTTGTCGTCCCGGTTGCAGCCCGAACAAATGTGAAACATGGCGATGACCCGGTTCTGGTTCGTCAAACTCTTCATGCCATTCAAGCAATCTTCCGTCACTGCCTATCTTCAGTGGCTCAAGTTCGCTTAGGCGCCGCTCAAGTTCGGCGCACAAATCAGCATCTATGCCGAGCAACTTTGCCGCTTCAATGCAGTTACAAAACAGGTCATGGATGATTTGCAAGTCCATTGCACTGCCGATGCAAAAACTTGCCACTTGACCTTCTTTCGTGCGGAAAGCGTTTTCTGGCGAAAGCGATGGACAGGTTGTCCATCGTCCCGTCTTCGGGTCGCGAACCATCCAATCCAGCAGGAAGAGAGCCGCTTCGCGCATGATAGGGTAAGCCCATTCCAAAAACTTTCGGTCGCCCGTGAACAAAAAGTGCTCCCACAGATGCTGGCATAGCCAAGCCCCACCCATAACCCAAAAGCCCCAACGAGGTGCTGCATCAACGGGAACAGTTGCGCGGAAAATGTCCGTATTGTGGTGTAGAACCCAGCCGCGACAACCGTAATGCGCTTTCGCAATCTTGCTGCCCGGCTCAACCAATTCGGCGATCATGCGGAACAAAGGTTCGTGACATTCGCTCAAGTTCGTTATCTCTGCAGCCCAATAATTCATCTCGGCGTTAATGTTCGTTGTCCACTTGCTTCCCCAAGGCGGATTAATTTGGTCGTTCCAAATGCCTTGCAAATTCGCAGGCTGAGTTCCCGGTCGGCTGCTGCAAATTAGCAAGTAGCGACCGAACTGGAAGTAAAGGGCAATCAAGCCCGGGTCTTCTGCACCCTTTTGCACCATTCTCAACCGCTCGTCTGTGGGAACTTGCTCCAACGCTTCATCATGCCCCAAATCAATGTCAACTCTCCTGAACAATCGCTGGTAGTCGGCAATGTGGTCGGAACGAATTTGCTCGTAAGTTTTGCCTTGAATCGCCGCAAAGATTTGAGCGCAACGCTTATGAGGGTCGCCAGATATGTCCTTTGGATTGCGGTAACTTGTGGCGGCAGTCAAGAAAATCGTCGCTGCATCGGCATTTGAAACTGTCAAGGAATTGTCAGTGACCTGAACTTGACCACCTTCTGCATGAGCCGTCAACCAAACTTCAAAGCGAATTCCAGCCCCCGGCAAATCCGTTTGGCTACCGCGAACTTCCCCATCTCCAATCCACTGACCTCGCAAAATGAGCGAATTTTCGCTGCCCTTAAAGGCTTCACGGTGTTTGTGCGGGGTTGTCAGTGTTGCATTGAAACTCACTTGCTTGGGCTTATTGGCGATGATGCGGATGGCAAGGATTTGGTCAACTGCGGAGATGAACATTTCGCGGGCAAATTCCACATCACCGATTCGGTAAATTGTTCTTGCGATTGCTTCGTCCAAGTCCAACTCCCGCCGGTAATTTTCTGGCTCGGCTGTATGAGGGAATTCAAGCCACAAATCGGCGAGCGGCTGATAAGCCATCAACCTTCGGAATGGGGCATAAACTTTGTCGCTGACTTTCACAACGCCCATCATAAACCTATCGGCGATTTGTTCGGCTTCGCGATACTTGCCTTCAAAAACGAGTTGGCGAATTTTGTCAAGGTAGCGGAAAGCATCGGGGTTGGTTGGGTCGTATGGATAACCTGACCACATTGTGTCCTCGTTGAGTTGCAACCTTTCTTTCGCAATTCCGCCGAAAACCATTGCGCCCAACCGTCCATTGCCCAATGGTAATGCTTCGTTCCAATTTCTGGCAGGTTGGCGATACCATAATTTCCAATTTCTCGGTTCGTTTAATGATGCCATTGTGACCCCGAATTTTGCAAGTAACAATGCGACTCCCAAATCCAATAATACGTTCATCTTTGCCACCCCCTTGAATTTTTGAGTTCATTTCAAATTTATTACATATTTTGCTCCGTTCACAATTGTCTTAAACCACACCAAATCCAATTTTGGCTTCAACTCAACATCACCCAAAATTTTCCCATTTTTGTCGAGAACGATTGCTTGATTTACACCTTTAAAGTTTCCCTTTATCCCGAAGGTCTCAGCGACCCTATTTAATCTTAGCCCAATCTCAAATATTTCGTCTCTCGGATGGACGATTACACTTATTGAGCCATTTTCCGGTGTGACGATGACCATTCCAGATGTTATGACCTCTCCGAAGTCAATCAGTATTTGCTTGAAATTCACTCGCCCCTTCAGACTTGGCGGTTCTTTGACAGTTATTGGCTCAAATGAGACCATTTCACCCTCAACAACTATTGTGCCAACGCGATATCTCATACTTCCGTCATCAGCACCTTTTAATCTTACTCTCCCTAAAGTGTCATAAAGCCCAAGCCTAATTTCGTATTTCTCGTCGGGCAAATCAGTTGGAACAACAACTTCATAAGGACCATCAACGATTGTGGAATTTTCTTGCCAATTCTTTGTGCTTTCCTTTGGCTTGTGATCGTGTTGGAATACTATGCCATCTTGACGCTTTGAGACGGCGAAGTTGATGAAATGGACGAAAACTATCAAATCACGCCCAGTTATTTCTGCCAAGTTGCGCCTGCCAACTTTGAAGAAGTAGGTTATCCTAAACCTTCGTCCACCGATTCGTTCAACTTTGACTGATGGCTCAACATCGCAGATTGCTTCAATTGATGGCGGGAATGAGCGTCCGTTAGCGAAGATGAAAGGTTTTGGTTTTCCGGTCAAATCTCGGCAATAATCAACAATCATGCCAGATTTCTCATCAATCGCTGTAAATGCTTCCAAGCCCTCAGCGATTGCCCAAAAGCCAAATTGTGGCAATAGCCTCTTGCGAGCATTGAAATCAACCCCCCATAATTCCCCAGAATTTGCCCAAATTCTCAGCCCAGATTCGTATTCAACGAAAACGCTTTCAATCGGTTCATTCATCGCTATGGCTATAGAAGATGGCACAAGTTTTTTATCTTTACCAATTCCATAAAGTATCCTTCGCACTTTGCTTGCGCAATATCTTGCCTGAATCGGTCTGACAAGATAGTATTCTTTCAAAACCCAATCAATTGCGTGCCAAAGCTCTGTTGGGACAAAACCTGCATGTCCAAAGGCAATTTCCATCGCACGATACTTGTCAAGTTTTTCTGGGGATGGCAAACCATACCAATAGCCTTCAGGGTCGTCTTGCCACCTTCCCCAATAGCCCATGCCATGATTTACCTGTTGAACATGAATTTTGAGCAGGTCAAAGTCAAGAAGCCATGGTGCCCATTCTTTGCCGTCAACTTGCGCCTCAACTCCATCCACCAAGCCAGCCCACCAAAAATGCTGCCATCCTTCGCCAAAAAGCGGGCCTTTATGTGCCTCGCGGCCAACTTTGAATAGCTCCAAATTCCCCTTCATTCTGCCGGCAAGCATTGCGGCGTCTGGTTCATTTGCATCACAATCAAGGTGAAGCCAAGGCGGGGCACAGGAGTTTACATCGTAAAATGCAGCGGTCGTTCCATATCGGCGATGAATTTCGTTTGAATATATTCGTGCATATTTCGCCATCGCCCAGTTTTTGTATGCGTAACTTTGCTCACCGGTGCCCTCGTTAAACCATGCCTTTCTCATTGTCCCATCGGGATTTAGCGCAACTTCCCTCTCATTCCACTCGTGGGATTTTGGGTAAAAATCAATGTAATTTTCGTGAAGGGCGAAGAGCCAGCCAGCATCACGACACGCTTTTGAAAGGGCAATTGCACCCTCATCGCCACCAAGTTGCTCGTTTGCTGGGACAGTCGTCGGAAGATGGCTATCATAGCCGTATCTTTGCCAAACATGCTTTAACATAATTGCACGGGTTATGCCATATGTGCTGAGTTCACGAACCCATTCAGCGTCTCTAAGCAAATGTCCACCCCAAATGTCAAAAACAATCCTGTCGGAAATTTCACCAAAGTATGGTGATGGTTCCCATGGGATGTTGCGGAGGACTTCGGGAAATTCGTATGAGACAGTGAAAAGGCAAACTTCATTAACATCGTTTCGTCTTCCGTCCGTTTTGCGCTCATATATTACCGAACTGCCGTCAAGATATGAGCCATTTGACTGAGTGAAATCGGTAAAAACGGATGCGAAGGCAGATTGCGCTGGCAAGTAATACAAATGAGTTGCGAAAAGGTATGGGACAGTTATATATCTGCGCAATTCAGCTATTGGAACGCCAAAATTGATATGGCTTATCCAACCGCCGTTTGATGTGAAATGGCAAAGTAATGTCTTTCCCTCAATCCAAAAAGTGCTTTTCCCATTAAAGTCTTTCCCATTACATCTAAATGAATAAGAAACTGTCAACTTATCTTTAGCGAATGAAAGCGCTTTGGCATCAATTACTTTTGCGACACCTTTTTCGCCCTCAACTCTTCCATTAGCGTAGGCGATGAGCTTTGGAGCATCGTCAATCCAAACCTCAACAAATGCCGGAAAAACTTCCCTTCGTGGTTTAACTATGTATCGTATTTCGCAGTCCTCACCATCGTAGACGAAACTGAAGGTTGCGTCACCGATTTGTCGCGAAAAGTTTTTGTGAGTGTATCTTGTTGATGGCTTGACGCCAAGCCTATGGTCATTTGACAACCCTTCAAGTGTCTCTCGCCTTACTTTCGGAAAGCGCATCTTTTTGCGGACTCCTTCCACCAAAATTTTGGGATCGCCCCATAACGAATAATCCCAGCCTGCATCGTTTTTAGGACCTGCATTAACCGCCAATGTTAAGACAAATTCTTTTCCAGATAGGGTGCTCAAGTCTATTTCGTGCCATTCCCATTTGTCAGATTTGACATGTTTTTTGAACTTTTCATCGCCGTTTATTAGGACAATGAATGTGACACCGTCACTGCCCTTCTGGACATCTTTGTCACGCATCATAGCAAAACCGAAGACAAATTTAGCTTTTGCACCCTTCGGCAATAATAGACGATAATCAGCAAATGTTGAGCCGCCGCCTCTTCGCCATGGGCAATGCATGAGCAATGTGGGTATTCCATCCTGTTCACGCCATGGAACATATGAAATTCCCGCAACTGGCTCAAAATGCCCGCTCCATCCAAGCCCCATATTGACCATTTCTTGACCAAAAATTTGGTAACGGACTTGGTAGTATCCTATCTCAATCAGTTTTGTCGTTTGCTCAACACGCACTGGCGATAGTTCTTGTCCGAATGCTAATGGTGTAAAACCAATGGCTAATGCCATAAGTAGACTCAACTTCATTACATCCACCTCCTTGAAAATGTTGCCCATCACGAGCAACAGTTGCTCAAAAGTTAATACCGTAGTGTGTTTGTAATGTGCTGTCAATATATTCAACAAATTAGCGGAGCCATAGCATACAGCTTTTTGAATTCATTTCTCATATTTGCCATATTTTTTCGCAAGTTCAATGACAAATATATAATTTTCAAAGCTAACTGTTGGCGGAATTGAGTGGTCAGAGTGATAGATGTATCCACCGCCTTCTTTAGCAACCGTGATTTTGCTTACTACTTCCTCTTCAATCTTGGCCTTTGAGCTGCTCATGATATCTGTGCTTATATTGCCAAAGAATGTGATTTTTGTCCCATATATTGGCTTCAATTGGCGGACATCGTTTCCGCAGCGCGCCTCAAGCGGTTGGATGCAATCAAAGCCAGCTTCAATGAAAAGCGGCAATAGTTGGCGAATATCGCCATCGCAATGGAGGATCAGCGCCATCCCATTTTCATGGCAGAATTTGGCAATCTCTTGGTGAAAAGGCAATATAAATCTCCTATAATAATTTGGCGAAAATAATGGACCATTCTTGTAGCACATGTCCGAAAAGAACCATAACCCGTCAAAATTCATCCCAATTCTCCGGGAAATTTTCAGCATCCCGATTACGAATTCGGTGCAATCTTTTAAAACATCAATGACAAACTCTGGTTCCTCAACCATTGCCGAAAGACCCCTCTCAAATCCGACAACATGCTCCAGAAAGAACCACGCAGGCTCTATCGGGCTAATTACTGTGAAGATTCCCGCACTTTTTGCCTGATTATACTCTTGCCAGGATGAATCTGTTATTCTTGATTCGTCCGGGAAAAATTTCTCCCTAAATTTGTGCCAATCTGAGCGATTTTTTACCAAGTAATCAATTCGGGAGGGCGGTGAGAAGCTAATACGCCAGTCCTTGAATGCTTTTACAGTTGCACCAAATTCGTCAACAAAAGTTTGGAATCTATCGGTTTCTTTCAAGACTTTTCTTGGCAACCTAAGTGAACAATCAAAATGCACTATGCCAATTTTATCCATCCCCAGATAGTCGGCGGGACTTATGCCCTCCGGTAAACCCTCTTTATGCCATCTTTCAATCGTTTCTGGCCAATAAGAGATGTCAACTATCGGGACCATATCTGGCAATCCAGTGCGCATTAGCGCCACTCTCAGTCTTTCACAAGAATCCATTTTAAGCTTGCCTCCTCCAAAGACGATGGCCGCATTATTTGGAAATTTCGGAGATTCTACTCAAAAACCACACGAAAATGGTATGGCCATCTATCCTTAAATATTGGGCTTAATATTCCGCCCCAAATTACGCCAGTCATTAAATAATGCCCCAAAGAAATGCCCAGAAATAGCGGTATTAATTTCCGATATAGACCCATGCCACCATACCGCAATATTAAGCCTTTTATTGCCCAAATAAACATTGTCGGGAACCAATACGGACAATGATGGCTATAAGCGTAAGCTAATGGAAAACCAATAGGATGCAACGGAAAGCTTGGGAAATTTCTCCTAAGCCAGGCTAAGGTTGCCGTAGCAACAAGCCCATAAACTGTGAATCCCATCCTCCACCTATCTGGCGGCATAGGATTGCCCAACATTTGGCTTAAAAGACGGTAGTCCTGAGCTGCAACATAGGTGCGATAATCTGCCGACCCAGGTGCACCTTCCAAAAAATTTGCGCCTCGCCTGTAATATGCCTTTAAGTGCGTAATAAAAGCCGCCCATAGACCGAAAATAGCCCCAGCAAATGCAAGAAACTCCATAACCCCATTGGGGAATGCAACTTCGTTTGAAATCTTGGCCGAATCAGCAGCATATGCCCCATTCAAGTTTAGCAAAAAATGCCTTGCAACCCAAAATAAACCAGATAATATGACAAGGCTTTTCAAGCCGCCAAGGCGAAGTAAGCCACCAATGCCAAGTGTGTAGTGCAAAAAATCTCGCTGTGCGCCATAAGGATAAACCCACGAATATGGCATACCTGCTTCAGCTCTAATTCTACCGTATGTGATGACAAACATAGTCAGCACAAGGTAATATATGATTGCGATCGGGATTGCCATACCTGAGACCACCATCCAAACAATGGCAATTACACTGCCAATGGCAAACAAGCATAATGATGGCTTACTTTGCTTGAATATGCCATTTTTCCAGCCGCGATAAAGCAAAATAAAAGCTATTGCCAAATATCCACCAACGCTTTGCGAGTGCGGAAACGGAAAGGAATCACCGATTGTCATGATCGATGGTATTTCCCAGCCAAAAATCCCAATACTAATTAGCGAAAACAGCTTTAAGATAAAGTAAAAAAACCATGTTGAGAAAAGGACTTCTTGAGTCACAAGGTAACCAAACCCAACACCTTCCATAAGCGGGAAGATCATCAGCGGGCGAAGAGCGCTAAATGGGCGTTCGGCGAAGAATGGTGCCAAATCCCACCATCTTCTTACCGGACGAAATAGGGATGTGAGCATCATTAATCCGGTTGGTAATGTTCCAATTGCCATTCCAATCCATACAATGGGAATTGAGAAAAATCCCGAATTATTCGCCCCGTAAACTATCTGGATTGGCAATTGTGCAAGTGGGAAATTGAGCCTCTCTGCCCTCAGCCATTGTTGTGTAAACATCCATATTGCCCCGCATCCAATTGCCCACAGAGTTATAAAGAAAAATGTCCAAAGGATTAGCGGTAAAATCCAAGCATCCCATGGTATATGCCCGCTCATGCCTTCAAAGAAACCACGAACTATAACGCTATCCTTTGGCGCCCACCAATTTGGAACCAATGTCCAGAATTCCTTCAACCTGTTATCAGGCATGGCGTAGTAAAATGAAGCCACCAAACTCGGGAAAAAAGAACGGACTCCGCCGTATGTCAATGGAAGGATTGAAAAACACGCAAGTATATAAAATGCTAATATTTCTGATCCGCTAAGCTTTAGCCAACGATTCGTTAGAATAAGCAAACACAATGCCAATAGGACTGGAACTGGCGGGTTGCCGCCAGCGATATTTGAAGCGCCGGTGTAAAGTTCAGAATAAAGAACCCAAACATTTGTGAGGATGACGAAGCAAATCCAAATTATAGTGACAAAATGCCATCTAATTATGGTTAGCGGCTCTTTTAAAAGCACAGATTGCATTTTTGTTGCCACACCCTGTGCAATTTTTCAAAAAGACAACAAAAATTTAGCCAATACCGTTCCCCCAAAATTGCCCTTTACCCAAAAGTTCGTTTGTTCGTAGTAAGGCACGAAGCGAAGCGCCGTAAAAATAGGGCACAAGACATAGGACATTGGACATTGGACAATTTTTGACGCCACTTCGCTATCGCTTCGTGGCTAACTACGAGCATTCCCGACAGAGAACAAACTCACTCAATTGGCATATCAGTGCGGAATGGAGATGCTGGCAATCCCTCCTTGTTATACAAATTGCAATCCGGGTTGTCAGCCCATGCATACCTAACTGCAACTGGCTTGTCAACTTTCTGGCTCCAGACAACCACTGTATCTCCGTCAATCTCAGCCTCTGCCCAAACAAACTTTCCATCCTCGCCAGAGATTGCGAAGCCTGTCAGCTTTTCATCTTTTGCTACAAGTCCGCTGCCGACATGTTTGAAGTATATGCGTATCTTGCTGTTCTCAACAACCATCCTATCATAAATTGGTCCAGAGTAAACAATGCTTTCGCCATAAGCGATCGCCCTTGCAGCCAATGAGAGCCTTTTCCCGACATCTTGCTTATTTTTCGGGTGGATATCGTTTGCCTCACCGATGTCAATTGCCACAGCCATGCCAGTCCTCGGCACCTTAAGGAGGGTCAAAAGTTGAGCCTCTCTCAATTCAGCCCAAGCACTTTCGGATGGTTCTGGCTTGCGCTGCATGAAATTAGCAAGTTGGACGAACAAAAATGGGAAGTCTATTCCCCATGCTTTTCGCCAATCGTTGATGAGTGCCGGAAAAAGCTTGCGATATTGTGCAGCCCTGCCCGTATTTGACTCACCCTGATACCAGATGACGCCCTTTATAGCAAACTTTGTCAATGGCGCAATCATGCCATTAAAAAGTCCACTCGGTTGCCAAGGGTGCCCCGGTCCCATAGGTGGATTTGGTCTCCTTGGAATTGGTTTGCCCTCTTCCTTTGCTTTGCGTGCTTCCTCTTCCCACTGCTTTAGCCTCTCTTCATATCGCTTTAATGCCTCAGGATATGCTTCAACCACCTTTTTCCAGTTGTCCAAAATGACTCGCAATTCCGGCTCCAATTCAAGTGTTGGTGTGCTTGTCCAAGATTCAGCTGGCGTTCCACCCCATGCAGCCTGTATCATGCCGATAGGCACTTTAAGATGTTGATACAGCTCTCGTGCAAAAAAGTAACCCACCGCGGAGAAATTGCGAACGGTCTCTGGCGAACAAGCTTTCCACTCACCTTTTGGATCATCAACCGGCACATCGCTCACGACCTTCCTAACCATGAACAGGCGTATGTTCGGATAGTTGGCATTTGCGATTTCCTGCTCAGCATTAGCTGAGTTGGCTACTGACCATTCCATGTTTGATTGTCCGGAGCAAATCCACACATCACCAATCATGACATCACGAACTCTCACCGAACTCCCATCATCACTTGAGACGGTGAGTTCGTAAGGACCGCCAGATTGCATCGGTGGGAGATAAGCTTTCCATGCACCATTAGCTGAAGCTGTGCACCTTACCTCTACTGCTTGTTTTCCTTCCGAGGCATTGTCTTGTGGAGATAGCCTTATAGTTAGGCGTTCATTCGGCGAGGCTTCACCCCACACTGCCACATTTGTTCCACGCTGTAGCACCATGCGGTCGGAGAAAAGCGATGGCAATTTGATGTCGGCATTTACAACGCTGCGTGCAAAAACACATATTAACAAAGCCGCTGCCCATTTTACCCTCATATTTTTCACCCCTTGCAAGTTTCAGCTTTGTCGGATGCTGAATATTGTAACGCGCTTGTGGGCAAAACTCAGCCCCAACATCGTTAAGAGTTGCACAATTGATGTCATTTTGTGGGTGTGGACGGTGGTCCGCCAGAAAGTCACCACGACAGTTGTTTAACTTCCATTACGCACAAGTTACGATGCTGCATGGCTGAGTTCTTGTCGTTTCATGATTGTAATTAGAATATGGATGGCTGTTGCCAAATGCTTTCGTAGGCGGGATGCCTGTGCTACTTTGATTTCTTGGTGCCATAAACTTCAACCAAACCTTTGCGTCACATTGGGTGTGCAACTAAACTCAATTCATAAGCCAACCGACAGAGTGAGGTGAGAGGCGATGCTCAATTGGGTCGGTGTTATTTTGGGGGTGTTCACCCTGATGCACCTTTCAAATGCCGTTCAATTTGAGCTAAGAGACAAGCAGGGCGAGTTCACCGATGTTATTTGCGACGGGAAAGTAATTGCCCGTTACATGTATGCTTACGATGCCTCAACGCCCGAACGGCTCAGAGAAACTTATAAGCCGTATCTGCACATCATTGACCCCAAGGTTGGCTTACCTATCACGAAAGGTCCGGGTGGGATGCATCCACACCATCGTGCCATCTTTGTCGGTTGGAGCCGAACTATTGTTGAGGGCAAGCGATTTGATTTTTGGAGCATGCGTGGCACTCATCAGTTGCATTTAAAGTTCACAAAGCTTGAAGCCAAGGGCAACGAGGCAGTTATAAGTGCTTTAATAGCATGGAAGGATGCGAACAACAGGACAGTGATTGAAGAGGAACGCACAATGCGTTTTTTGCCGCCACCAAATGGTGCAATTGCGCTTGTTGATTTGGTGACAACAATTAAGCCGGCAGTGAGCGATGTTAGGCTTGACGGTGACCCAGAGCACGCCGGAGTTCAGTTCAGGGCTGCAAGTGACATTGTTGCTAAGGAAACGGTTTTCATCTTTCCAAAGGAGGATGCAGACCCAAAGGTTGATAGGGACTACCAATGGGTTGCAATGAGCTACACATTGCCGAGTGGGCGATATACCGTTGTGCATATGAATCATCCAAGCAACCCTAAGGGCACAATCTATTCGGCGTATCGTGATTATGGGCGCTTCGGTGCTTTCCCAAGGCTTGATGTGAAGTTTAATGAATTTGTCACACTCAAATACCGAATAGTTGTTTTCTACGGCGATATGCCGGATGCCTCTCTCGTGCAGAAGCTGTGGGATGAATTTGCCCGAGTCAGCACACCGTCTCCTGCACCGAAGCTGACTGTTAGGAAAGGCATGCCGCAATAACTGTGCAAAAGGGTTTGGTTGCTGTTTACGATGGGTGACGAAAGTGATATAGCTTTAAAGCGAATGAGACAGTTGCAGTTGGTAAGGAGTGCTGATGGGGGTGAGCAATATGCAAAAGTGCACGAGGCGTCATTTCATCAAAACCTCAGTCGGCGCCATTGGCGGAATTTACTTCATCAACTCAAATGTGTTTGGCGCTAACGACAGGATAAGAGTGGCAGTTGCTGGCTTGAATGGGCGAGGTGGACAACACATTGACGAATTCATGCGCATCCCTGGCGTTGAAGTCGCCTACCTTGTGGACCCAGACACGAGGACATTTGCAAGGCGCCTGAAGCAGATTGAGCAAAAGGGTGCAAAGCTACCAGAGTGTGTTCAGGACATAAGGAAGGTGCTTGATGATAAGGATGTGGATGTCATAGCGATTGCAACGCCAAATCATTGGCACTCCCTGATGACAATTTGGGCGTGCCAAGCTGGTAAGGATGTTTATGTTGAGAAGCCATGCAGCCACAACGTCTTTGAGGGAAGGAAGGCAGTTGAGGCGGCACGAAAATACAATCGCATTGTTCAACACGGGACGCAAAGCAGGAGTGACGCAAGGTGGAGGCGCACGATTGAAGTAATAAGGTCAGGACAGCTTGGGAGGCTGCGTGTTGCAAGGGGGCTTTGCTACAAGCCCCGAGGGAGCATTGGTTTTAAGCCGTTTGAGTCACCGCCCAAGGAAGTGGATTTCAACATTTGGCTCGGACCGGCGCCTGAACAGCCATATCATGGTAACCTCGTCCACTACAACTGGCATTGGTTCTGGGACTTCGGGAATGGCGATATTGGAAATCAAGGTGTTCACCAAATGGACATTGCTCGCTGGGGCTTGAATAAGACTTTGCCGATAAGCGTGATAAGCCTCGGTGGCAGGTTTGGCTACGTTGATCAGGGTCAAACACCAAACACTCAAATTGCCCTCTTTGACTTCGGCGATGCGCTGCTTATATTTGAGGTGCGCGGCTTGAAGACCGAAGATTATTACAGGCAGCGAATAGGCAACATCTTTCACATGGACGATGTCATAGTTGCGGGTCAATCTATCTATCGCAAGGATGGAGATAAACCAGAACCACTGATAACCGAGAGGCTTGAGGGGCGCCCGAATATCTTCCGCAACTTCATAGAGGCTGTGAGAAGCCGGGATCAAAAGGTGCTTGACGCCGATATACTTGAGGGACACTATTCAAGCGCTCTCTGCCACCTGGCAAACATATCCTATCGTTTGGGCGTGGATGTTGAATGCACTGGAAACGGAGATAAGCCCTTTGGGGACTGCGATGATGCGAATGAGGCATTCGGTAGGATGCTTGAGCACCTAAAAGAAAACGGTGTGCCAATCAAGGGCTTAAAGTATCGCCTCGGGAGGAAACTCCTCTTTGACCCGAAGGAGGAAAAGTTCCTCAACGATGAGGAAGCCAACAAGCTGCTCACAAGGCAATATCGCCACCCATTCGTTGTGCCTGAAAGGGTTTAATGGCAGCGCCGAGGATGCAACTTATTCCATCCGTTCTCAAATGCTCATAGTAAACCATGAAATGAAGCGGCTTCGTTGCTTTTCATCTTTGACGGCGCTAAGCTATTTCTCCATGCTTAACCATTGTGGTGTCGTGGCTTATCCACAACGGTCGTCAAGTTTCGCCGCACAAAGGCTGCAATGATGCACGGTGAGAGTCTTTGCAGTTTTGTGGCTCAGACAGCGGTTATGTTGCTTTGGAATTCGGTAAGGATGAGACGAGGAAACATAACTTATAGACCACCGCATGCGGCGATGATTGTTCCATGAAGTAATGTCGGGACGCTATAGCGCCGTGTTTTGGTTCTGTGTGCGGATGAAATTCACCTGTGATTTTCAGTTGGGCAACAGTCTGGCGATTCGGCACGCCAGCAAACTTTTGAGCTGCTGTGAAATAAAGGGTGTGATTTCATCTCATGCCAAGGGTTAAAACACTTGTATCGGTTCAAAGCAATATTGAGCCAGCCAAGTTGCAGCAGCTTGAAAAGGAAAGACCGTGCTCAAAACAGCCTGACAGGACTTACCCCACATGGTCTTCCAGAATATTAAAGGGCACAATAGACAAGTTGATCAGGCATGCCATTGTAAAGGAGTTGCCTCACTGCCAATGCCGCTTTGAGGTGAGCTTGTTCATATGTGACGATAAACAAATCACGGAACTTAACACAGCATACCTTGAACGGGCTTACCCAACCGATGTGCTTTCCTTCCCGCAACTCCCAGAGGATGAACTTGAGCGGCTAAAGCAGCCACACAAGTGCGATGCGCACAGGGCGATACAACTTGGCGATATCGTCGTCTCAATTGATGCCATACTGAGGCAGGCGAAGCGCTACAGGCAATCGCCGATTGACGAGCTGATGCGTTTGGTCATACATGGTTTGCTTCACCTTCTTGGATATGACGATACCACAAGCATTGGACGCAAAGCCATGACCAAAAGGGAGCTGACGCTAATTCGCAGCTGGAGATTGAGAGAGTTCGGAAAGGCAGTCTAACACTGTTTTCAAAAACTGAGGTAACATCCAAGCCGGCGGGGACTCGCTATTTGCTCAAAACAGTTTCGGTCGCAAGGTGGCACAGCCTTTCAGCTCGCAAAGTCGTCTGTGGGATAACCATGCCACATCCTCTTGAATGGCGTGACATCAGTTGGTTAGACTTACACTCACCTCAATGTTGGCTTTCCTTCAAGGCTCTCCAGAGCCTGTGAAGCATGACGATAACTTCAGCCCTTGTGGCATGCCTGTAACCCTCTATCTTGCCGGACGGAAATCCCTTAACTATGTTGTTCTTCAAAGCCCATTTTACTGCCTCCTCAGCCCATGATGGGACATCCGGATGAGACAATGCATCATCTGCGTCCCTTTCGCTTGCGGTTTCATTCGGCGCTTCTAACTCGCTCACCCAAGAACGCACGATTGCTTTATCAAGCTTCATGCCGGGACAACTTTTATATGGTGCATAGTCGCGGTGAAAGTTAATATCTTCTGCCGTCAGCTTGAAGCGCTCCAGCAGCGCGTTCAAGACGATGATCAGGGATAACCGTTGGCGCTCAGTCAACTCCTCCTCGTCAAAGTTGCCGATCAGACAAACCCCGATGCTGTGCGCATTTCGTCCCCTTGTGTGAGCCCCGGATTGCCCAACTGGTCTTCCAGCCCATATAGCTCCGTCAGGCGCTATAAGGAAATGATAACCGATGTCACCCCAACCTTGCTCCCTGACATGGTAATCGCATATAGCCTGAATCGTTTGCTTACCTTTGTATTGCGAGGCAGTTGGGCGCCATGTGTGATGCAAAATGATTTCGTTGACCTTTCTTGTGCAAGGCTGCTCTCCAAGCCAGCTTCGGAATTTCTCACCGGTTAGCTTTATCCCGAGCACGGTCTCACCCCCGAGGGTGAATATGCCGCTGTCAAGATTGCACAGCAACCTCTGCGATGGCAAAATTGCATTGTCAATTTGTGAACGCCATGGGCTTTCGTTTACAATTTAACCGCAACGCCTTCAGCGCGAAAGGCGGGCTATAGCTATTCATGCCGTTTTAAAAGCGCCCTCACAGGCATATCAAATGGAGGTGAGCAAGATATGGAGCAGGTTGAATTGCAAGAGGTGCTCATAGGAAGAGTTGTTCACTTCTTTCCGCGCCCAAGTGCAGCTGCAATTGAGCTAACAAATGGTGAGTTGAGGCTCGGCGATAAGATACGCATCCGGGGGCACACAACTGACTTTATTCAAGTAGTCACATCAATGCAGGTTGAGAACCAGCCTGTTGAAGTTGGCGTAGTTGGACAAACCATAGGTGTGAAGGTGAATGAGCGAGTGAGGGAAGGGGACTTGGTCTACAAGCTCGTTGGGGGCGAGCCGCAGAGTTGATGGGATGCGATTGGGCGGTGGTATGCGGCTTACAATCAATGTGTGCTATACTTGCAATTGCGAGGGGTGAATTTCGGGGCGTAGCGCAGTTTGGCAGCGCGTGGGCATCGGGAGCCCAAGGTCGCCGGTTCGAGTCCGGCCGCCCCGACTGAGCTGGATTAAGATCGTCACGGTTGTGTTAAAGTCAGCATGTAAAGCCATTTAAGCAGCTTGCCCCGCCTGATGGGCTCGTTCTGGTTGAAGTCAAGGAGGCTTCCGCAACGCTTCAGCAATTCCTCCTCGGTGCATCTGAGGCATTTTGCAAGCCACTTTATGACTTCACCCTCAGTTGGATTGGCGTTAGCGGATGCAAATGGCTCATAGTTTGTGAGCGGGAATAAATTTGAGAAGCGCTGTAAGATATTCGCCACGCTCAAGTTATCAAGCGCTTCCTTCAAGCGTGCCTCGTATGTTTCAAAGAAGCCGCGGACGGCAAAGAACTGTGCAGCCGCAAATTCAATCCCCCACTTAGGCGGCATGTCAAAGAAGAAGCTGATGACCTGCCCCTGTTCAAGCAGTGACCGTTGAAGTTTATCAATCGGCACCTTGCGTGTTGAGCCATAAACGAGCGCCATGCCAGCTGCTGTGCCGGCAGCCTGCCCAAGCGCCATCCATACCGGCTCAAGACGCAACGTCCCAAAGCCTATGTGAGTAGCTGACACAGCGACGCATACAAGCAGTCCCTCAAGCCCATCCTTTATTTGACCATCCTCTCCTTTCTCTTTCGGAAGCATCACGCGATACGGGATGTGCGAGGGAGCAGTTATATTAGGCAGGTAGAAAAAGCCCTCGTGAATGTATGGCGTAAATGGCTCTCTCGGAGTGCATGCGTGGCTGTCAATCGGGTATTCAGCCACAGCTATACTATCCTCATGCGTTGGTGCTCTCTTCCCGGGAGATTGTGGGCGCGCATCTCTCTCGGTGAAAATGTAATCCCCAATTATGCGCCTTGCTTCCCTGACATAAAGCTGTGGCGGGAAGTTATCGTTGTCTTCAAATTCATCCGCGGCTAATCCCCAGTGCGACGCCGCCGCACGAAACCAATCCGGCAGGCGCTCATCCGTTTGCAGGAAGTAGAGCAGTCCAAGGATATAGTTTCTGTGTGCTGCCGCTATTTCCTCTCGCTTTTCCCAATCCGCTTCCGGGTAGTCGTAGTTCATTCCGATGAAGTCGGTTGATGGAAATGGTCCTGGGGTGTTGTTTGCATCAAATTTGAGTTGTGGCAGCTTGACCAAACTGACGACCTCCATAGGATGCCATATAACTTTATCCTTCACCCTCGTTGCTATTTCGGCATATAGCTGCGGATTGTAATCCGGCGGGGCAGTCAGTGGGCGCCTGTTGTCCGGGCGCCTCGTCAAAGTCAACCTGTAGTTGTATGCTTGAACCTTTCTGTCGCCGTCCGGTCTGCCAAATGTCACTTGCCTTGTAAGCGAATCCCAAAATACTTCGCCCGCAAACTCCTCGTTGAATTCAAATCTACCTTCCCGACCAACTCTGTATGCTGCTCCTGACAATGCAGCCAAGTCACCTTCGTAAGTGGCATCAATGAAAACTTGAGCGCGCATCCTCCAGCGCAGCCCCCTCACCCTGTCATCAAGCAGTATCTCTGTAACCCTATTGCCGTCCTTTAGGAGACCGCCAAGCCCCTGCATCAGGTAAATGTCTGGTTGTATTGGCGGCATTGATAGCATGAGCCAAAAGACCTGCTCTGCGACTTTTGGTTCGAACAAATATCCACCTTGACACTGGCGGTGCTGTAATGAACCTGCACCATATGCCTCTCTGTAGAACTTCTCAACATGAGAGACGAACTCCGCAAACAGCCCCCCGGAGGCTTGCCTATAGCGCCTATCAGTTGCCGACAGACCGGAAGTCATCATTCCGCCAATATGCTTTGTCCTCTCAACGAGCGCCACGCTCCAACCTCTTCTTGCGAGCGTTATTGCTGCAGCTATTCCGGCGGGAGTCGCTCCAACGACAACACAGTCATAATCCGCAACTAACTTTGCCGGCGCCCCTTTAAGCGATGGGCGAGGTTGCGGGAGCGTCATGGCGGCATCCGACCATGAAGGCAGGCTCTCTGACGCATCGGAAAGAGCTGTCACAAAATAGCTGTATCCTTCATTCGGGTTAACTGTTTCATCCTCCCAGTAGAGCGTGTTTGCTGGCACTTCGGCTACTTGCACTCCGCGCCTGTAAATGCGATACAGGTGGACATCGTGAGTCTCGGATGGCTGCCACTTCAAAACGAGTTTGCCTTCAGCGGGTTTTACTCGCAGCGACTTAGGTGCATTTGGTAGCGCTCCAATCTTTACAGTTGGTTCGCTGACTTGGATTTGACCTCCATCGCTCTCGCCGTTGAAAAAGAAAAAGCAACTCAGCTCATCAACTGGGCTTAAGAACGGTAGGAGCCAACTCGCCTCAATTTGCGATGTGCCAACCCTTGATAGCCAGAGCTTGTATGCGCCTATAGTTGGGTCCGCAACTATGCGCACAGATATCCATTCATCGCCCGGGAATTTAATCGTGGTCACCCAAGAGAAAGTGCTTCGCCATGTAAACCAACCGCCGATATCCCGCTGCGAAATATAACCGGATGAGCCGAAGATAAGCCTCACTGCTTCGCTCGTCCAATGAGTCGGTATGCCCTTGCTCAGCCCGAAGGTTAAGCCCCTCTCTCCATCCCTCGGTGTCTTAACAACGAACTCAACTTCAACGACTTTCCTTGTAGGCTCAAATGATGTGACCAAGTAGTGAGCATCCTTAGTGCGCGTCTGCGTCTGCCAGCCGTTTAGCTCACCGACCGGTGTGACAAGCTTCATCGGCAGCCATTGTCCAAGTGCGGCATTGCCCGCTTCGTCAAGCTCTGACCATTGAGCGAATGCCATTGATAGATGCGCCAGTGTGATCAAAAATGCTGCAGCGAAGTTGTGCTTCAACCGCATCTACATCCACCCCATCTCAGCTTGCGCTGTGCTTCAACCATAACCTTAACCTCATAATGCCCATCCGCAATCTTGCTGCCAGTGGTTTAATTGTGGCGCTTACTATTGATTTCTCGTCACGAGGGTTGCCATCACCATGATACCACATGGAAGGAATTTAGAAAACAGCGTCATGTGAAGTGCGCTAACAAGATTGAATGGGCTACTTTCGCGCCGCTTTGGATGCTGAACTGCATGGCAACGGCATCATTTGCGCCATTCATACTCCCACTTTGTCACCCTCTCGTTTCCGGCACCGTCCCTGACTCTAAGTTCAAGCGAATGTTTCCCTGCCGGGAGCCTTGAAATGTCAACGAGCACATCCTCAACCTTTGAATCGAAAACACCGTCGCTGCATGCCGCCGCAATCCACTCACCACCATCAACGCGATATTCGGCACTCGCAATGAATGTGGTTGCGTCGTAGCATTTCAATTTCTTTGGCGGCTCGGTGAGCTTTTCACCCGGCGCTGGATACCATATTTCCGGGGGTGTGTTGTCAACCACAATTGGGTAGACGATGCGCTCAGCTTGTTCGGCATCAACTGGATTGGATATGCGGTCGCTCACAATGACGCGCAAGTGGTAGATGCCGTCCCTGACCTTTGTTGTGTCCCAATTCATTTCGTTCTTTGTGGTGACTGTGTCCTTCTGTTCATCGGCTTGCTCTGTTTGCTTCTCCGACCCCTTTGCGGGTTTGGGCTCCTCAACGTCCACCCACTTTATGCCATCCGAGGAATACTGGGCTTCAAATACGAGCCTGTCCTTATCTGGATCCTTGCCCTCCCACTGAAGCTTATAAGTCCCACAGATGATAGCTCCCGGTGAGGGTTGTTTGACGGTGAGCTCTGGTGGACGATTCTTAGGCATGTAAGTCAACTCAACCCTTTTGAGCCTCACAGACTCACCATCATCGTTTGGATAGAGCCTGACACGAAATTGGATATACCTTGCCGGTGGGCTGCTAATGATTGCGCCGCTCATCGGGTATGTCTCGCTCCAATGGCTCCACGAGTTATCCGGTGTGGCAGTATTCCCACTCCTCGTCTCAATCGCAATTGCACTTCCATCCACCATGTCTGCATACCATCGTATTGCACCCCAGCGGGCTACTGTTCCGGCGTCCTTCACGGGGGATTCATATACCACCCATTCACGCCTCTTTGGGTGGAAAGCAACAACGCCACCGCCTGTAGCGGTTGCAAAGAGCGTCCCATCAGAACCCTTTACGATGCTCGTTAGGAATGGCTCATCACCCCTGTATAGCTGGTCAATTGAGCCGTTGGGGTCAATTCGGTATAGCTTTACCTTCGGGCACACAGCTGCAACGATGCCCCCTTCATACCCTGTCATTGCAAAGACATGCCTGCCATCAAGCTTGCTCACTTCCTTGACGGAGCCATCTTTTCGGATTATGTAAACCCTCGCCTGTCCAGCGGTCCCGACATACAGGTTTTTGTCCTTGTCTAATGCCATGCATTGAACCGTTGCCAATGGTGTCTCAAAGACAGAGTGCACTCTCCCCAATGAGTCAATTCTGTAAACTCTGCCCTTGGGGCTTGTCCCAACATAAATGCTTTCGCCATCTGTCACCATTGCAATCGCGTGCCTATCGGGCAATTCGGCGAGTAGCGACAGCTCCCCTCCCCTTAATCGGTAGATGCGCCCGTTTGGTCCTGTGGCTATGAGGATAGTTCCATCTTTTTCCGCAACCATCGCCCAAGGGTGCTCGCCCTTCAAATCGGCGGCAAGCTTCTGACCGTCACTGCCAATGCGATATATCTTTCCCGATGGCACCAACCCGCAATACAAGTCGCTGCCGATTTTCACCATGCTCACAACGCCAACTTCCTCTGACCACTCGGCAAGCATTTTTCGCTCGCCGTCAGGGCCGATTTTCCAAACCCTTGCCGGCATCCATGTGCCCGCATATACGCTGTTGGAAGCGTCAATCATGCTTGTCCATATGCAGAGTTCAGCAGGGTTGTAAACGGTCTCACCGCACAGACCAACTTTCAATTCACCCTCGTAGGTTGCACAGGTGCCCTTAAATTCGCCCTTCACAAAATCCTCAAACTTTTCCATGACCCAAACCTGAGGTGCTCTTGCAAGGGCTTGAGTTCGTCCGGGTGGAGTTGGTGGCACTCTTGGCGCCGGCTTCGTTACCTTGCCCACCTCAAGCGACTCAACTTCTTCCCATGATGGCATTGGCGGCGGTGTCTCCCTATCAAGTTGCTTTTTGCCTTGCCCTTGGGATTGCGACGCTTCAATGCCCTGCGGGGCTTCCTCATACGCATCGCCTGTAGCTTGATCTTGAGCCTCATCGCCTGCTGCCCTTGAACTGTCGGTGTTGTGCGCTTCTATCTTCGTTAAGTCCAAAACGATCTCGCTGCTCTCGGGAAAGAAACTCCTTGCAGCTGCGCGCGCCCTTGCGGCTATTGCCTCAACTAAGTCAACGAAATCCATCCCATTGTTAACAGCGAACTCGTCAAACAATTCATAGCGCAAGCCTTTGTCAGAGCGCGGCATTGTGAAGGTCGCACCCTCTGGAACTGCCTCTGATGGTGCTCCTTCAGCTGGCGGTGCACCCTCAGGTGGCGCTGGCGGTCTGAATGGCTCTTCCTTCTCCTTCTCCTTTGACTCAACCCTGATTGTGAGCACCGCCATGCCAGATATGAGCCATTCAACCTTTCTCTTGGTCTCAACAAAGTCACGCATCGGCAAAATCTTTGAAGTGCCCAAGCTAAAGAGCGCCTCTATCATGGATGTTGGGATAGGGCAAACTTCCCTGCCATCAAGTTCAACGCCAACTCTGCCGGTGCTCATGCACACAACAAGTTGGTCGTTTTGGTAATCGGCGTTGAGCAGCTCAATCAGCTGGTTTATGTTGTATGCCCTCGGTGGGCGTGCACCCACTCTCGCCCTCGCTTGTCTTCCGAGCATCCCGCCACTTATTGCAACCTGTATGATGCCAGGCTTCGCTGTGGGTGGTATCCTCAAGTTGAGTCTTAGTGTGTGGAACTTTTCACCGCGCTCTCTCAACCTCAATGTAACTGGGATAGCCTCACCCGGCTCCGCCTGCGCTTTTGTAGCTGTCACTTGGTCAATCCAGACAAGTCTTCTTTTCCCCTCGTATTGCATTTGTATGTTTATCCGCTCAAGAGTCACATCGCGATAGGGGTTATCAATCAGCGCCGAAACGACATTCATTAATTCTCCCACAGGAGAGGATGTCGGGATGATAAAGAAGCCGAAACCACCACCCGCCTGCATGTCAAACATGTTTTCTCTTTTGATCTTTGGCAGCCCGTCCAATTCCACCTCCATGCTCATCTTCATCGTCCCTTCCTCAGCCGGCGAGATGTAGACATACATACTTCCAAGGAGTGTTGAGAGAGCAAGTAAGTCAATGAGTTGTTTTTGCCTGATCAGGTGCACATTGTATGTTCTATGGAAGCCCCTTTCAGCATCCCTTATCCTGACATTCATTGCGAGCATTTTTGTCCGGCGACCCAAAAAGCCGCATGTGGCAAAATTCCTGTCTTGAGTGAAGGTCCCAACTGGCTTTATCGGCGTTGCCAACTTGAAAGAAATTGATTGCCTTGAAACGATATCCCAGACGTAAGCTGTCGCCATGGGCATTTCAATTTCTCCCAAGCCGAGTGCGGGATGACCGAAAGCGAGCACAAGATTGCCTTCAACCCATGTGGCGGTTCCGACAGCACTTATGTCCACATCGCCATTTGCAAGCTGTATTGCGACTGCAGCACCAGGTTCAAGCTTCGGTGATGCACGCACAGAGCTGGCAATGCCTGTTGGCGCCTCCACAACGAGCAGATTGTAATGGCGCAGCGAACGTCTCAGAAATTCAACCGCAAACCTGTTAAGTCCGCTCACCATAAGTGGTGTGATAACTGGGGTGAGCACTCCGACACCTTCTCGCCTCACCGAGAGTGCTTCCTCATAGTTGTTTACAAGCATAACCTCACTTATGCGCTCACCCTGTATGTTCAGCAGACCACCTTTTGGGCGAAAGGTGACTGTGCGCCTCTTTGGCGGCGTAAACGCCGGGTTGAGAGATTGGAGCATTTGAGCGATCGGTTGGACACCAGCTATTGGCACTTTTGAGAAACTCCATGCGTATGCAATTGCCCCAACAAGCTTCTTGCCGACGAATATAGGGCTGCCACTCATCCCAGAAATTACACCTGTGTTCTTCTTTATGACCGTGCCGCTATCAATGCGCACAAGTATCAGGTCTTGGTCAAAGTCAACCCTATGCAATATGCCGATTATCGTGACATCAAACTCCTCAATCTTAGTCCCCTCAAACACACTCTTGCCCTTCCCTTTCATGCCCTGTTTTAGTTGGTCAACGGTGAGGATGTCATCAAGTGTCAATGTGCTCGCTGCGTTCAGTGGGAGGCAAATGACGAACAGAAGAATGCATTGGCGCAAAACAAACCTCCAACTTAAAATGCTCATTCTTAATCACCCCTTGGTTCAGTTGGCTTTGTCATTCACGGGCTTGAAGGATTTTTCACCTTGCATCGGCAATTATATCGCTTTCACATGTAAATGTCGTTTAGGAGCAGGGCTTCGTATTAGAGTGTTTCATCCGCAGCGAAGCTAAATTGCCCCTCTATCGCAGATTGATGACAACTGCCGCCCTGCAAGCCACCAATTGCTGACGGCGGTTTTTAGAGCCACAAGGCTATGGCAACGGGAATTTAAACCGTCGTGGATAAACCGCAACGCCACATGGGTCATTTGAGAATGGCATGGACATCTCAATCACGAAAACTTTAGCGTGATGCAAATCTCCGTTGTGCTTCGCATCGCGAACAAAAATAAAACCCCATCCCATCGTGCGGTGCCATACATTATTGGTGGCATAGGTTTGAGCTACTGTTGTGAGCAAGCCAGCGCTGCATTTGCAATAAGCGAATTGCAAGAGTGGTATGGGTGCGTGAATACGCATCTCCGAAGTCGGATGGTCTGCTATCAGCTCACACCTTTTGAGTTTGCTTGTGAGACCGGATGAAACGCCAAAGCCATATGCTCATCATTGCTGCAATGGCGAGCAATAACTCCATTGGTGCGTTACTTCCTTTGGCAACGCTGCTTTTGAACTTGCCTTCCAGAGGCAACAGCGCCGTTTGCTTGAGCGCCCGCAACTCGTCCTCGCTCAATTCGCCTTTGCCCTCTGACCCAATCTGAATAGCGACTTCGCTGTTGACGACAAATATGACTTCGTCCCCGAGCGAGACAAACTTGGATAAGTCCGGGCGAAGTTGCAACAGCTGTATGATGGCTTTGCTGAATTGCCTTATGCGAATGAGCTTATGGCGCTGCGGGTCATAGCGCAAGTCAACCCATTGTTTGCCTTGCTGCGCAAATGCTCTATCAGCAACTGCTTGCATGTTGGTTATGACTTGCACCCTGCCATCTGGGGCAAGCAGCACCTGACCACCAAATCCACCAAGCCCGCCGAATCCGCCGAGCCCACCAAACCCACTACCTGCTTGACTTCCTAAGGCGGGGGCTGCTGCAGCGTAATTTGCTACCCTGGATGCATCCACTCGCAGCGGTGCTTGATTCCCGATGGCAAGGTCAAAGTTGCTCGCCGCCCTCTGCAATATCTGCCGGTTTGTGGCTTGCGCCACTGCCCATGAGCCAACTTCAGCCTGAGTCAAAGCTCTGCGAAGTTCATTCTCGGCTCTATCACGCAGCGACGCAGCTGGCGCAGTTGGCTCGGTAACGAGGAAAGCTGTGAATTCGGTAAGCACCCCGAAATCCTTTGAGAGGCGCACAATCTCGTCAATCAATTCTTTGCTCTTCCCCCTAACAATCATCTCCTCAAGCAGGTAGCCGATTTTCCTTGCAGCCCATATCCTTGGGACGAAATCGTTTTGAGTATCACTCTCCGGAAAGTCAACCACAAAGCTGTAGCTTTGTTCACGCTCCATGAGCTTGCCAGAAATGCGAATTGTTGCCCTACCACCACTTGCGTATGCCCCAGAGAGCACAACTTCGGTTCCCTTGAACAGGTCTGGGATACGCTGTGGATAAATATCCCTTACTCTGACGCCATCAACTGTCACGCTCACATCCGATAGCACAGGTTCGCTCACCATAGCAAACAGGTCACTCACCTTACCCTCTATGCTCTCTTCGGGACGAACATATACGCTTGCACCGCTGTTTTCGCCCGCAAGTTTATCCAGGAAGAGGGCGTTAACATCGTATCCGACACCAAAGACAAACAACCTCACATTTGCCTCATTGGCTCGCTTCACATTTGCAAGGATGCCTTCCACATTCGTCTCACCAACTGTAGGTAAGCCATCCGTGAGGAAGATGACAAACCTTTGCCGCAGGCGCTCCGAGAGCATCGGCAAAGTGCTAAGGAGAGCCTCATTGATGTTTGTGCCACCGTTTGCGCTCAACCCGTTAACGAAATTGATTGCCTCACGCTTGTTTGCCTCATTTGCCTGTCGCAACTCGCGCCAGAGCAAATCCGGACTTTCGTTAAACGAGATTACATTGAACCTATCTTCATCGCTTAAGCGCTCAATGCAGAACTTTAGCGCCTCCTTTGCCTGCTCAATCTTCTTTCCGCTCATGCTCCCTGAACGATCTATAACGAAGGCGATATCTTTAGGTATAACCTTCGCCCTCTCCCATGTTACTTTCGGAGAGATGAACATCAGGAAGTAGCCATCCTTATCTGGGTGAGAGCGATATGGCAGCAGTGTCACTCCAAACTCACCTTCGTAGATGCTGTAATAGAGCACAAAGTCATCCGGCTCTTTTATATTTGCAGCCTCGTATGTGACGATGGCTGTGTGCTCATCTGGTCTGCGGATTGATATTGGGTGCGTTGGCGAGTAAACGGTCTTGATTGATTGGCGGCTGCTTATGCGCACAGTTATCCTCGCATCTCTAACTGGCTTTGCTGATAGGCGTTCCACCTTAAGCGGGTATACGAACCTATATGTGTTGCCCTGTTTGCGAAGCAGTTGGTCGTAGCGGACGATGACTTTTCTCTCCCCATTTGGTGGGAATGGGAATATGCGCAGCCTGAATGTCCGTCGGTTAATAAACTCAAGCAATGCTGGGTCACGGCGTATTCCCACTATGCGTTCGTAGGTGCGCAATGCCTCTTCATGGCTGAGCAATTCAGCTTCATAGGATTTGTCGTCAATGACGAGCGTGAGCCTGTTTACGGCAGCACCCTCCGGTGCGGGAAAGATGTAAACACCCTCCAAAGTCCTCGGCGTCTCATTCACAAATGTTTGCTCGGCAACAACCTGCACAACGCCATCTTTTATAGTTGCCTCCATATGCCTGTAGCGTATTGAGAACTGACCTTCCGGTGTGGGCGGAATGATTATGCCGCATGCGATGGCGAGGTTGAAATGGATGGCAACTGCAAAGAGCGCTATTGCGTGGCGCATTTTAAACACCCCTGACCATATTAGTCAGCCGAAGCATTTGAACACAATTAGTGCCCGTTGGTAACAGTCGTTGTTTTGACGGGCGGTGTGAAGACGATGTTCCACAGGGTGGTTAAAGAGTTATTCCAAGATGGTATGTGAGCGAATGCGATGATTGTCTCAGTCCCGTTTTGAGAGTGGTTCAATGATGACAATCGGTGTCAGCTGATCACCCTGCCCTGCTGGGTTGTCCTTCAAAACTGCTTCAATCGTCCTTCTCAGCATCGGGGTGATGTTTGAAGACGCTCCGACAACCCAAGAGCCACCAACATCGTTGACATCAACAATAGCCACCGGCAATCCGTTGAGTGCCCTTGAGATGCATTCGGCAACCCTATCTGGCTCCTTGGGTCCAAGAACAACTTTGTCCGGATAAAGCGGGCTTGTTCCGGCTGCATCTATCATTGCAGCTTGCTTGCCGGCGATGCGATAGAACACACCCCTTATTCCGAGCAGGCGCAGCGGACCGCCTATTATGGCTGCAATTAGCACCCTAATAGCGCCGCACTCTCGTATTGCCATCTCCATTGAGTATGGGCTGCGCAAGCCAATTCCGTATGGCACTTTGCGGACGAAGCGCCAAAGCATTCTTGCGAGGATGCTCGGCTTTATCTCCGAGACAGGTATGGCACGACCCTGTGATGATGCAACGGCGCTTTCGCTTATTGTGATGATCATGCCCTCCTGTAAAAGCTCGGAGGCATACTGGCGTATTATTTCAGCCCAATCCTCTCCGGCTTGAACAAAATGCGTCCTAATCATGTGGCGGCGATATTGCACATCGTTAACTATAACCACGCTTTCTTTAAGCCCCATCTTTTCCATCCCCTGCAGGACTCAATTCGTTAACATCTCGTGCAGTGTGTCCTATTGTGTTGGGAGAGCTACCGTTCAAGAGTGAGGCGGACTATCATCCGACAGTTTGGTCTGGCTGCGTTCCAGCCCTAATTTGAATTTTAAAATGCTCACGCTGCCGCTCTATAGCCCGTGTGTTGGAAATACGAGCTTCTTAATTCGCTCGCATGTTGCTCTGGTTGCTTCTATGATGGCTTTCTCCGAGGTTGATGGACGCTCATCTCGCAGCGATGCCAGCTTGATGCCATAGCGTTTAGCAAGCTCGCCCCACTTTGGTGGTATCTCATCCCCAACATTTGCGCCTATCATGGTTGCCCATGCGAGCGTCCAAGCCCTGCATACATTCCCCACATCGTATCCGCCACCGCCAAGAGCCACCCACGGTTTGCGCAACTCCTTGAAGCGCTCAACAGCTGCACAGAAACCGTGCGTTGTAAGTCTCCAGTGTGTTATTGGGTCACCGTGAAGTGTGTCAGCGCCAAGCTGAGTGACGAGCACATCTGGGTTGTAGGCTTTAAGCAGCGGCACGACAACTTCATCCAACGCCATGATGAATGCGTCGTCGCCGGAGAACGGCAGGAACGGTATGTTGACGGAATAGCCCTTCCCCTCACCTTCGCCTATCTCATCAACGAAGCCCGTGCCCGGAAAGAGAAATCTTCCATCCTCGTGAGTTGAAATTGTCAGCACCTTTGATGTGCGGTAGAAGGCGAATTGAACGCCGTCACCATGATGCGCATCAATGTCAACATATGCTACCCTGTCAACATGCTTGAGCAGAAAATTGATCGCCACTACGGGGTCGTTTAGGTAACAGAATCCTGAAGCCCTATTTGGCATTGCGTGGTGCAGTCCGCCGGCTATGTTGAGGGCAACACTTGCACCGTTAAGTATACACTTTGCTGCAGCAATTGATGCACCACACGCAAGCATTGAGCCTTCGTAGACGCCAGCAAATATCGGGTTGTCGCCCGGTCCAAGACCGTAGCGGTAAGCGCTGGGGAAGAACAAACCCAGGTCGGCGCTCTTTAAGACCTCAAGGTATTCGGGCGTGTGGAATGTGAGCACATCTTCCTCTTCGGCTGGCTCCGGCTCAATCAACTTCACTCCATCGGTCAACCCAAGGTGGCGAATGAGGGCGAATGTCAGTTCAAGGCGATACATCTTCATTGGGTGAGTTGGACCGTAATCGTATTTGCGGAATTTATCAACGCGGATGAGGGCTGCCTCACTGCTACCACACATGCCGTCTCGCCTCCGCCAAACCGAGAAATGGACAGCACATCACTTATCACACTCAATCAGACAGTCAATCATTTCAACAGTGACATCAGCAATGCTATCAACGACTATATCCGCATGGCTTAATCTCTCCTTTGGATGCGTAGTTGCGACAGCGATCGCCCTCATTCCCGCCCTCTTTGCTGCCTCAACTCCGGCAACGGCATCTTCAATTACGGCGCATCTGTTTGGTGGCACTCCAATTCCTGCTGATGCCTTGAGGAAGACATCGGGCTCAGGCTTGCCCTTCGTCACATCCTCTGCAGCTATGCGCACCTTAAATGCATCATCAAGTCCGATTGACTCAAGCACGGCTTCAATGTTCTTTCGCGGCGTTGATGAGCCGATGGCGAGCCTATAGCCGGCATCCTGAAGCGCCCTAACAAGCTCAACTGCGCCCTTGAGCGGTTTTATCCTTCCCCTCGCAACTTCGCGAAATATTGCCTCCTTCTCGTCCGAGAGGGCTTTTAGCTCTTCTTTTGTGAGCTCGCGCGGTATTAGGTGTGGGATGATGTTGTCGTTCACCATCCCGAAAGTCTCTCTGAAGAACTCATAGGTCATTGTTGTGCCGTGCCTTTTCGCCCATATCTGCCACGCTTGGAAATGGAACTCTGATGAATCAACAAGCACACCATCAAGGTCAAATATGACGCCCTTGAGCGTTTGCTGCCCCAAAGCGATTTCACCCCCTAAACCACAAAGGCTTGAGCGAGCGATGCCAAGCCCGTTTGAAATGCCCATATCAAATGCCTAACAGATGCCGGCTTTACGGCGAGCTGCTCGGCAGCAGTCCCAATAGGCATATCAAAGTGCATTGTGGCGCGCGTTGCATTCTGCTCAACCAAGTTGGCGCATTGCACGCTCGTAAATTTTCATAACCCTCCTTGCCACCTCATCCCATGTGAACTTTGATGCGTGTGCCGTTGCTCGCTCAGCCAACGCGCTATAAAGTGCTTCGTCAGAAAGGATGCTCACGATTGCCTCAACGAGTCCATCAACATCATTTGGCTCAACAAGCAGCGCTGCGTTGCCAAGGACTTCAGGCAGTGCTCCGGCAGTAGACGCAACAACCGGAGTCCCAAGAGCCATTGCCTCAAGGGGCGGCAAGCCAAAACCCTCATAGAGCGATGGGAACACCAAAACTGATGCGAGCCTGTAAACGGCACGCAACTCCTCATCGCTAACATAGCCCAAATATTGTGCTCCAATTGCTTTTGCCCTATCAATCAACTTGCCATTGCCCCATGCTATGGCGCCGACGATGACAAGCCCCACATCACTCATCCGTTTTTTCAATCGCTCATACGCTTTGAGCAATGTTGGCAGGTTCTTTTTTGGCTCTATGTTCCCAACGAAGAGTATGAACCGCCCAGGCAAGCGAAGCCTTTGACGCAAGTTAGAAACAACGCTCTCATTAATCGGCTCAAAGAAGCGTTGGTCAATTCCGAGCGGCACAACATCAACCTTGTCCTCATCAACCGATAAGGTGCTGACAAGTTCCCGTTTGACAGTTTCCGATGGGACGATTATTCTTCTTGCCCGCCTGATGGATATTGGCAGCATAAGGCGGTAGTAAAGGCGGTTGGCGGTGCGGCACCACTCCGGATGAGTTATAGCCAGTATGTCATAGACAGTTAGAATGACTGGCACAGGGCTTGCGATGACGGAGATGTAGCCGGGACAGTGGAGAAGGTGTAGCTTATCCCCTATGATGCGCAATGGCAAGTAGAGTTGCTCGCATAAAATTCGCAGTAGGCGAAAACGAGTTGCGACTTTCAGGCGCACAAGCTTTGTCATTTCAGTTTGTCTGGCTATAGGATTAAGCAGCGATGTGTTGAACTCAACTGGCAAGTAAACGAGCAGTTCGTGCGGTGCGTTCAATTGCATTAGTGCTTTTACCAAGTTGAGTATTGAATGCTCAACGCCTGTGAATCTGCCCCAAAGTAGAAGCGCATTTATGCCGATTCGCATCCTGATTGAGCCTCCGTTTGCGTTTCGTCACTTTTGCGCTATCATTTCATGCAGGATTGTTGCACAAACCTGTGCGCAATGCCACGGGCATATCTTTACGTGCAATTGCGGCTTCAAAAATCAATGAGCATAGGCATCCGCTAAGTTATAGTTTTCAACTGCCGAAAAGAAATGGTGTAGCTGCGTAAAAGTGAGGGTTATGCGGCTAACGCTGCCTTGTGAGGGCGGACAACAGTTTGCCCGCTAAATACTGACAAAAACTAATAATGCGGGAAGCTGCCCATGCATTCAATTGCGTAAATCGCTCTTTACTCAAAAATTTGTTGGTTCGTAGTAAGGCGCGGAAGGGGAGTGCTGTATTGAGGGGCTGTTCTATCTTCCATTTAGCGCTTTGCTGGGAAGGTTTTGACTTTTGTTCAATTCGCATTCGGATCGTCACAGGGGTGTGTCAGGCTTAGCCATAGTTTAGCATATTGTGCGCAACAAAAATTTTCGGAAAATATCCGGAAAATTTTCGGATTATTTTGAAAGTTTAGTGCAATGATGTAATGGGTATAAGTGAATTGGCACTTTCTCGCTACGATTCCAATTTGCCTTTTAAATCGCTTCAGTTTGACAATTTGGAATATGGTGAAAACACCACCAAAAATAGCACACGAAATCCAACGGAGGGGTGATTAGAATGCCAAAGGCAGTCGGAATTGACCTTGGAACAACAAACTCAGTCATAGCTGTAGTTGAGGCTGGCGAACCAAGGGTTATTCCAAACTCCGAAGGGTCAAATCTCACACCATCCGTAGTGGCATTCGCAAAAGATGGCACTCGCTTAGTTGGCATTCACGCCAAGCGACAGTCCATACTCAATCCGGAAAAGACTGTGTTCTCAATCAAGCGCTTCATCGGGAGACATTACGATGAAGTGGCAAAGGAAAGAGAGATGGTGCCATACAAGGTTGTAAGAGGACCGCATAACTTGGCAGTCGTTGAAATTGATGGCAAACAATTTACCCCCGAAGAAATCTCAGCAATGGTTTTGCAAAAGCTGAAGCAGGATGCGGAGGCTTATCTTGGTGAGGAGATAAAGCAAGCTGTCATAACTGTCCCGGCATACTTCAACAATGCGCAGCGCTCCGCCACAAAGAATGCCGGAGAGATTGCCGGGCTTGAGGTTTTGCGAATAATAAATGAACCAACTGCAGCAGCGCTTGCATACGGTTTGGACAAGCGCAAGGAGGGCATAATACTGGTCTGGGATCTCGGTGGCGGGACATTTGATGTCTCAATTCTTGAGATTGGCGAAGGTGTCTTTGAAGTTAAGGCTACCTCTGGCGACACGCATCTTGGTGGTGATGATTGGGATCAGCGCCTCATTGAGTATTGCATTGAGCAGTTCCGAAAGGAGACAGGTATTGATCTCTCAAACGACAGGGAAGCATTGCAGCGCCTTAAAGAAGCATGTGAGCGAGCAAAGATTGAACTTTCAACACTCATGGAGACGGAAATAAACTTGCCATACATTGCCCCAGGACCAAAGCACCTCAACATACGGATAACAAGGAGCACATTTGAGGCTTTAACGAAGGACTTGCTTGAGCGCTGTATACCGCCGTTCAATCAGGCTATCTCTGATGCTGGCTTGCGCCCACAAGATATTGACGAAGTTATACTCGTAGGTGGCGCAACGAGGATGCCTATGGTCCAAAGGCTCGTTCGTGAGCTGACCGGAAAGGAGCCTCATAAGGGGGTCAACCCGGACGAGGTTGTTGCCGTTGGGGCTGCGATACAGGCAGCGATATTGACGGGCAAGATGGAAGATGTTGTCTTGCTTGATGTGACACCACTATCACTTGGTGTTGAGACGCTCGGCGGGATAATGACGGTGCTTATAGCGCGCAATACAACGATACCGACAAGGAAGAGCGAGATATTCACAACGGCTGCTGACTACCAGGACACGGTTGAAATCAAAGTCTACCAAGGTGAACGACCTATGGCAGCCGACAATAAGCTCCTTGGGCGCTTCCATTTGACTGGCATACCGCCAGCTCCAAGGGGTGTCCCAAGAATTGAAGTTACATTTGACATTGACGCAAATGGCATACTTCATGTCTCAGCGAAAGACTTAGCTACAGGGCGTGAGCAGTCAATTACGATAACCGAGTCAAGTAGCCTGACTCGTGAAGAAGTTGACAGGATGATTCGAGAAGCGGAGCAGTATGCCGAGCAGGACAGGAGACGCCGAGAGCTCGCTGAGGCGAGAAATGAGGCGGATAATCTCATCTACCAGACTGAAAGATTGCTGCGGGAGCACGGCGATAAGGTATCGCAATCTGACAGGGCTGCAGTTGAGGCTGCAATAAATGACCTTCGTTCGGTGATGAGCAGTGATGATGTCGGGCGAATAAGAAGCGCCATGGAAAGACTCAAGGATGCCATGGCGCGCCTTTCAGAGGCACTCTATCGCGCTGCAGCTGGCGGTGAGAGAAGGGCTGCAGCCGGTGATGGCAGAGGCGATGTGGGCGGCGATGTGATTGACGCCGACTTTAAGCCGTCCAGTTGACCTTTGGCTTTCACCGATAAACATCAGCGACGGCATGGGCATCTAAAATTATCGGCAACGGCAGCAACTTTTAAGAATCACTTCCAACTCTAAAGCGGGGTGAGTCCGATGCGTTCGCTGTTTGCCTTTGCAAGCCATTACAGGAGATTGTTCGCTGCAAGCTTTGTGCTGGTCATTCTGATCGGTGTGACAGCTGCAGTTACACTGCTCGTTTTCACCAAGGGCGCAAACAGAGCACAGGCTCAGCAGGTTGAAAGCGGCGTGATCCAACAGCCGACAGGTGGTCGCCGGATTTCGGGTGACCCGATTGTGATTGCTGAGGCGATTGAGCAGGCATTCGTTCAGGTTGCCGATCAAGTTCGCCCAAGTGTTGTCAGCCTCGCAAGGAAGGTGAAGATGCGCATTGGCGGTGGCATTGAGCAGTTTGAATTTGGACCATTTGAAGACCCGTTTGATTTCTTCAGGCGCTTCTTTGAGGAGTTTGGAAAACGAGCGCCACAGGAAAGGGGTAAAGGTGGCACCGTAGAGGAGCTTGTCCCAGTTGGCTCTGGCGTAATCGTGAGCAAGGATGGCTATGTGCTTACCAATAGGCATGTCGTCAGGGGTGAAGCCGAGATATTCGTTGAGCTATGGGATCGCACCCGCTTTAGGGCTAAGCTCGTTGGCGCCGATGAGTTGAGCGACATAGCTCTCCTCAAGCTTGAGCTGGGCAAGGACGAAAAGAGGATTGAACTTCATCCGGCAAAGCTTGGTGATTCTGACAGGGTCAAAGTTGGGCAGTGGGTCATTGCGGTTGGCTGTCCATTTGGGCTATCACAAACTGTTACAATCGGCGTCGTGAGCGCTGTTGGTAGAAGCCCAGCTGAGGCTGGCGCACCGCTTGAGTATTCTGACCTCATACAGACTGATGCGGCGATCAACCCGGGCAACAGCGGTGGACCGCTGTGCAACCTTCGTGGAGAAGTCATCGGCATTAATACGGCGATAAGGAGCACAACAGGGGGCAGCGTGGGCATCGGATTCGCGGTCCCAATAAACACCGCAAAGTTTGTCATGCAGCAATTGATTGAGAAGGGCAAAGTTGTGAGGGGTTGGCTTGGAGTGCTCATCAAAGATGTTGACGCTGAGATGGCTCGCCAGAAGGGCTTGGAGAAAGTTTATGGTGCGGTGGTTGAAGAGGTGACCCCGAATTCGCCTGCGGAAAAGGCTGGCTTGAAGCCGGGAGACATCATCATTGAGTATGATGGCACTCCAGTTAGGGATGTCAGTCACTTGCAACAGATGGTCGGGCGGACACCAATTGATAAGGTCGCCACCTTGAAAGTGTGGCGTGATGGTAAAGCTGTTGAATTGAGAGCTCAAATTGCCGAGCGTCCTGAGAGGGTTGAAATTGCACGCCATGTGGGGCGCTCATGGCGCGGCATGAATGTGGTTGATTTAACGCCGCAGCTAAGGAGGCAGTTCAGGATACCGCCAAACATAGCTGGAGTTCTTGTCATGCGTGTTGAGGACGGCTCGCCGGCAGCGAGGGCAAGAATTGAACCTGGAAATGTGATAATGCAGGTTGGGCAGCACCAGATTAACGATACCCGTTCGTTTGCCTCAGCTATATCCGAATTGCCTGACGACCAAGAAGTCCCAGTGAAGGTATGGCGTGCTGGCGGCAGTGAGATTGTCATCATGCCTCCGGGTAAGTAATCGTGCGACGCTTTTGGAGTGGGGCAGCAAATAAGCCCGTGATGCGCTAATGGCAAATCCGAGAGGGTCAAAAAGAGATTACTACGAGGTCCTCGGGGTGCCGAGGAATGCAACTGAAAAGGAAATCAAGCAAGCCTACAGGCGACTGGCGAGGAAGTATCATCCCGACCTAAACCCGGGCGATAAGGGAGCCGAGGAGAAATTCAAAGAGATTAACGAAGCCTACTGGGTGCTAAGTGACCCCGAAAGGAGAAAGCTATACGACCAATATGGGCACGCTTGGCGTGATGTCCATGCAGCGAGGCGTTCGGGTGGACAGTGGGGCGAAGCTTATGCCGGTGGACCACAAGATTTTCACTTTGACTTTGGCGACCTGTTTGGCGACTTCGGCGATGTGTTTGACTTCTTCTTCGGCAGCGGGCGCACAGCCACGAGGGAAAGGGTCCGCACAAGGGCGCAGCGCGGACAGGACATTGAGCACGAAATTGAAATATCGCTTGAGGATGCAGTCTATGGTGCCACAAGGACAGTAACCATCGCATTTGACGATGTCTGCATGGCATGCAGCGGTCAGGGTGGCATAAGGAGCGCTTGCCCAAGTTGTAATGGGACGGGAGTTGCCGATTACAATCGTGAATGGTTTAGCATTGGCGCACCATGTCAAAGGTGCCGTGGCAGCGGGAGCGTTGTCACATCATCATGCGCAGGCTGTGGCGGCACCGGGAAAAAGCGTGTGGCTCGCACTGTTGAAGTGCGCATACCGCCGGGAGTGACTGACGGGAGCAAACTCAGGCTCGCTGGGCAGGGTGGCAGCGGAATATTTGGTGGGCAAGCTGGCGATATGTATCTTGTCATCAAAGTGAAGCCGCATCCGTTCTTTGAGAGGCATGGCGACGACCTTTACATTGAGGTGCCGATAACGGTTGTGGAGGCGCTCTTGGGCGCCGAGATTGAAGTCCCAACTAAGGACGGTCCGGTAAAGATGCGAATACCGCCGGGGACAAACAGCGGGCAAGTTTTTAGGCTGCGCGGCATGGGCGTGCCGCACCTAAAAGGCGGCGGCAGTGGCGACCAGTATGTGCGTGTTAAGATCGTCGTCCCGAAGAGCTTAACAGAGCGGCAAAGGCAATTGCTCGAGGAGCTCGCAAAAACGATGGATGAAAATCCGAGGGTTTCAATGCCGAAGAGCCTGCGCGGCAGTTAGCAAGCGTTGTCTTAATAAGGCGACCCTTTTCATGGTTGGATTAAGCCGCCCGAAAAGAAATGCTGTGTTGAGGCTCGTTCCAGATGGAAGTTTGCGAATGTCTTCCGCAGGTGGCGAAGCCGCAATTAGGTGGTTCAGCTGCGTGACTCTTTTTCAGTTCCGCAGAGGGCATTTTGGCACACCAGCATAAGAGGTGAAGTTGAGTGTCAAACGGAGAGGGGCATCCGAGCACTGACAGGCGAGGCAAGCAAGCTCGCAGTGAGCATAGTGGGCGAAAGCGCTTTTATGCCATAAGCGTTGTGGCGAGGATGCTTAACTTACATCCACAAACAATCAGACTGTATGAGCGTCTTGGTCTGATAAAGCCGAGCCGTGACAGGCACGGTAAGCGAATGTATGATGACGAAGACATTGAGCGCATACGCAAGATACAACACCTAACTCAACAGATGGGCGTCAACTTAGCCGGTGTTGAAATCATACTGAGGCTAAGGGAACGCATAAGCGAACTTGAAGGTGAGCTTAAGCAACTCAAAGGGAACTTTGAAGAGCAAGTTGAACAGCGCGCGAAAGTGCTCGCATTGCAACTGCTTGACTGGCTGCGCTATCAGGAGAACATCAAGGCCAGCGTGTCTTTAAAAATGCTCGCCGAAAGCCCTTTGATAAGGGCTGGCGATTGGGAAGCTCTCTCAGAGTTGTTTGAGCAGTTCATCACGCGCAAGCGCCTTGAGAATGAAGTGCCAGAAGCTTAGAGCCTGAGCCATGTATATTGCTTTAATTTCTCCCATACTCTTACGCCCCTTTGATGAATCGCACATGATGTGTCACCCAAGAAAACATGGTATTGAGCGAATCGCGATGCAGGTGCGGATAAGATGAGTCCGAATAAAATCGGATGCGCATTGCCGTCCTTAAAGGGAGGCGCATAGAATGCGCCCAAGATGGGAGGGAGAGGCTTCTGCTGGGTAACTTTAGGCATGCAACATAAGCCGAGGTGAGCGATGTGGACGAACGCAAAGAGCAAAGCATAAATGTGGGCAGCGGGAGCTATTTTAGCAGCATAGGCGTAAAGGGCGCTTTAGCCTTTTGGTTGTGCGGCGTTATATGTGGGGCGCTGTTTGTGCTTTTCGGCGCCTGGCTTAATGAGCGCCTTCAGCTGTTGCATCGCAAGGGGCATACCGAAGTGAAGGGAACGCAGGCTGTAGAGAAGCAAGTTATCTATGTTCCATCATACGATCCGAAAATGCATTCGGCTAACTTTTTGGTTGAGGCTGTAAAGCGAATCGTGCCAGCAGTCGTTTGCATCCGCGGGTATGCGAGCTTGCGCCCGTTTGGCATTTTCCGCGAGTTGGAAGGCACACTGACCGAACTCGCCTCCGGCGTCATATTTGACAACAAGAATGGTTACATCGTTACGAACCAACATGTCCTTGAGGGTAGTTCAAGATGGAGCGCACAGCTTATTGATGGCAGGCAGTTTAAGCTGCAGAAGGTGGCTGAAGATAAGCGCGCTGATATCGCTGTGCTCAAGTTGGTTGGCGCAAGCTCACTCCCAAAAGCCACATTTAGAAGCTCAAAAGATGTTGAGGTCGGCTCATGGGTGATCGCGGTAGGTAATCCATACGGTAAAACTCACACAGTCACAGTCGGTGTAGTTAGTGCTAAGGGGCGAGATATAAGGGATGGAGTCAGATTTATTCCCGATGTCATTCAAACTGATGCGCCAATCAATCCCGGAAATAGTGGCGGACCACTGTGCGATGTTGCCGGCAGGGTCATCGGGATAAACACCGCTATCAACCCTCAGGAGTGGGGTATAGGCTATGCAATAGCCTCTGACTTTGTCCTTCAAGCCATTGAGAGCATGCTCCGCAGGGGTGGCGTTAGCCGCCCATGGATCGGAGTTGAGTATGTTATGCTCAGCGAGGATGAGAGGCGCCAGCTCGGGATTAAGCATGAGAGGGCACTGCTCGTTAAAAGGGTGCAGGTCAACAGCAGCGCTCACAAGGCTGGAATAATGAGCGGCGACATCATTGTTGCAATTGATGGCAAGGAAGTTGAGGACTTGCAACATCTGAGGCGCTCTGTCTCAAGCGCTGGTGTTGGTGGCGAAATCAAATTGCGCATATTTCGCGGCGGACGCTACTTGGACATAACGGTGAAGATTAGAGCAATGCCGTTGGAGCGCATCTCCGATGAGAGCAGTTGGAGGTGACAGCTGATGGAGCTAAACATGAGCAGGTTCACGGTGAAGGCGCAGGAAGCGTTGCAGAGCGCATATCAACTCGCTCAATCATATAGGCATGCTGAGATTGAGCCCGAACACCTTCTCCTCGCGATGTTGCAGGCGAGAGATTCAACCCCAGTTAAAGTGCTTGAGAAAGTTGGTGTCCCAATTGAGCGCCTTGAGAGCACACTCAGAAGCGAGCTTTCACGCCGACCGAGGGTGAGCGACACAACTTCAATCTATATCAGCCAGAGGCTGCTAAGCGTTCTCAGGAACGCCGAGATTGAAATGCGTGACATGCAAGACCATTACATTTCAACGGAGCACTTGCTGTTGGCTCTCTCAGCGGATTCAAGCGCAGCTGGCAGACTCCTAAATCAGTTTGGTGCAACGCATGCCGCACTCGTTCAAGCTGTGAAGGCAATACGAGGTCCGCACCGTGTCCTTGATCAACATGCCGAAGAGCAATATCAAGCTTTGGAGCGCTTCGGGCGCAACCTGACGGACTTGGCAAGGAGGGGAAAGCTTGACCCGGTCATCGGGCGCGACGAGGAGATAAGGCGTGTCATGCATGTCCTATCAAGGCGGACGAAAAATAACCCCGTGCTGATTGGCGAGCCCGGGGTTGGCAAGACGGCGATAGTTGAAGGGCTTGCGCAGAGGATAGCAAATGGCGATGTCCCAGAGCCGCTCAAAGACAAGGAGATAATCCAAATTGACATTGCCGGCATGCTTGCCGGGACGAAGTTTCGCGGCGAGTTTGAAGAGCGCCTAAAAGCCGTCCTAAACGAGATAGTGAGCAGTGAAGGGCGCATAATCGTATTCATTGATGAGTTGCACACGATAGTGGGAGCTGGTGCTGCAGAGGGCGCAATAGCAGCCGGAGATATGCTCAAGCCGCCTCTGGCTCGCGGCGAATTAAGGTGCATTGGTGCAACAACAGTTGATGAGTATAGAAAGCACATTGAGAAGGACCCGGCGCTTGAAAGGCGCTTCCAACCGATATATGTTGGTGAACCATCGGTTGAAGACACCATAGCCATACTTCGTGGTCTTAAGGAGCGTTACGAAGTTCACCACGGTGTTCGTATCAAGGATGGTGCACTTGTGGCTGCCGCAGTCTTATCACACCGTTACATCACAGACCGCTACCTGCCCGATAAGGCTATTGACCTCGTTGATGAAGCTGCAGCGAAGCTCAGGATGGAAATAGACTCAATGCCGACGGAGATTGATGAAGTTGAGCGCCGCATCAGGCAGCTTGAGATTGAGAGGGCTGCGTTGCTCAAGGAGACGGATGAGGATTCAATTGAACGCCTTCAAAGGATTGAGATCCAGATTGCCGAGTTGCGTGAGCAAGCCGATAAGCTGAAGGCGCAATGGATGCGTGAGAAGGAGATCATCGGGCGCATAAGAGAGATAAAGGAGCGAATTGAGCAGACGAGGTTTGAGATTGAGAAGGCTGAAAGGGAATACGACCTGAACAGGGCTGCCGAGTTGCGCTATGGCAGGTTAGTTGAGCTTCAACGCCAGCTTGAGAATGCTGAGAGTGAGATATCGGCGTTGCAGAGTGATGGCAGGTTGCTGAAGGAGGAAGTTGATGAGGAAGATATTGCCGAAGTTGTGAGCAAGTGGACTGGCATACCGGTGACGAAGCTTATGGAGAGCGAGACCCAAAAGCTTCTGAAGATGGAAGAGCGATTGAGGTTAAGGGTTGTGGGGCAGGACCACGCAATTGAGGCAGTTGCAAATGCTGTCAGGAGGGCAAGGGCTGGTTTGCAGGACCCAAGCAGACCGCTTGCCTCGTTCATCTTCATCGGACCCACTGGCGTTGGAAAGACAGAGCTTGCAAAAGCGCTTGCTGAATTCCTATTTGACGATGAGCGAGCGATATTGCGCATTGATATGAGTGAATACCAAGAGAGACACACAGTCTCAAGGTTGATTGGTGCTCCTCCAGGCTATGTTGGATATGAAGAAGGTGGGCAGCTGACTGAGGCAGTTAGGAGGCGCCCATACTCGGTCATACTGTTTGACGAGATTGAGAAGGCGCATCCTGAAGTCTTCAATGTCCTTCTTCAAGTGCTTGATGACGGCAGGTTGACGGATGGGCATGGGCGCACAGTTGACTTCAGGAACACCATCATCATCATGACGAGCAACCTCGGCACTGAGGCAATTTACCGGACAAGGGATAAGAATATGCTTGAGCGTGAGATAAGGGTTTCACTTCAAGCTCACTTTCGCCCGGAGTTCCTTAACCGGATTGATGAGGTCATCATATTCAACCCGCTCACGAAGGAAGTGATTGAGCAAATCGTGGATATGCAAATTGAAAGGCTACAGCAGAGGCTCTCTGATAAGAAGATAAAGCTTCAGTTGACGGATAGGGCACGCTCACAACTCGCTGAAGAGGGTTATGATCCGACATTTGGAGCAAGACCGCTAAGGCGAACTATTGAGAGGCGAATAGCAAACCCACTCGCAAAGAAAATCATAGCTGGGGAGGTGAAGGAGGGCAGCCAAGTGATTGTTGATTACGACGAGTCTTCAGGTGAATTTGCGTTTACTGCCTTTGAAACCGCTTCTCACTGAAAGGCGCATTTCAGATTTGAATTGGGAGACATCTTGAGGATGTGAATATTTCTTCATAAGGTGTGAACACTGTTTTTGCGCATGAGCGTGCAAAACTTTTGAGAGCAGTGAAGCGTTGGGTGAGTTCACATTCGCTGTGGTTGAAGCAGCTCCCCAACGGGTGTAAAGCTTGACAGTAAATCGTTATCATGCTATAATGGTTAGCGAGATTTTATACGCTCAAACTTTATGACACAGGGGTGATGAAAATATGAAGCAACGGATAGTTGCAGCAAGAGGTTTCACACTGATTGAGCTGCTTGTCGTGATAGCGATAATTGCGATCCTGGCAGCAGTGCTGTTCCCTGTGTTCGCCAGAGCACGGGAAAAGGCAAGGACAGCAGCTTGTCAAAGCAATTTAAGACAACTCGCAACTGCTGTGCTTCAATATGTTCAAGATTACGATGAGAGGTTTCCGTGCACACCTTACTGGAAATGCGGGCGTCCAAATAATTCAACGACTTCAAGATGGTATGCGTTGATATTTCCATATGTTAAAAATCAGCAACTTTACCGTTGTCCGAACTCGCAGTCAGCGGGTGGCTGGCCAATGCCTGGACCACCTTATAACGCGGGTGTGACATGGACTGCCGACATGATTAGCTATGGGATGGGCAGATGGGCGGAATGCAATAACAGAGACCCTTACGAAGAGCCAGGGTTCCCACTCTCACGCTATGCTTATCCATCACATACTATCATCCTATGCGATGCTGCTCACAGAGATGATGGTGCATCAAGGTGGGAGAAAGTTGCCTATCCCAATGTTTGTGGTGCCGGTTGCAATCCAGATAGGAGAACCTATGCTAACACACGGCATAATGGTGGCTCTAACATTGCCTTTGTGGATGGACATGTGAAGTGGTATAGTTCTGAGACAATCGCTGCATTGTGGAGAACGCAAATTCGCCCCGGACCATGTTGCACTACCCCACCATAGGTTTCAAATCTCAGTAATCTTTGGAAGAGCCATCACCGTTGCTTAACAAAGAGAGATGTTTCCTGGATGGGTGGGGAGGTTGTGTTGTTAACTCGCATTGTAAGAGGGAATTTGTCCAAGAGCTGCCTCAGCGTTATCGTTTGGACTGCAGTTGCAGGCGAAGTGGGGGCAGGTTGAAAGCTATCCTGTTTTCACTCCAACACCGTCAACGCGTATTGTGGCTTGCTCTCCAATGTTGCCCTTAACTTCAAACTTGACCTCAAGGAAGTGTTCAATCACCCACATGTTCGTGTGTGCATGCATTGTGAGCCTTTCTGTCCGAATGCATGAGCGCCCGTTTGCCAAAGCCATGTATAGCACAATTTGGTCGCACAGCCTTCCATCAACTGGGGCATTGCTTTTCAAATACGATGCGAATTCCTCTGCAGCTTCATCAGCGACCTTCTCAGCTGGCTTTCCAATCTCGCCGAGTGATGAGAAGCCGGAAATGACATTCTCAAATTCGGCGAGAAGGAACAGCATTGTCCCTTGCCCAACTGACGGCAGTTCAGCGAGCTCAACATTGATTGAGCCTTTTGGTATGCCCAACTCGGTTAGCCTCCTGAGTGCTTGACTGGCTTGTCTCTCTGCGATTGAGCGCTTGAGGTTTGATATGGCGCTCACAATTGTGATTTGTCTTATGCTCCCTCTCTCAACAACCTCAATTGGTGAAAGCGATTTTACCGGCGTCACTTTGCAGAGCGCCTCACCACCGCCCTTTGGATACCAACCAGCGCGCTTAACTTCAAAAGATGCCGATGCGCCCATGCGCTCAAGCATTGGCAAAAATACGCTTTGGATATAGTCCGCAGGCGGACTCATCGGGACATGTGTTCCGCCGCGAATTATGCGCAGCGTTGATTCACGCTCGGCAAACATTAGCGCCGGAAGGACTGTCTGGAAGATGAGCGTTATTGAGCCCGCACTTGGTCTATCCTCGGAGACATCAAATGTGAAGTTGCCGCTGCGCAATCCTTTAGGTATGAAAGAGAGTGACGTGCTCTCAACATGAGCGCCTTCAACTTCGGCATTGGCAATCATTTGAACTGCCTTAACACCGGTCAAGTGTTGTGGACGAAGCCCGGGACGGCTTCTTCCAGCTCTTATGTGTTCAATTCGCAATGGCTTCTGTGTAAGTGCTGATAGCGCTAAGCTTGTGCGGAGTATTTGACCGCCACCCTCGCCATAAGAGCCATCAATGAGAACGAAACCATCGGTTGCATTTGAGCCTTTGCCCATCACTCTCACCACGCTTTGATGTGCGTTTGTAAGCGCACACAATTGATGTCAAAGGGGGCGCTCTTCACCACAGCCTTTGATAGTGGACATCCCTTCAAATTGTGCTACAGGCTTTAGCCCATAGTCGCTGAAGAGTTTTTGAGCGCCATCTTTTACGGCGGAAGAAATTTTGGACACATTCAATCATTCCATGCACCCCCTTGCTGTTTTCCACCGAATAAATTCGGCGCCAATTTTATTCGTCATCAATGGTTGACTGAAGCTGGCGGCATGAAAATTTCGCGCCAACAAGCTTTTATTAAAAAAGAGAAAGGCTCTTTACTACAGACTCTGTTTTTAGGTTCGTAGTTAACCACAAAACTTGGAGGGCGAGGCTACCGCCAAGCCAAAACTTTGTTTGTAAGGTTCGTAGTTAGCCACGAAGCGTTAGCGAAGTGGCGTCCAAATTGTCCCTTGTCCCATTTTTTACGGCACTCCGCTTCGCTTCGTGCCTTACTACGAGCCAAATTGAACAAGCAAACTTTCGTCTTCGCTTCGTGCCCTACTACGAACAAACAAACTTTGAGTAAAGACCGAAGGGAGCAAAGGCATATCTTGGCAAGGTTGCTGGCTACGCGCCGCTAAACTAAATGATGACTCACTAAGCAGCGTATGCAGCGCTCATCAAGAGCACTCCGCTTTCACTTCATGCCTCGCTTAACATCCGCATTTTCAGCGGCTTGGGAAAAACAGCCTTACAATATTGTTAGCTACGGTTAGTCTTGTGTGATATCATTTGGGATAGCAAAGCCAAAAACTTGGGGTGATTAAAGATGCGAAGTGGCAAAGTGATGGTAGCTTCGCTGCTTATCCTCTTCTCAAGCCTCGTGACTTTCACGCTACACTTCGTGCAAAAACAGCGCCCAAGGGAAGGGGTTATTGGTGCACGAAAGCTTCTTCAAGAGAGAGCACAGGGCATAAGGCAGTATGCGCCGTTGAGCAATGTCAAGATGAAGTTGTATGCACAAGCTGTGCGCATATTGCTTGGGCTGCGTGATGAAAAACCATCTACATGGGCTGGCTCATTCAAGCTTTCTGAGGGAGAACTAATAAGTGTAGAGCCGTGGCGCACTGGTTCGGGCGATGTTGTGAATCCTGATGGGACATTTAAATTGAACACAAGACAAGTTACAGCGGGTGTTCGTGGCGATGTTACTCTTGTGGAGAATGGCATTGTGCTCGTGTTGGATGCACCACCTGCTGCACGAATTGATGTGAGCACTGATAGAGGTGACTTCTCTTTCACACTTGGCGATTTGGCATACGGAAAGCCAGTTGAGTTCCTAAACGGGCAAGCTCAAGTTGAGCTTGTCCCATGCCCGACTAAAATTGCCGATACGGGGAGGGAGGAAGATTACCCTGCAGCTGCATCCTCAAAGTATGGCACAGTGCTTGTCTATGTTGAGCATGACCACCTTGGTCCACCAACGCCTATTGACATAAAGAGCCTTCCAATGGATGAGCAGGGTATACCGAAGGACTACTCGGCATTCTACCCAACCGATGGTGGCGATAGAGTTATGTTGAGTTGGTTTGATGGAAATGAATGGGCACAGCCAGAACCAGTTACTGGCGAGGGTTTGGATGTTTGGCGTCCAACTGTGACTATTGATGGGAGAGGAGTTGCATGGGTTGTATGGAGCGAGAACATTAAGGGCAATTGGGAGCTCATGTGCAGGCGCTTTGATTTGAGGAAGCGCACATGGTCAAAGGTTGAGAGGCTAACCAGTGCCCCCGGAGCTGACATAAATGCGTGCGCCATTACATCACCGGTATCAGGCGATGTGTGGGTTGCATGGCAGGGTTGGCGGAACGACGATTTTCAAATTTTGGCGATGCGTTTAAGTGAGGGAGCAAAGGGCACACCAGTGCAAGTTGGCGCAAAGAATGCAAATGAGTGGTCACCGGCAATTGCAGCTGATGGAAGAGGCAACATATATGTTGCCTTTGACACATATGAGCGCGGCGACCACGATATTAGGCTTTGGATGTTCAAAGAGAGTGCGCCAGATAACGGGCGAGTTGTGGCTGTGACTGACTCGCCAGCTTTTGAAGCAAGCCCTTCCATTGCATGTGATACAAAAGGGCGAGTTTGGATTGCTTGGGAGATGCGCTCTGCAAACTGGGGTAAAGACCAAGGCGCATACTACGGCAAGCGCTCACCAGGAACACAGCTTTATGCTGGTCCACCAATGGTGCGAGTCGCCTGCTACGCTGATGGGCAGCTTCAATGGACTGCAACAGACCCAGCTGAAGCAATGCCAAAGGGCATGCGCAACTTCCTGAGCTATCCACGCGTTTGCGTTGATAACAATGGCAGAGTTTGGCTATCATTCAGGCGTAGGATGGGATGGAGAGGTCCTGTTGGGACATATTGGCAGTCGTTCCTTACAAGTTATGATGGTGGCAGGTGGACGGAGGCGACTCCGATAATCTTTTCCGATAACCTCCTTGATAACCGCCCATCGCTGATAGTTCTTCCATCGGGTGAATTAGTTGTAGCGTATAGTGGCGATGGGCGATACAAGTATCATGGACCTCCAGCGCTCGTGAATAACGCGCTTTATGTCAGCGTGATCAAACTGCCAGCGCCGAATGAACCGCAGTTGGTTGCAACACCGCCGTTTGCATTCCCGAAAGATGTCAAGCCAGTTCATCCCGAAGAGAAACAAGACATTGCCCGCTTAAGAACCTTCAAACTCACTATTGGTGGTAGGACTTACACACTCATGCGTGGCGAGTTCCACAGGCATACGGAAATATCGGCTGATGGTGGTGGTGATGGTGCGCTTGAAGATATGTGGCGATACGCCTTGGATGCAGCTGACTTGGACTGGATTGGCTGTGGTGACCATGATAATGGTGGCGGAAGAGAATATCCTTGGTGGATAACGCAAAAGACAACGGACATATTCCACCATCAGCCGACATTTGTCCCTATGTTCACATATGAGCGAAGTGTTGCTTACCCAAGCGGGCATCGTAATGTTATGTTCGCACAGCGTGGCGTGAGGACATTGCCTCGTCATTCGGATACCAAGGGGACGCCGGAAGCTGGTGCGCCCGATACCAAGATGCTTTATCGTTACTTGAAGGCGTTTGATGGCATATGTGCAATGCACACCTCGGCAACGGATATGGGCACTGATTGGCGTGATAACGACCCTGTGCTTGAGCCAGTCGTTGAACTATACCAAGGCTGTAGGCAAAACTATGAATATTCTGGTGCTCCAAGGAGTGCAACAAAACCCGAAGACTCAATTGGCGGTTGGCAGCCTGCTGGATTTGTCTGGGAGGCGTTCAAAAAGGGCATCAAGTTTGGTTACCAGGCTTCATCCGACCATATAAGCACACACATAAGTTATGGTGTTGCATTTGTTGAGGAACGCTCAAGAAAAGGGCTACTTGAGGCATTCAAGAAGCGCCATTGCTATGCTGCAACGGACAACATATTGCTCGTCGTCACAAGCGGTAACCATTTTATGGGCGATGAATTCAAGACAGGGCAGCCACCAAGATTGAGCATTTATGTTGTCGGGACTGCTCCAATAGCCAGAGTGCACATTATCAAGGATTTCAAGTATGTATTCACAGCTGAGCCAAAAACAAAGGAAATCAAGCTTGATTGGGTGGATAAAGAGGCAAAGCCTGGAGCAAGTTGGTATTATGTGCGGGTTGAGCAAGAGGACGGGCAGCTTGCATGGTCAAGCCCAATGTGGATTAAATATGAGCCATGAGTGGCTCAAGGATGGGCACAATTGCTTCGGGCATAATTTGTAGCGAGCCAAAAGTGATGACACATGAAAATGTGACAAAGGACAAATTTGGACGTCACTTCGCTAACGCTCCGTGGCTAACTACGAACCTTAACAAACAGAGTTTTGGCTCGGCAATAGCCTCGCCTTTCCAGTTTTGTGGCTAACTACGAGCATTGTCGTAAAGGTGGTTCGTAGTAAGGCACGAAGCAAAGTGGAGTGCCGTAAAAAATGTGACAAAGGACAAATTTAACGCCACTTCGCTAACGCTTCGTGGCTAACTACGAACCTTAACAAAAAGTTTGTGATAAAGAGCGAATAATCCTATAATGTAGGCTTGAATTTGCTTTGGCAATTTGAATAAACTCTGATTGGAAAGTGAAAACTAAGCGACGAATAATTGTATGGTTGGGATTGATGTCCTTAATAATGCTAAACGGTTGTGGTGGCAACCTCAACCAGCAAATTAGTATTGGTGTGCTGACAGTGATTTTTCACTTCCCGCCCAAAGGGTATATTACACCTGAAACTGATAGAGTGCGAGTTCAAGTTAGCGTAGAAGGTTTGACACAACCTTTGGAACAGGTAGCGGAAAGACCATCTCAAGATGGTGGAGAAGTGCGCGTCACTTTTAGTGATGTTCCAATTGGGAATAAAACTGTCAAGGCGATAGCTGAGAACAGATATGGAACTCAGGGCGCTATTGGCTCAAAAGAGGCAATTGTTTTGGCGGGAAAAAGACCGTAGTAGTGATTGAACTCAACTTGACAAACCTTGCAAGCGTTATTGGTCGCATAGTCAATATCCAAACTGGTCAACTTGCAGTAGGAGTAACTGTCCAAATTGGTGACCGAAAGGCAATTTCAGCCACCAACGGTTCTTTTGTTATAACCGATGTGACAGAAGGTGAGCACACGATAACTTTCTCCTCGCCCGAATATCGTGGCTACAGCCGCACTATCAAGGTGGCAATTCCACTATCAGATCTTGGCGAATTCTTAATCCTGCCAAGGCAACTAATAGAGCTACCAAAGCCTCCATTTTAGGATTCCAAGAATCAGCTTTGCTATTTATTCAAAAGCTTGTTTGAGCAAAATTGACCATGATACTTGCTTAAGCCAGCTATTTATGGCGAAGTTAATAATGCCGAACTTATTCGGCAAGGATTTTTCTGATGAAGAATTGAATTTGTTAGGAGTTAGGCATTTGAACTCGGGGGCAGATGAAATCTGCCAGAAAATATCGTGCAGGTCTCACATGCACCTACATCTTGCTCTGTGTTCGGATGGAATCCGACCGAACTGATGATTTTGAGGCAATATTCGGGCAGACTTTTGTCTGCTACAAAAATTTCAAATGTGTAAGTCCTATCTCAAATGCGCAAGTCCAATTTGTATCGTAAGATTTGGCGTGAAAGATTTGTAGCGACACAAAACTTGAGCGCTTAATAGGGTGTGCGAGATGAAGCGCCGAGCGTTTCTGAAAGGAACAATGGGTTGCCTTACACTCGGAGTCCTAAGTCATAAGGGAGTTTTAGGTCAAAAGGCGGAAGAGCGAAAATTTGGACGCAAAGTCAATCGTTCAAACTTGTGGGAACAACGAAGTGCTAACATCCTTTCTGGCTTCCGAAACATGTATCAGTTCCATGTCCTTCATGACCCTGATGATGAAGCCTATCCCTTCAAAGCATGGTTTTTTGGTTGGGCAGTGGAAGATAGCAACAGGCACATACCTAACTTTGAAGGCAGCGATGCCATCTTTGCTGCAAGAAGCAAACAACTTGAAAGCGGTTGGGAAGTTTACGCTGGCGATGGGCAATGGGATACAACTATGAACCCGAAATTGTGGCGTCCCATTTTTGCGCCTCAGAATCTCTACTTTGACGAATGGCACAATGGCGACCCCTCTGTCGTGAAAGTTGGCAAACGCTTCTTCATGGCTTACAGTTCAACAGGACACAATAAGGACAGAGAACCTTATGGCTCTCCTGACGACAGAGATGGAAGTTTCCTTTGCATTATGGGTGCTGTTTCCGAAGATGGAGTTAATTGGCAACGTTCCAAAGAGCCCATTTTGGCAAACCCAAAAGACTACGGCGCCCCTACCGTCCCTCAAGGTGATAGTCATCCCTACGGCTCCTATCACAGACCCTCACTGCTTTACGAAGATGGCAAATTCAAAATGTGGTTTGATTATTGGCATCCAAAGTTTGGAGTTTGCATGGGCTATGCTGAAAACAGTTATGACTTTTTGAACCCGAAAGATTGGCAGATAATCAGGGCTTTTGAAAACCCTTGCATTCGTGATTTTCCCAACCCTGATGTCGTCAGGATTGAAGATGTCTACTTTGCCTTTGCAGACCCGAGCGGATATGCTCCTCATCCTTGGACAGGGCGAAAAATAGCGGAAGCGATTTCTCTTGATGGTTTGGATTGGGTTGTCTTAGGCTATTTTGACCCAGACCATGATACTCCTGCCATTCATGTTCCTGAAGCCTTTGTTTGGCGTGAAGGAAAGAGCAGATGGCTTTATGTTTTTTATGCTTGCCAGATTGGTGGAGAGCCCTATAATTATCGATACAACCGAATCCGTTTCATGAAGCGAAAAATCACTGATGATGAGCTGAATTTGTATCGGAAAATTTGGCGTGAAAGATTTGGTTAGAGGTTTCGCAGTTAAGTGTAGGGGCAAGCAAAGTCTGCCCGAAAATTTTGGTCGGATTTCATCCGAATGAGGCGGGAATTACGCAGCTGAAATTGTCTTGCAGGGGCAGACTAAAGTTTGCCCGAAAAATTGTCGCAAACGCTCATTACCACAAACTTTGTTGGTTAGGTTCGTAGTTAGCCACGAAGCGTCAGCGGAGTGGCGTAAAATCTGTGCGGAGTGCGATGTGCAGGGTGCAATGTTGTCGTCTTACTTTGCGCCTTGCACTCCCAATTACAGCACTTCGCTTTGCTCCGTGCCTTACTGCGAACCAACAAAATTTTGAGTAAAAAATTATAAGTTCGGACGAATTTTATCTGCCCTACATTCAACTTGCGTAACCCCCTATTGGCAAATTGAAAAATGTAGCGTCGGCTTTCAGCCGACAAAAGGGAAAAGCGTCAGTGCGTAAATCTCACGAAAAGAAATTTGGCGTAAGGATAGCACCCCTCAAAAAGGGGTTGAAAAGAAATTGGCGAAAGAAGACGAAATTTCGTCAGCGAAAAATTTCTGTCTTTAGCCAGTGTTTGATGACGAAACAAATGAGCGCCGAATTTATTCAGCGAAAATTTTAACCGCCGTCTAAAGAGGGCGCTCAAGGATTCGTCATCAACTATGGGCTAAAGCCCATAGCATGGTTTTTAAAAAGATGTCAAACAGAATGAGTTCCAAATTCATTGTGGGAAAAATTTTCCACCTTGCCAAGGAAATCAAGGCGAAAAAAACTGGAGGGCAGGGCTATTGCCCTGCTGAAAAATTAGACGGAAAAATTCGGCACGCCAGTAGGTGTGCCCTCTGAAATGATGGAAAATTTGTGATGAAAAAATCGTAGGGCGAGGCTAATGCTGAGCCGCAGATTTGAATGTAAAAAATCGGGCAGGTTTCATCCGTCCTTATGAAAAAATTCTGAATGTTGTGCTATTGCCCAACTAAAAATGGGGCGAAAAATAGGCACGCCAGTAGGCGTGCCCTCCAAAATGGTGGAAAATTTGTGACGAAAAAATTCGTGGGGCGAGGCTAATGCTGAGCCGAAAAACTGTGGGCTAAAGCCCATAGCGTGGTTGGGAAAATGGTGCTTTTTATCCACGCCACTGGCTTTAGCCAGTGGTTGATGATTAAACAAATGAGCGCCGAATTCATTCGGCGAAAATTTTAACCGCCGTCTAAAGACAATGCTCAAAGATTCGTCATATGGGCTAAAGCCCATAGCATGGTTATCATTTACCAGCAAAATTTCAAGTAAAGAGGGTCAAATGCTTGCAAACTCAAATATATAGCACACTCAAACACTTGCGCGCTTGCGCACTTGAGCGCAAAAATAGTTGTGGACAAAACATTTAATCCTCTCACAACGCTCAATACTGAACGCATAACAAAGTTGAGGTGATTGACAATGTGGTGGCTTCTTGCGCTCTTGCTCTTTGAACCACTTTCGCAAAGCAAATTGAGCATTCATCTAATCGGTCACTATACTGGAGGGGCAAAGAAAATCATTGCCGCAGGTCCGAGAGTCATAAAAGTCCTTGACCCACAAGCGAACAGCCAGATGGTTGAAGCAATCCGTGACTACAAAAGCCGTTACCCAAATGGCATTGTCGTCATGAGGGTTTGGGAACGAACACCGCAAGTTCGCTACCAAATCACAGATGACCCAATCTCTTGCGCCGACGATTTTTGGCACAAAATTTTAGAGCCAGCAGTCAACAGGCTTTCGCCTTCCGACCGAAAATTGGTTGACTTCCTTGAAGGACCAAACGAGGGCGAAAACACTCCAACTTGGGAAAGCGTTGAAGCAGCCAGATGGTTTGGAAGATTTTGGGAAAGGCTGGCAGTGTTGATTGCAAAGGCAGGATTTCGTCCATGCGTAGGCAGCATCGCTGTCGGCAATCCGCCCGGAAGCATTGAAGAAATTCACGCAAAACTTGATGCTTTTGTTCCAGCTCTTAGGGCAGCAAAACAGTTCAAAGGTGCATGGAGTTATCACGCTTATTCCCTTGAATACACTACCGACATGAAGGTTGAAATTTGGTATTCGCTGCGATACAGGCTTTTTTACGAGTTTTTGAGGAAGCGCCATCCTGAACTTGCCGATTTGCCCATCATCTTGACGGAAGGCGGTATTGACAAAGGTGGCAACCCGAAAACTGATGGCTGGAGGGCAAGGGGCGATGCCAAAAAGTTTCAGGCGTGGCTTGAGTGGTTTGACCTTGAGTTGCGCAAGGACAAAGAAGTTATTGGCGTAACGCTCTTTCAAATCGGCGACCCGCAAGGTTGGTGGTCTTTTGAAATTGAGCCAGTCTCAGATTGGCTTGCAAGTTATTTGGCGAGCGCAAAATGAACCCGAAAACACACAAGTAGAGAGTGGTATTATTCACAGTCTACTATAAGGAAATAGTGAGTTGGCATCTTTAAGAGATTTTACTTTGTTTATGCCTTACTGCAAGCGTCTTTGACTTCACTACAAAAGGTGAGGTTTATCTTGTGCCAAGCTCGCAGGAACTTGGGAAGGTAATAAACCCGAAGTCTTGCCACTTCGGTGGGTGGAAAATTTAGCTGTGAATGGAAAGAGGAAGTGGTTGGATTCTCAGGAATTTGTGGGGCTGGATGGGCATAAATGGTTGGACTACTATACAGGGGTGAATTGTTTAATGAAGCTGTGTATCTGTCGTCAAACCATGTTTTGATGACCTTTTTGAACTAAGCTAATACTTGAACTATCACTTGCAGATAAATTTCAGGCAGGCTGTGTTTCATCTTTACTAAGCCGCGTTAAAATAAACTGCGGGTGATAAAAAATGAATAGGCGCGAGTTTTTGAGTTTAACTGGCATGGCTTTGTTGAGTGCGCTGAACACAGGACAAACTCAACCTGGCACTCATACTATAATCGGTGAGGTGAAAAGTGGTGGGGTGAAAAAGCGTGTTGACAATGTTATTCTCATCGTATCTGATACGCTTCGGCGAGATTTCCTTGGCTGTTACGGAAATAATTGGATTTACACACCTAACTTGAACAGGTTCGCAAAGATGTCGTTCATATTTGACCAGGCTTGGATTTGCTCCTTTCCGACTGTTCCATGTCGGCATGACATACTCACGGGGCGATACACATTCACATACAAGCCTTGGTCACCGCTTGATCCGGAGACTGTGACATTGCAAGAGAGTATAAACAAAGCGAACATAATCACGGCTTTATTTGCTGATACGCCACATCCATTTACACCCGGCTACAATTATCAGCGCGGTTTCAAAGTATGGGAGATCATTCGCGGGCAAGAGCATGATAATTGGAAAAGTGCCCCTGCCGAAGTAAAGTTGCCATGCTCACCGGAGAAATTGCGCAATCCTTGGACAACCGTTGTCCAATACCTTCGCAATGTCTCAGAGCGTCAATTTGAGGAAGATTATTTTGTGGCGAGGACGATGCGAGAGGCTGCAAAATGGCTTGAGCGAAATTACGATAGGCGTTTCTTCCTCTATGTTGACACATTTGATCCACACGAACCTTGGGATCCGCCAAAATACTATGTGGATTTGTATGATCCAAACTACAAAGGCGAGAAAGTGATTTATCCTCGCTATGACTTGTGTGATTACTTGACGAAAGAGGAATTGAACCATTGCCGTGCGCTTTATGCTGGTGAAGTTACGCTTGTTGACCATTGGTTTGGCTATTTTCTTAACAGGGTTGAATCGCTTGGGTTGCTAAAAAATGCAGCCATAATTTTTACGACCGATCATGGCTTTTACTTTGGAGAACATGGTTATATTGGAAAGTCTCTCGTTACCGAAAAATATCAACAGGCAGTCCCACTTTACCCAGAAGTTGCACATATACCGTTGCTAATTTACATTCCTGGTTTTGAGGGCGGAAAAAGAATTTCGGCACTTGTTTCGCTCGTTGATTTAATGCCAACAATACTTGAATTGTTAGGTTTGCCTATACCTGAAACTGTCCAAAGCCATTCAATCCTCCCATTAATTGATGGGAAAGTGGAAAGGATCAGGGATTTTGTTGTGGCATCGCCGACAATATCCCACAAGGGGATAAAAGTGCCACATCCAACAAATAGAAGCAGTATAACCGACGGAGAATGGCTTTTGATTTATGGAAGTCAGGTTGACAGAGTCACAGAGCCGCATTTGACTGCGATGGTTGATAGCATACTTCGCACGATAAAAACCTTAGAGAAAGGGCCGATAAAGCCAAGATTGTTCCATTTGCCAACTGACAGGGAGTGCAAGAAAGATGTCTTAGAGAAGCACAGGGATGTAGCTGAAAAATTGCATAGTAAGTATGTTGAACTCCTTGAGGCATGTAATGTGCCAAAAGAACATTTGCAGTTTTTTAGGTATTTGTAGCCTGTGATTTGGCTCATTGCGATAATGCTCTTTCTTTGTTGTTAAGGTTCGTAGTTAGCCACGAAGCGAATTGGCGTCCCAAATTGTCCCATGTTCCGTTTCCCATTTTTGACGGCACTGCGCTTTGCTTCGTGTCTGACTACGAACTACCTTGACGGGAATGCTCGCAGTTAGCCACAAAGCCGGGAGGGGGAGGCTCTGCCGAGCCAAAAATTTGTTTGTTAGATTCGTAGTTAGCCACGAAGCGATAGCGAATTGGCGCCACAAATTATTCCATGTCCATGTCCCGTGACCCTTATTCCGTTTTTGACGGCACTGTGCTTCGTGCCTAACTACGAACCAATAAACTTTTGAGTAAAGAGCGTTAACAAGGATTATGCAGTTGTCGTTTTTGCAAGAATTGAATATGCCCGAAAATTTCGGGCAGGTTTCACCTGTTCCTATACCCTGTTCTGTGTGCAGGTGAATCTGACATAACTGATGATTTGAGACATTTTTGGCAAGCTTTTGTCTGCCCCTGAGAAACAATTTCAACTGCGCAAGTCATGCATAAAAATGTGAGGCTCCCTTGTCCATTAATTTGGTTGTCCTGCGACAAGTTAGGTTGCGCACTATAACTTTCATCGCCCACAATAGGTGATGCTGCATTGTGAGGTTGTTGTCGTTTCGTGATTCAAATGGCGAGGTTGCGTTTTTTCCGAAAAGTTTTCACGAATGTATACCCACGCTACTTTAATTTCCCGAGATGGTAATAGTGCAAAGCGCGCTATAATGGGTTTTTGAAGTGATAATCAAACTAAGGGGGTTGAACATGATGGAGTTTGAACCGGTCATCGGGCTTGAAGTTCATGCTGAGCTTTTAACGAAGAGCAAGATGTTTTGTGGTTGCCCAACAAAGTTTGGTGCTCCGCCAAATACACAAACATGCCCAGTGTGTCTTGGTTTCCCTGGCGTTTTGCCGGTGGTTAACAAAAAGGCTATTGAATATGTCCTGAAGGTAGCTATTGCGTTAAATTGCCGAATAAATCGCCACACAATTTTTGAGCGCAAAAATTACTACTACCCAGACCTTCCAAAAGCCTACCAAATCTCGCAAAAAAGGTTGCCACTTGGGTATGATGGCTGGCTTGAAATTGAAGTTGATGGTGAAATAAGGCATATTGGCATAGCAGATGTGCACATAGAAGAGGACACAGGAAAGCTCATTCATGGTGAGGAAGGCGGCTTTGAATTTAGCTTGATTGATTACAACCGAAGCGGAATACCACTCGTTGAAATTGTCACAAAACCGGAGATAAGGTCGCTAAAAGAGCTTGAGGAGTTCATGGTGGCATTGCGCCAGTTGCTGTTATACCTTGAAGTGAGCGACTGTAAAATGGAGCAAGGTTCTCTCAGGTTTGAAGCAAGTGTCTCACTTCGCCCGAAGGGCAGCAGTGAGCTTGGGACTCGTGTTGAAATCAAAAATCTCAATTCATTCAAAGCTGTCCTTGGCGCAGTTGAAGCCGAAATAAAGCGTCAGCAACAACTGCTGATGCGCGGTGAAAAGATACAGCAACAAACGATGCTATGGAACGAAAAGTTGCGAATAACCGAACCAATGCGGACGAAAGAGACTGCTCACGATTATCGCTATTTTCCAGAGCCGGACATACCTCCGATTGTGATCACTGATGAATGGCTTGAAAATGTGGGGAAAAATTTGCCAGAATTCCCAAAACAACGCATGCAGAGGTTCGTTGAGCAATATGGTTTGCCAATTCAGGATGCCAAGCTGCTGACTGCCTCAAAGGCGAGTGCCGATTTCTTTGAAAGATGTGTTTCCATGCTTCAGCAGCCGAAAACTGTGGCAAATTGGATGTTAACAGAGATACAGAGCTTGCTACACGATGACCAAATTGGCTGGGAAGATTGCCCATTGAAGCCGGAGCAGTTGGCTGGAATGCTAAAATTGCTCAATGACGGGGTAATTAGTGGCAGGATTGCCAAGTCAGTCCTTGAAGAAATGTATCGGACTGGAAAGGATGCACAAACCATCGTCAATGAAATGGGCTTAGTGCAAATTACGGATGAAGCACAGCTACGCCCAATTGTTGATAGGGTCATCGCTGAAAACCCGGACGCCGTTGAAAAATTCAGGAAAGGTGACGAAAAAGTTCTCGGATTTTTCGTTGGTCAAGTCATGCGCGCAACAAAAGGGCGAGCCAACCCACAAATCGTAAACAAACTTGTAAGGGAGTTACTTAAGGGAAGGTGAAACAACTACAGTGGAAGCCATGCAATTGCCCCCAAAAATTCCAATGTTTGTGATGAATGTATCGTCCAATTTTGATTTTGGGCTATTGGAGTTAAGACTAACTCAACCATGTATGGATAACGAATGCCTCTTGATGGCGCAATTCTTGCCTAAACATCTTGCAGGTGCGGATGAAATACACCCGCAATTCTGCTGTAATGTGGACGAAATTAGCCCACTTTCTGTTGCAGGGTGTGGAGGAAGTTCTCCTAATTGTTTTTGGCAGACTCTGCCTGAACCTGCATCCAATCGCATAGCTCTTATTGTCCTCAAAATTGAGGTAATATTCAATCTATGTAGCGTCGTTGCTTATCCATGGAGTCTTTTGAATTTTGTCGCCAAAAAGAAATTTGTTTTGAATTCTTTTGGCGGGATGGCAGTCCTGCCATCCGATTTCTTTTCGGTTCTTCAGGAACCTAAAATTTCGGTAATGAACCTTACAGGCAGTGATAAATCTCAACGCTATTTACCGCAAACATTGTTGTTTAGGTTCGTAGTTAGCCACGAAGCAAAAGCGAAGTGGCGTCCCAAATTGTCCCATGTTCCGTTTCCCATTTTTGACGGCGCTGCGCTTCGTGCCTTACTACGAACCAACAAACTTTTGAGTAAAGAGCAAAAACTATTACCCTTAGGACTTACGCAATTGGCTTCGTTTCGCAAGGGCAGACAATAGTCTGACCGAAAAATTGCCGTAAAAAATCAGTGGTGTGGTCGGATTTCATCCGACCCGCAATTCAACTGAGTAACTCCTAACCCTTTAGCGTTGCTTTGGGCACTTGGGTGCACTTTTATTGGAATTTCCATTGTTGGCTTAGAGGAGTTAATTTGGGGCAAAAAGGGAAGGGCAATTCGTGCCGCAATAATCGCTGGAATTTTTGGTTTTTTCGGCGGAAAGTGGCTCAAATCGTTGGTTCACTTGTGTGGTTTAAAATTTTTGGACCAATTGTGCTGAGCTATTCTGGAAATGAATTAATGCAAAGATTTTGGCTAACTGTTGCCAGGAGTTTCACATGGGCATTAATGGGTGGTATACTTGGGTTATCGTTAGGAATTGTCAGGAAATCTTTTAAGGAGTCGATAAATTCGGCGATTGGCGGATTTTTGGGGGATACTATTTGACACAGTTGCGCCAATTCTAGGAATACTACTGACATTCGGCTTAGTTGAAGTTGGTTGGGCAAGCCATTCAATTGAGCTCATGCTCTTAGGGGCACTTATTGGGCTGTTTAGCACAATTGCTGAGCAATTTCTTTCACCTGCGACTTTGAAGGTCATATCATCCGGGCGAATGGAAAGGCGTGAATTTGCGATTGATAAGCCAATTGTCACAATCGGGTGCGACGAAAGACGCGATGTTTCACTCTATTACGATGGTGAAATTGCTATGAAGCATGCTTTCTTGCGATGGGAAGAGGATGGATATGTGATAGTTCCCGAAAGTAATGCCAAAGTTTTCGTCAATAATATGCCGATTGCCTCAAAGAAACTTGAGAGCGGAGATGTGATTACCGTTGGCAAAACACGGCTTTTATTCCGTGGGCGTAAAGCGACATCAATTGGAGAAGTCTCTCCAAAGAAAGTATGTAGCGTTTGTGGCACACTTAACCGTGAAAACGCAAAATATTGCCGAAGTTGTGGGGGTGCTCTCAAGCGTCATAGTTAAGTAATTAGGCTTACCTTAACATAAGTAGGTGATGACACAAATGTGCCCGCAGAGGTGGCAAACATGGGGCAATTGTGGGCTGAAAACAAAGGGATCAGTGGAAGGCTCACCTTCATTGTGGTGGTTACGTTTATTCTTACCGGCGGGGTGAAGGCGATGGGGCAGGTTGTTGCGGATTTTGAGCCGAACGAAAATGTCGGCAAGCGCCCGTATGAGATGGTTTGGGCGAACCGAAAAGAGCCACGACTGCCAACGGTCACCTTCAGCGATTTGAAAGGTTGGCGGATGGAAGTTGAAGGTGGTGCTGTTGCAGTTTTCCGACCGAGCCGAGAGCAAAATGTTTGGGACAGACCGGTGGGAAAGTTAACTTATCGTGGCAACGGCGACCCGAACTCTCGCCCCAAAATTTTGCTTTATCCGCCAAAGCCAATTCCAATCCCTGATGGCAGCGATTGCGTTGATGCTTGGATTTACGGCAACCGATGGGGCTGGGAGAACCCGCCCGATACGCCCCCTGTTCAAATTTTCCTGCACCTTCGCAACGACAAAGGTCAAGTGCAACGAGTGCACTTGACAACCGTGAACTGGAAGGAATGGTGGCTTGCGCACAAAAGGCTGTTCCCTTTGCCGCAAGGTGGCTGGACGAAAGGTTGGGAATTCGTCGCCCTTGAAATCTTTGGCGGTTG
>JANXAS010000018.1 GCA_025062195.1 Armatimonadota bacterium
AAAAAAGCGCATACCACCAACATTTTAAGTAAAGAGCGAAACTGCTTATCCGACAGGAGTTAAACCACAATTTACACAGGCTTATTAAACGGCGTGGACGGCAGCGCGCTTGAATTTTTCAGGTGTCCCTTCATTCGCTTCCTATCATTGCCTGCGGCTTGCTCACAATCCACTTTCGCGTTGCCTCATTTCGGCATGATGATGTATCGTATGACGAACAGAAGCGAGAAAAGATGGACAAGCCAGTGCACTTCCTTAAATCTCCCAGTTACCAGCTTTAACAGTGAGCATGCTATGAACGAAAATGCGATTCCCTCGGTTATGCTGAATGTGACTGGCATGATGATGAGCGCAAAGAAAGCCGGCAGTGCCTCTGTTATGTCATCCCACCTGATAAACCTTACGCTGCTCATCATCAAAAAGCCAACGATGACTAACGGCGGTGCAATTATTGGGTGAAGAGTTGCACCACCAACTTTGACCTCGGCGCTGAACATCTCCATGATGGGGCTGAAGAACAGCGAGAGCAAAAGCAGCAACCCGGTTACAACGCTCGCAAGACCAGTCCTTGCACCAACTGTTACACCTGAAGCGCTCTCAATGTAGCTTGTAACAGTGCTTGTTCCAAGGAGCGCTCCGGCAACTGTTCCAAGGGCATCGCTCAAAAGCGCTTGTCTTGCCCTCGGCAATTTGCCATCCTTCAACAATCCAGCTTGGACGGTAACACCTATGAGAGTCCCAACGGTATCAAACACATCAAGGAAGAAAAGCACAAAGACAATGACGATGAGGTCAAGGACTCTTTCCCAAGGCAGTTCGTAAAAGCTCAGCTTGAGAAATGTCGGTGCAATTGAAGGCGGCAGCGAGACAACGCCCTTAAATTCCGCTATGCCAGCAAGCCAGCCAGCAACTGCACTCACTATTATCCCAAGCAATATTGCGCCGCGCACATTTAGAGCCATCAGGAACATCGTGACAACTATGCCCAGGATTGAAACAAGAGTAGGTTTCGCACGGAGGTTCCCCAACCCAACAAGTGTTGCTGGGTTGTCAACGACTATTCCAGCCCACTGCAGCCCGAGCATAGCTATGAGCAATCCAATGCCGACCGCAATGCCGTGTTTCAACGGCTCCGGTATCGCGTCAACAATCGCCTCTCTAAACCCAACACGAGAAAGCAACACAAACAGCGAACCGGAAATGAAAACGCATGCAAGCGCTGCACGCCATGAAAGCCCAAAGCCGCCAACTGAAATAGCACCACAAATTGTGAATGCGAAAAGAGCGTTGTGACCCATCCCTGGTGCAAGCGCTATAGGATAGTTTGCAAGGAATGCCATGCAAAGCGTTGCTATGGCACTTGAAAGGCAAGTTGCCACCATGACCGCGCCTTTATCCATGCCAGCTGCTGATAGTATGACCGGATTGACGAAGATGATGTAGCACATTGTCAGGAAAGTTGTGATCCCGCCAAGCACTTCTCGCCTGACATCCGTGCCATGTTCGCTTAACTTGAACAGCCTCTCCGCAAGCCTCATCATTGCTGCTATACCCTCCTATCGCTTCAGCTCATAACTGCGCTTAGCCCGATTGCAGTATAGCATTCTGGACTTGGTGAGCTAACCTTGAATTTGCTATATTGCGCAATCGCATCATACTGCTGCTTTGCATCAAATGCCAATTTTGCGATAGTATCTTGGAGAGCGCTTCACAATCAATTGCCAATTAAAATTTTTGGCGCTGCTGAAAGAGCAAACGGCTGCAAGTGGTGATTTAGATATGACAATGCTTAAAGGCTTGACTGATAAGCTTCAAGGCATCTTCTGGAAACTGCGCGGCAAAGCTCGCCTGACGGAAGAGGATGTTGACAGGGCGTTGCGCGAAATAAGGTTGAGCTTGCTTGAAGCCGATGTTAACCTTCGTGTTGCAAAGGATTTTCTTGAGCGAGTTAGGGAAAGGGCTATTGGCGAGGAAGTGCTAAAGTCATTCACGCCGGCACAGCAGGTCATCAAGATTGTCTACGAGGAACTCGTCAAGTTGCTTGGTGGTCAACACGAGCCTTTGAAGTTTTCACATACTCCGCCAACTATCATTATGCTGATGGGCTTACAGGGGACTGGGAAGACCACCACAGCAGGCAAGGTCGGCCTTTGGCTTAAGAGGCGTGGGCATCGCGTATTGCTTTTGGCATGCGATGTTCGCCGCCCAGCTGCTGTTGAACAGCTTGTTCAGGTTGGAAGGCAAGCGGAGTTAGATGTGTTTGAGATGGGCATTCGCGAAAAGCCCGAGCGGATAGCTGAGCATGGGATCAAGCACGCCAAGGATAAAGGCTATGGTGTTGTAATTGCTGACACAGGTGGCAGATTGCATACCGATGAAGAGATGATGCAGGAGTTGAGGCGCGTTAAAGAGGCGCTGAATCCAAATGAGGCACTGCTCGTCGTTGATGCGATGATGGGACAAGATGCCGTCAATGCAGCCCGCCAGTTTGACAGCGAAGTCGGGGTTACAGGTTTCATATTGAGCAAGGTTGACAGCGATGCGAGGGGCGGCGCTGTGCTTTCAATTCGTGCAGTGACTGGGAAGCCAGTGAAGTTCATCGGCACAGGCGAAAGATTGACGGACTTAGATGTCTTCCATCCTGACAGGATGGCGGAACGGATCTTGGGGATGGGTGACATTAGGACGCTGCTTGAAAGGGCTGAAGAGGCACTCTCACAGGAAGAGGCAAGAAAGCTTGCTCAGATGGAAAAGAGGATGCGCGAGGGCAAGTTCAACTTACAGGATATGCTTGAACAACTTCAAAGGTTGAAGGCAACCGGTCCGTTTGATCAACTGCTAAAGCTGCTTCCCGGATTTAGCGGGCTGCGCCAACTGCCTTTTGCGATTGATGAGCGCCGCTTGAAGCAATTTGAGGCAATCATACTTTCAATGACGCCCGAGGAAAGGCTTAACCCTGACATAATTGATGGGAGCAGAAAAAGGCGAATAGCCAGAGGCAGTGGAACAACCGTGCAGGAAGTAAACATGCTCTTGAAGCAATTCAAGATGATGCGCGAGATGCTTAAGCGCCTTTCAAAAGCGAAGTTAAGCGACGAGGATTTACTACGCATGCTCGGCGTGGGCAGGTAAAACGCCAGCTTAATTAGATAGCAGCAGGCACACATTAATTGAGCCCGAAAAAATTGGGCGGGCAAAAGCCCACCTTCGTTCTTGCATCTGATGCTTGCACTACCTAAAACGGGAGGTGATGTCGGGTTGCCTGTCCGAATAAGGTTGATGAGAGTTGGAGCGAGGAACAACCCTCGCTTCAGATTGGTTGTTGCGGACTCAAAAATGCCGCGAAACGGCAGGTTCATTGAAATAGTCGGATACTACAATCCGACAGCAGACCCTGCGGAAGTGCAGATTAAATCCGAGAGGGTAATTCATTGGCTTGAACTCGGTGCACAGCCTACGGAGACAGTTCTTTCACTGCTCAAGCAAAAAGGTATATGGCAAGAGTTTGAAAAAAGGCATGCTGAGAGACTAAGGAAGCGCAAGGAAAAAGAGAAAGCGAGAAGGAAAGCCAAGAAGACAAAGTAGCACTGTTAGCATGGGACGAGATATATCAACTCCTGCCTGCAAATTGGGGTAGGTTAAGCGTGCCCCGACCGTCGCTTTAGCGATAGCGATTCAGGTCAAGCGGGAATGAGTTGACCAAACTCCCTAAGATAGTGTGCACAGCACATAGAAACCCAAATACCAGTTGGAGGGGTTGGCGGATGATGGAGCTTGTGGAATACATCGTTAGGCAGCTTGTTGATCAACCTGATAAAGTCCAAGTGAGACAGTTGGAGGGTGAAAGGACAGTCGTAATTGAGATCAAGGTTGCCGACGAAGACCTCGGCAAGGTTATAGGGCGTAAAGGGCGAATAGCGCAGGCGATAAGGACTCTCGTGCGAGCCGCAGCAACAAAGCGAGGCAAGAAGGTGACGGTGGAAATACTACCGCCAAGCCGATCGGGTGGGCATACCTCTTAAACGAATGAGACATGTGCATTTGGCAAATTTTGTAGGGAGACAGATAATAGCCTGCCCACCAAAACTATTTCGGGGTAAGAGTTGGGCAGTTGAAGTGTAGCGTATGGAATCCGACATAATGTGGTGGATAATCAGTTTCACTTTTTGTGCCACCAAGTCAAGATTGATTCGGCGAAAATTTTGACCGTCGTCTAAAGACGGCGCTAAGAGATTTTCGTCAGCTACTATGGGCTAAAGCCCATGGCATGGTTTTGAAAAAGCGTTCATCAAAAACATTTGAGGTAAAGGGCAAACGAAAAATTGGGGTGCTCTTTACCACGAACTTTGTTGGCTAAGTTCGTAGTTAGCCACGAAGCGATAGCGTAGTGGCGTCAAATTTGTTACTTGACTTTTGTTCTTCATCCTATTCTTGACGGCACTCCGCTTCGCTTCGTGCCTTACTACGAACCAGTTGGATGGCGAGGCTACTGCCAAGCCGAAAATTTTTCAGCAAAGAAAAAAATCGTAGGGCAGGGCTACTGTCCTGCCAAAAGTTAAAGCGAAAAAAATCGGCAATCAAGTAGGCTTGCCCTACGAGGACAAACAGAAGCCTCACCATCTCAAGATTGGGGGTGAATCTTCCTGTGAGCCCAAAAGTTTGTGTTCGGCAGGGGCATCGCGCTTGCGAGTTTCCGAATGGATTCAGCGCTCGTCTGTTTCATCATCTGCCCCTCATTGCAAAACTTTGTTGTCGGACATCCTTCAAACCATGCTACGGGCTTCAGGCTGCAGTCGCTGATTAGCTTTTGAGCGAAGAGCAAACTCGTTAAGGGGGATGCAGGTCTCCAAATGGGCAAGCGAAAAGCACACGCACGGCTGCCAGCAACGCATGCAATTAATGACTGCGGCAAAAGGCGCATTCCAATACTCCGTGACCCTTTGAAGGAATGGACGAAGGTGATAGGTGAGATTGTTTCAACGCACGGTCTTGATGGCAGCGTGAAACTCATTCCATTGACGGAATTGATGGGCAGGTTCAAAGTTGGCAACCAAGTCTGCTTAGTCAGTCCAACTGAGAGGCGCTTCCTTGCGACAATAGAGCGCTCCGAAATTAAAGGCAATAGGGTTACACTCAAGTTTGAGGGCATCAATTCCGCCGACATAGCTGAGAGGCTAATCGGGTGGCAAGTGACAGTTCACCCAGACGAACCACCGCCACTTGAGAGAGATGAATTTTTGATTTCGGATTTGCTCGGCATGACGATCATTACAACCGATGGAAGGACAGTGGGCGAAGTGATTGACATCATGCATTCACCAGCTCACGACTTGTTTGTGACCGAACGAGGGTTGATACCTATAACGAAACAGTTCGTCAGGGAGATTGATTTTGAGGGCAAGCACATCGTCGTTGATATCCCAGAGGGGTTAATTGATTGGGGTGAGAAATAATGGGCGATGTAGAGTGCTCTGTGCACAGGCACTTGATATTGAGCAAAGGCTTGCGCACCCGCCCGATGATAATCGCTCATAGAGGCTATAGCGGAATATATCCAGAGAATACACTCATCGCATTGCGTGAGGCAATCAAGCTAAATGTTGATGGGATTGAAGTTGATGCCCGTATCACAAAGGATGGCTGTGTCATTTTGATGCATGATGAGACCGTTGATAGGACAACAAATGGAAGCGGCAAAGTGGAAGAGTTGACGCTTGAGCAAATAAAGGCTCTTGATGCTGGCTCATGGAAAGGGGAAGAATTTAAGGGTGAGAGCATCCCGACACTCTCTGAGGCGTTGAGCTGTCTGCCGGATGATATGGTTATGTATGTTGAAGTGAAGCCAAGTAACGCAGCAAGAGAGGTCATTAGCGCAATTGAGGAAGGCGGGGCGTTTGATAGGGTTGTAATCTGCAGTTTCCATCCCTCTGTGCTCAAGATGGTGAGCGAGCTTCGTCCACACTTGCCAAAGGTTTTGATTGTCGGGGAATGCCAGAGTATGAATGAATTCAAGCGGCTGATTAATGTGGCTCTTGAATGTGGAGCTAACGGTCTGAGCATACATTATGGAAGCATAACGGCTGAGTTTGTGAAGCATGCTCACCAAAGAGCTATAGGCATCGTGGCGTGGACGGTGAATGATCTTAGGACACTCTCGGCAATGCTTAATGTCGGTGTTGATGCGATCGCAACTGACTATCCAGATATAGTGATCAAAGCCCTTGGGTGCGATAGTGTCACAGATTGAAAGGCACTGTCGGGTTTACGATCTCGCTTGCCTGCATCAAAATAGAAAGTGACGATTTGAACGGTTCGGTGGGCGGTTAGTTCAGGGGGAGAACGCCGTCTTGACAGGACGGAGGTCGCAGGTTCGATTCCTGCACCGCCCACCATTTTTGTTGTGTGCCGTAACAACTTCATTTTGCGAGAAGGATACCCTCTGGATGTTGGTTGCATAGAATGCAACCTGAAAAACAATTTGTGGAGAAATAATGTGTGTGGTTTATCAGCTACCTTAAAGGAGCGCCCGTCATATTGAATCGAACAGAAGTTACGCAGCTGAATGTAGGAGCGGCTATTAAGCTGCCTGCATCTTTCTTTTTCGGTTTTGCGGACTATCGTCCGCCCTTGCAAAGTAATGCTCGCTTTACAAGCTTGTCGAACTTAATTTGCCTAACTGTATTGAACGCTTATGTGAGTGAACCACCATAGGCTAAAACCAATAGATTCTTACAGACACACGGCTGGAGCATCCTTGCTGCTAAGCTTCATAAGAGGCGCAAGACCGTCCGCTTGTTACAAGCGGTAGCGTGCCCTCATGGCGCCGAGATGTTACAACTCATAGGAGGTGGGAGGGCACATTCCCCTGTCGCCTTAAGGTGACAGTTTTGTGTGCCCATTTTCTATGGAAGTGAGCAAGATGCGAATACGGATTCAAATCAGCGATAGCGAGCAAATTGAGATTGAATGCGACGAAGGTGTCACATCATTGCAACTTCTAAACATGTGCGAGCAATGCACGCGTCTCAGGGACAAAGCACTTGTGGCACTCGCTAATGGTGAGCCTATAGACCTTAACCGTCCAATAACGGGTGATGTCACGCTGCGCTTCATCGGATTTGATGACGAAGTCGGCAGGGATGTGTATCGCCATACGACAGCTCACATACTTGCACACGCTGTGAAACAAATTTTCCCAGAAGCAAAGCTCGGCATAGGGCCGCCAATTGAAAACGGCTTTTATTACGACTTTGATGTGCCAAAGCCATTTGAGCCACACCATATTGAGATGATTGAGCGAAAGATGCGGGAGTTGATTGAATCTGATACACCAATTGAGCGCATTGAAATGAGCAAGCATGAGGCGAGAGAACTATTTGAGCGGCTCGGCGAACGGTATAAGGTTGAGCTGATTGACGAGATGGACGAAGACATAGTTTCAGTTTACCGGCAGGGTGAGTTTGTTGACCTTTGCCGAGGTCCACACCTTCCGAGCACCGGTTGGGTGAAGGCGTTTAAGCTCCTTCACAGCGCCGGAGCATACTGGCGTGGCGATGAGCGCAACCCAATGTTGCAGCGCATTTATGGAACATCATTTCCGACTCACGAGCAGCTTCAAGCTTACCTCAATCAGCTTGAGGAAGCACAAAAGCGAGATCATAGGCGCTTAGGAAGGGAGCTTGGGTTGTTCTCAGTTGAGGAGGATATCGGACCGGGTCTTGTGCTCTGGCACCCTAAAGGGGCGATCATTAGGCAACTGATTGAGGACATGCTGAGGGTTGAGCTGGTTGAGCGCGGCTACCAATTTGTCTACACACCGCATATAGCTAAGGTTACTCTATGGCAAACAAGCGGACACTTGAGTTGGTATCGTGAGAACATGTTTGCTGGAATTGAGATTGAGGGGCAAGAGTATCTTGTGCGCCCGATGAACTGCCCATTTCACATACTCATCTACAAGTCAGCCACAAGGAGCTATAGGGACTTGCCGATGCGGCTTGCGGAGATGGGCACCGTCTACCGATATGAGCGCTCAGGAACACTTCACGGATTGATGCGCGTAAGGGGGCTTACTCAAGATGATGCACACATCTTTTGCACGCCCGAGCAAGTTGGTGATGAGATTGAGGGCTTGATTGAGCTTGCATATCATCTTCTGGGGAGATTTGGGTTTGAGCAGTTTGAAGTCGTGCTTTCTGTGCGCGACCGGAGCCATCCTGAGAAGTATGCCGGCACACCAGAGGTCTGGGAGCTTGCCGAGAGAGAGCTTGAGAGGGTGCTAAACAAGCTCGGAATTGAGCACAAGAGGATTGAAGGGGAGGCTAACTTTTATGGTCCAAAGATTGATGTCTACCTGTTTGATGCCATCGGGAGAAAATGGCAATGCTCAACCATACAACTTGACTTCAATCTGCCCGAAAGATTTGACCTGACATACATTGGTAGCGACGGAAGAGGGCATCGCCCGGTCATGATACACAGAGCTATACTTGGCTCAATGGAGCGCTTCATAGGAATACTAATTGAGCACTATGCGGGTGCATTCCCCGTCTGGCTTGCGCCAATTCAAGTTAGCGTTGTTCCTGTTGCGGATAGGCACATTGAGTATGCAAGCTCAGTGGCAAGCGAACTTTCAAAGCACGGAATAAGGGTTGAAGTCATTTCGCGCAGCGATACGGTCTCGGCAAAGATACGGGAATGCGAGTTGCGCAAAGTGCCATATATACTCGTCTGCGGCGACAGGGAAGTTAGAAGCGGGAGTGTTTCAGTGCGCCAGAGAGGACGAAAGGACTTGGGTGAAATAAGTGTCGCCGATTTTCTGAGAATGCTCATTGAGCAAATTGAGAGAAAAAACCTTTAACTACAGGGGCGCGCATCTGCAAGACAATAATTTGGTCTGGCGCAACTGATTTCTGAGCGCGTCAAAATTATGTGTGTAAATTTGCTCACCGATGGAGGTGAATAGTTATCGTAAGGGATGACAAATTACCCTTCAGGTGCAACGAGCGTATCAGGGTGCCACAGGTGAGAGTTATTGATGAGAACGGACAACAGCTTGGGATAATGCCGACAAGACAGGCACTTCAGATTGCGCGTGAGAAGGGACTTGACCTTATTGAGGTTGCACCAAATGCATCGCCGCCGGTTTGCAGGATAGTTGATTACGGTAAGTTCCTGTATCAGCTGCGCAAGCGTGAGAAGGAGGCGCGCAAGCACCAGAAGGGCTTAAAGGAGATAAGGATTCGTCCGCAGACGGACAAACATGACTTGGAGTTCAAAGCGAGGAACGCAACTGAGGCTCTTCAAGAGGGACACAAGGTGCGCCTTTGCATGATACTTCGTGGGCGTGAGATGGCTCACATGGATATGGCTTACAGCAAATTGAACGAGATTATGGGGATGCTATCACACATTGCGCAAGTTGAGGGTGAACCAAAGTTGCAAGGTAGTCAAATTGTGGTCATGCTTGCTCCAAAGCGAGAGGCGCTCAAGGCTCGCCACAGCGGGCATGCTTGAGAAAAAAAGAAAGCCACAAGACAAGATAAGGAGCGGTGATGCAGGTAGCAACCACTAAGGTGTCAAGCGCGATGGCTATGTAGGGTGAGTTTCATCGCCATAAAATTTGGCAGGAGGGCAACAGCATGCCGGGAAAGAAATCAAAGCGCACGGCTAAGAAGCGATTCAAGGTCACAGCGACAGGGAAGGTAATGCATGTTCGCATGGGCGGCGGACATTACATGCGCCGTAAATGCAAGCGCAGGAAGAGACTGCTAAAGAAGGAAACAACAGTTTACCCAGGTCAGGTGAAGGCGATCAAGGAGTTGCTGTCGCCTTAGCCGCTTTTTCGGCTTGGAGGTGTAAGATAAGATGCGCGTAAAAGGTGGGACTGTAACAAGGCGAAGGCACAAGAAGATACTCAAACTTGCAAAGGGCTATTGGGGCGCAAAAAGCAGATGTTTTAGGCGCGCAAACGAGGCTGTAATAAGGGCGCTTGCAAACGCCTATCGTGATAGGAGGCTTAAGAAGCGCGACTTCAGAAGATGGTGGGTTGTCCGAATAAACGCAGCTGTGCGAGAACATGGTCTTTCGTATAACAAGTTCATTCACGGGTTAAAGCTCGCCGGAATTGAACTTAACAGGAAGATGCTCGCCGAAATGGCTATCAACGACCCTGTAGCATTTTCGGAGATAGTGGGCAGAGCGAAAGCTGCTCTCTCATCGGCACAGCTTTGACGACTTCTTCAGAAGTCACCCACCCCCATGAAGCGCCTTCCATGCATCTCAAGCACCGAAAACGAACGGTTCAAGTTGGCAAGGGCGCTAACCAAAGGGCACTGGCGCAAGAAGTATGGTCTATTTTTGATTGAGACACCATTGCTTGTTTTAGAGGCGTTAAACAGCGATTGGCATGTTGAGTGGATGGCGCTCACAACACAGTTTGCGCAAACTGAAAAGGGAGCCAGATTGATTGAGCTTGCGAAGAGACAATCTGTTGATGTGATGTTGATGCACGAGGGATTGATGAGGGAGATCTCAACTCTTGAATCGGGTGCATGCGTTATAGCTGTTGTCAGACAGCGCCACCAACACCTTGGCGAGATAACCATTGAGGGGCGTTCATGCGTAATTGTCCTTGAGGATGTTCAAGACCCAACAAATGTCGGCTCCATAATCAGGATAGCCGATGCAGTTGGAGCCTGTGGGGTCATAACAACACCGGGGACGGCAGACAGATACAATCTCAAAGTGATAAGGGCAAGCTCCGGGAGCACCTTCCACATTACCATCGTTAAGGTTGGGGATGTATCGGAACTTGAGAGATGGCTGATGGAAAACGGTTTTCAAGTGGTTGCCACAGACCCACATAGCGGGGAATGTTGCTACAGGCACCGTTTTGGTGAGCGCGTGGCTTTGCTGTTTGGAAATGAGGCAAGAGGGCTGAGTGAGAGGATGCGAAGGATTGCCAATGTGACTCTAACTATACCGATGCATGGCAGAGCAGAGTCGCTTAATGTCTCACACGCATGTGCCATCCTCGCTTACGAAGTCTTGAGGCAATGGCATTATGCCGACATGATGGCGTCCAGCAGGAGAGCAAGTCAACAAGTCAATTAGATTGCTCATTGAGGTGAGCGATAGTATGGAGGTTGAGGGATTGCTCAGCCGCTTTGAAGCGATTGAGGGCGAGGCTATCGGTCAAATAGCTGCTGCAAAGACGCTTGAAGAACTTGAAACAGTGCGTCTTCGCTACCTGAGCCGCAAGGGGGAGCTGCAACAGCTTTTGCGAAAGGTTGGTCAGCTGCCGGTGGAACACCGCCCAAGGGTTGGTGAAGTGGCTAACAGAGTTCGCGAAGCTGTGCAGTCTGCATTTGACGCTCGCAGGCGCGAGCTTGAGGCTGCAGAGCAAATGAGGATTCTTGAGAGTGAGAAGATTGATGTGACGATGCCGGGCAGAATATGGCGCATCGGCAGCCTACACCCAATAACTCAAACCATCAATGAGATATGCGCCATCTTCACAGACCTCGGATTTGAGGTGGTTGAAGGTCCGGAGGTTGAAACCGAGTGGCATAACTTTATAGCCCTAAACATGCCCCCCGAACACCCGGCAAGAGATGAGCACGATAGCTTTTACATAACTGACCAACTGCTGCTTCGCACCGAGACATCGGCTGTGCAGATAATGGTCATGGAATCACGCCAACCACCGATCAGGATTGTTTCTCCAGGGCGAGTGTATCGCAGGGATGAAGTTGACAGGACACACTCTCACACATTTCATCAAGTTGAAGGTTTGCTCGTTGATGAAGATGTGACATTCGCCGACTTAAAGGGAACACTGATGACCTTTGCCAGACGCTTCTTTGGCGAGGATGTAAAAGTGCGCTTTAGACCACACCATTTCCCATTCACTGAACCGAGCGCTGAAGTTGATGTGAGCTGCTTAATGTGCAATGGTGCTGGCTGCCCTGTTTGTAAGCACAGAGGATGGGTTGAAGTGCTCGGATGCGGTATGGTTCACCCGAATGTGCTCCGCAATGTGGGTTATGACATTGAGAGATGGCAGGGATATGCCTTCGGAATGGGTGTTGAGAGATTAGCCATGCTGCGCTACGGCATTGATGACATAAGGCTGTTCTTTGAGAACGACCTTCGCTTCCTGAGGCAGTTCGTTTGATATTATCGCCCGCATCATGAGTGGCGCAGCTATGGCTGCGATGGTTTTAGTTTAGAGTTATTAGGGCTGAAGCACCTCATATCTGCACAGCCATTTGAGCGTTCGGCTTGTGGGGGATGAGTGAATGAGGCTTGAGGAGATAATGAGGTTAGATGCTGAATATGTCATTCGCACTTATTCGCGCCTGCCTGTGGCGTTCGTCATGGGGAGAGGAAGCCGCCTTTGGGATACTGAAGGTAAGGAGTATGTTGACTTTGTCTCCGGCATAGGTGTTGCTGCAGTTGGGCATTGCCATCCGAAGATAGTCGCAGCGGTAAAGAAACAAGTTGACGAACTTATTCACACATCCAACCTTTACTACATTGCGCCTCAGGCTGAGCTTGCAAGGCGCCTCTGGGAATTGAGCGGCGGCTACAAATGCTTCTTTTGCAACAGTGGCGCTGAAGCAAATGAAGCTGCAATTAAGCTGGCGCGAAGATATGCCAAGTTGAAGTATGGAGAAGGGCGCTATGAGATCATCTCCGCACTCGGTTCATTTCACGGGCGCACATACGCAGCAATGACTGCCACTGGACAGGAGAAGTATCACGCTGGATTTGAGCCATTGGTTGGCGGCTTCAAATATGTCCCATTCAACGACATTGAAGCCATTCAAGAAGCCATCACCGAAAGGACTTGCGCCATAATGCTTGAGCCAATTCAAGGCGAAAGTGGTGTTCGCATCCCGGATGATGACTACCTTCCAAAGGTGGCAGATATTTGTGACCGGCATGGTATCTTGCTCATCCTTGATGAAGTTCAAACTGGTCTTGGGCGCACGGGTAAGTTATGGGCTCATGAGCACTATAGCATCAAGCCGCACATATTTACTCTCGCAAAGGCAATCGCCGGCGGTGTGCCAATGGGCGTAATGCTCGCTAAGCCGGATGTAGCTGAGGCATTTGAACCAGCATGCCATGCGAGCACCTTTGGCGGAAACTTCTTGGCATGCGCTGCTGCGCTCGCTTTTTTGGATGTGGTTGCTCAGGAGAGGCTTGTTGAGAATGCCGCAGCGATGGGTGAGTTGCTGCTCTCAAAGTTACAGGCGGTGACTAAGCAAAGCCGGCTCGTAAAGGAAGTGCGTGGTAAAGGGTTGATGCTGGCGATTGAGTTTAGTAGCGATGTCGCTAAAGATATGCAGGGCAAGCTGCTTGAGGGTGGCTTAATAGTCAACGCAGTCGGTGGGAATATAATTCGGATGTTGCCGCCGCTTATCATAACTGAAGCAGAGGTTGAATTTGCTATAAGGGCAATTGAAGGAGCAATTGAAGAATTAGAACGGGAGTTATTTGAGTGCCGCACTTAAGCCATTACCAACATTGCAATAATTGGGTATTGACGAGTTCGCTTTAAAGTGCTATCATGATGGTGACCATCATATTCCTGAGGATGCGCATGGCAATGTGCGCTCACAACACGAGTCGGTTAAAGGAGGTGGTGAGGGAATTTGTCTGCGGCTCTGCCGAGTGTGGAAACATGGAGGCACACTCGCTTTTAGAGTCGCTTGAGATGAGCCAAAACAAATTTGCAACACTAATGAAGCATGTAAATCCATAAACTAAGGAGGGGTTGAAGATGCGGAAGTTGGCGTGGATGATGACGGCGTTAGTCGCTGTAGCGTTGATTGGTAGCATTGCTGTAGCGCAGGAAGAGAGAGCATATCCGTTTGAGCACAGAATAACGATAGCTGCAGATTTGAATCGCTTGTTCGGAGAGAACTCGGAGAAACCGATACAAAATGTATGGTGCTACAGCATAACACTTGGCTACTTCATCTCCCCCAACTTTGACATTGCAGCGACATTTGCCGATTGGGAAGGGCAGGGGGCAATGTGGAGCGGTAAGATTCGCTACTGGTTCATCACCGGTCCGGAACGGCCCAACCCAACATTTTATGTTGGGGCTGAAGCTGGCAGGACGACTAACCTCCCAAGCAATGCCACAGTGTGGGGAGTTCATGCAGGTGTTGACTGGCTCATCACCAGCAGGATCAGCATATATGGTGAGCTCGCATGGTGTCATGCAGGCGGCGATGTGGATCAGGATAAGTGGGTTATAGGAGTAGGCATTCGCACATCCTTCTAACGCTGCAGCGACTGGCTTTAGCATTAAGGGCAGGCACTAAGACGTGCCTGCCCTTAACACTTCAGTGCTCGTGTGTCAGGATATGAAGCGGTATTTTACAAGCCTCGTTTTATCGCCCGCCTAAGGGCGCTGCACGCCTTCTTAGCATCCTGCGGATTCCCAAATGAAAAGACAGCCCTGAACTTTCTGCCAATGACGAGTGCACTTACACCGTGGATGTTGATTCCAGCGTCAGCGATCGCCCGAGATAGCTTCTGTCCTAAGCCGGGCTTGTCATCTCCCTCAATCAACACAAATGGCGATTCGCTAACCTGTTTGAAACCGGCACTCGTTGCCGCATTGATTGCCTTGCGACCAGTTATCGGATAGACAAATATGCTTGCCCTGCCAGGTTCAGCCTCATGCGCATATGCTTCAACATACTCAAGGTTGACTCCAGCTTCTGCCAATGGCGTAAGAGCATCGGCAAGCGCGCCGGGGCGATCCTCAGTTTCAACTTTCCATGGCTTTATTTGTGTCACCTTTATAGCCATCGCAATGTCACCTCCAAGCGAGTTTTTTAACTTCAACACGCAGCTTTGGGAATCTATGCGAACAAGCTGCATCAATTAGAAATTTTGTCATTGCACACTTGTTTGGGTGAAGGATGGCTGCAGCTTATAAATTCAGAAATCTAACAGCCGGGCTTGACACAAAGTTGGCTCGCCGTCATTGTCTTAAAGTGCCACCACTAACATGGGTGAAAATTTAAGGCGAGAGGTGATTGAAATGGAAGAGGGAGCAAAGCATTCAAGGCGTGAATTTATTGAGAAAGCAATAAGCATTGGCATCATCGGGCTATCGGCAAAGCATATTGCGGCATCCGGAAAAAATGTAAATCCAAACGAACGCATACATATCGGTTTAATTGGGTGTGGCGGAAGGGGCAGAGCTATCTTGAATGAGTGCGCTAAGTATCCTGATGTAGTCATCACTGGCGCTTGCGATGTCTGGAAGGAAAGACTTGATGCAACTGTGGCGCAATTCAAGGGAACATGCAAGCCCTATACTGACTTTAGAGAAATGTTATCAAGTGGCGAAGTTGATGCCGTGATAATAGCCACCCCACCACACTGGCACACACTGCAGGCAATCGCAGCATGTGAGGCGCGCAAGGACTTTTACATTGAAAAGCCAATGACACTTCACCTTGCCGAGAGCTTGGCAGTTAGAAATGCTGTTAAGAAACACGGCGTCATAACTCAGGTCGGGACACAGATCCACTCAACCGAAAATTACATTCGCGTGGTTGAGATAATCCGTTCGGGTATATTGGGAGATATCGGCATGGTGAAAACCTTCCATGTGCTCAACCAGGGCAAAGAGGGCATTGGAAAACATGCCCCAGTCAAGCCACCAGAGGGATTGGACTGGGATATGTGGTGCGGACCAGCACCACTATGTCCATATCATCCAGTGCTTGCATTAAGTTCATATCACCATTGCTCATGGATGGATTACAGCGGCGGGTGGACTGCCGGGATGGCTCCGCACATAATTGACCTGCCGATATGGGCACTTGAACTTGCTTACCCAACCTTGATATCTTCCGCTGGCGGCAGATTCGTCATTCAAGATGACGGCGATGCGTATGACCATCACTATGTCCTGTGGCAGTATCCAAAGCTCATCATGAGTTGGTGGACATCAATGACTAACAGCTACGGGTTTGATTTTCACGGAGAGCCATTAATAAGGCGCAGGCTCGGAATATACTTTCACGGAACTAATGGAACGCTGTTTGCTGACTATGGTTCTTTCAAGATAGTGCCTGAGGGCGACAGGATGAAGGGCGCACAGCTGCCTTCGCCGAACTTGCCGCGCCCAAAAGGGCATGTTAGGGAGTGGCTTGATTGCATCAGGGAGCGCAAGCAGCCAAGTTGCAGTGTGCTATATCACGTGAAGGTTGATGTGCCCATTGTCTTAAGCTTGCTTTCTTTGAGGTTAGGCAGGGCTATAAAGTTTGACCCTGCAACAGAAAGCATTGTTGGAGACGAGGAAGCTATTAAACTTGCTGTGCCGGAATATCGCCACCCGTGGAAATTCCCTTCACAGTATCTTCAATCACCTGCAGCTTAAACACTGTGAGGGCGCTCGCATCATCTGCAAATGCCCTCAAAAAGTTCGTTGCACAATTACGCAACCCATGGCTCGGTTTGGGTATTACCTTGTAATGATCGCACTGTTAACTGTGACGAATAGGTTTCGGACTCGCTCGCCAAGGAGCGCCAAGATGGCGATGCAAACGAGTCCGATAAGGCTGACGAGCAACCCATACTCCAAAAGCGTCTGTCCACACTCATCTTGAACCAAACTTAAAACCATGCTACTCACCTCCCGACAACATCAATGTTATGACCGCCGTTTGAATAAGACGGCTTAGCACAGCTTATGCCATTCCAAAAATTAATTAACATGGCCGCCGTTTAAATGGCGAATTGGCGAAAAAACCCACCATTTAGCATCGCCACTTTTGGGAGATGAAGTTTAAACGACTGTAAGTGAAAAGCCACAGCGCTGCATGGGGTGGATGTTGCTTAATTTTTGAAAACGGTGTTATCACTCATCCCTCACTCGCTTAGCCAAATAGCGCTCTGCAAGAAGTATAGCAGCGTATTGGTCATATGGTTCCGGCGGAGTCTGAAGCGATATCGGGATAAGGCGACGCAAACCCTTCGGTGGATGCTCTTTAAAATATCTACGCCTTGCCTCAAGGGTTGTAAAACGCTCGTCAGCTACTACAACCAAATTTTTGTCAATCCCAGCCCCTGCAATTCGCCTGACAAGCTCCCTTGAGCCAGTGCCGCTGCCAATGACGATGGCATCAGCACCAAACTCCTTGAACAGCCTCGGGATATAACTTTCAACCTCATCTACACCAATGATACCACTCCACAGCACACCGCTCTTTTCTCCGACAACAGCTATGCCGCATTTTGCCTTCCCCGGATCTACACCTATGACGATACGCTCATCACTTTGTGGCATCTTTTCCCTCACTGACTTGCCTCCCATATTTGCTGCTCGGAAGGTCATTCAACACTCACAATCTCCTCACTATAGCCTTAGCGACTTGTAACAGCAACTTAGGGATGGCGATCAAACGCTTGAAGCGATATGGCTCACGCAATGCACGATATAACCATTCCATGCAAATGTATTGCACCCACTTTGGTGCTCGCTTTACCAAACCGGCATACACATCAAAGCTGCCACCAACGCCTATGCTCACAGGAACACCTATCTCGCTCATGTGCTTTGCGATCCACTTCTCCTGCTTCGGTATGCCCATTGCGACAAAAAGTATGTGAGGCTTGCTCTCCTTAATGATGCGCACGATGTCCCTTTCCTCATCATCACTAAAGTAGCCATGATGCGTTCCAACAACCTGCAACCCGGGATGCATCTGCGATAGCCTCTTCGCAGCCAATTCAGCAACTCCGTTCTTCGCCCCGAGAAAAAACACCCTGTAGCCCTTTTCAGCTGCGAGCGCACACAGCCTATTCATAAGATCCACACCCGATATCCTTTGCGTTAAAACCTCGCCAAGTAGCCTCGCTGCCATGACCACACCAATCCCATCCGGTGTGACGAGGTCAGCACCCCTTAAGATGCGCTTAAACTCCTCATCCTCTTGAGCGCGCACAATGGCTGAAGTGTCCGCTGTGACGATCATATGCGGCGTGCCCTCGGATATGAACTGCATGATACGCTCAAGCGTTTGCTCCCAACCGAGCGTGCTTATCGGTATGCCGAGCAATTCAATTGTTGAACGACTTGGCTGCCTCTGTGAGAGCAGCTTTGAGAGAGCGTAAATGAGTGCTACAGCGAAGAACCCAAGCGATAAGAGCACAAGCAGCTTAAGTGCAAAGTGTATCCGAACGAGCGCCACGAGTGCCATGGCAATGATACAGAGGTATGCGTTTGTGAGCACGAGGACGACCCATAACCTTCTCCCAACGAGCCCTTCGCTGATGAGCAATTCAAACAGGCTCATCCTTTTAACTCCGCTCTTGGAAATGAGTGCATCACACAGGGCGCAGGTGACCTCAATGAACGGGATACCCAATGCCAGCACCGGGACAATTACGATGAGCAGGGCTGTGTTTTTAAGCGCCCCAGAAACACTTATTGCGCTGAGCAATATGCCGATGGAACTTGCTGTGGCAAATGTTGTCATTGCTTGTCCAAGCATCATCGCCCAAGGCAGAAGACCCATGCAAGCTCCAAATGTGATGCCAGATAGCAACATAGCCAATGGTGTCATACGCTGCGGGAGAGCTGCTGCTGCAAATGAAAGCGTCAATGATGAAATAGCACCGATGCCCAAAGATAGGCACGGCACTCTCGCCGTCATTTGGAATGTGATTGTGAGAAGAGCCATCCAAGCAACGCTAAAAGGGATTGCAAAAAATCCCAACCCGACGAACTTGGTCGTCAAAGGGATCTTGACCACATCAAACGATATCCCAGAGAGCGCCAACAGTGTCGCACAGGTAGCGACAGCTATTAGACGCAACAGGACTGCAACCTTATGCATCCTCTTCGGAATCAGGACGATGAGCCAACCGATAAATGTCAAAAGCACAATTGAGAGAATCAAAGTGAGCAAAATGTTAACTGATGCATTTGCCGGCTCAGCTCCGCTGAATGTGAGCAACAAAGCTATCGGCGCTGCAAGTGAGAGGAGGGCTGCCAAGTCACCGCCAAATAATGTGAATCTGCGCTCACACAGCTTTTTCATGTGGATGGCATAAACCAACCCGCCACACAAAAGAGCCAACATGAAAGATACACAACCGACAACGATGGCACTTTGCCATACCGCTTTCAATGCTGCCTGTGAGTGTATCTCTGGCAGCATTTTACATCGCCCCGTTGCGCATCGGAAACATCATGTGCCCATCTCCCACGAAGTTAGGTATTTGCGCTGTTCATCGGTGAGCTCATCAATTTGTATGCCCATGCTCCTCAGCTTGAGCATAGCCACCTGCTCATCAATTTCTTTCGGGACGGGATAAACACGCTTCTCCAAGGTTGCACCATTCTTGACGATGTATTCAACGCACAGCGCTTGGTTTGCGAAGCTCATATCCATAACAGCAGCTGGATGACCTTCTGCAGCTGCCAAGTTGACGAGCCTGCCTTCAGCGAGCAAGTATAAGCGTCTTCCATCGGGGAGAGTGTATTCGTCAAGGAATGGACGCAACCGCCGTTTGCCAACAGCCATCTCCTCAAGCGCTGGAAGGCATATCTCCACATTGAAGTGACCTGAGTTGCAAAGTATAGCGCCATCCTTCATGAGCTCAATGTGCTCCTTCCTGATGACATTGATGTTACCTGTGGCTGTGATAAATATGTCGCCACGCCTTGCCGCTTCCATCATCGGCATCACAGTGAATCCATCCATGACGGCTTCAAGTGCCCTCAGCGGATTTACCTCTGTGACGACCACATTGGCACCCATTCCCTTCAAGCGCATCGCTATCCCGCGCCCACACCAGCCGTATCCGGCAACAACAGCTGTTGCGCCTGCAAGAAGGATGTTCGTTGCGCGAAGTATTCCATCAACCGTGCTTTGACCGGTGCCGTATCGGTTGTCAAAGAGGTATTTCGTATGGGCATCGTTGACGGCGATTATCGGATATGCAAGCACACCGTCACTCGCCATGCTCCTAAGCCTTATGACGCCTGTTGTCGTCTCCTCAGTGCCGGCAATAACCTCTCCAAGCAACTCACGCCTTTCCGAGTGCAGCGTTGATACAAGGTCTGCTCCGTCATCCATCGTAACCTGCGGGTGTGTGTCAAGGACAGCATGCACATGCCTATAGTAGGTTTCTCTGTCTTCGCCCTTAATCGCAAAAACGGGTATCTCGTAAACCTTCACAAGTGCTGCAGCCACAGCATCCTGCGTGCTCAGCGGATTTGAAGCGCACAGCGCCACATGTGCGCCACCAGCCTTTAGCGTGCGAACCAAATTGGCGGTTTCGGTGGTCACATGCAAGCATGCACCAATGCGCACACCTTCAAGCGGTCTTTCGCGCTCAAATCGCCCCCGTATCATGCGCAGCACCGGCATCTGCCTATCAGCCCACTCAATTGCGAGCTCCCCATCATTTGCGAGGCTTAAATCTTTCACTTCAAACTTCACATCAATTCACCTCCGCAACTTCCAGGTCGGTATTGGCGCACCATTCAATCGCCATTCCGGCTGAAGCTCAACAACGCCACCAACAACATTGTAAAGATGGCTATAAGCTTCGTATCGGAATGGCTCGCCATGCTTTGGGTTGCCACGAGTTGCAATGAAGTATTGCACACCCTTGAGGCGAAGATAATCGGCGAACCTGCCCTGCCCAAGATACTCCTGATATTCGTAGCTGTTTATCAGCCCATCAAGGTTAATGACTCGCCTCTGTGAATAGTAGCCTATGATTCCAGCATCCTCGGCAATGCAGATTGCATCCGGCTCTGTGTTGTTCTTGAGCCACATGGCTTGCTCATATAATTTTCGCAATCCGACATGGCGTGAGGGCAAAGCCAACTTGTTGAAAGCGGCGAGCAAAACTAAAGCTGCGCACATTGCCACCAATGCAGCTATTCGTTTTGGATGATTAAAAGCGCCCAAAAGCGAAATTAGCGCTGGCAGGGTAAGTGAGGCGCTGCAAAGCGAGAGCGCAAAATACCACGGGAAGACACCCCAGTCCTGAAGGAAGGCGGTGTAGCATGCATGCAGCAACACATAGATGTTGAGCATAAGCAGTGGTGGATGGAACTGGCGCAGCCTACTGGAGGGCTTACTTAGCAGAGTCGCAGAAACGTATGCAACAGATGCAGCGAGAGATATTGCCATCCTTACAATGACAGGCTTTATGAACAGGTGTCTTGGAATCAAAACAATGCTTGGTATGGTCATCTTCAGAGCACCGCTAATAGGCATCCAATGCCCAAAGTGAAAACGATTCCATAGAAGGTAAATGCCAATCAAGAGCGCAAATGGGGCTGAGAATGAGGAAAGCTTCGCCAAGCTGAGCCGTCCCGCTCTAACTCCGAGGGCAATGATAACGCATGCGTAGCTCACAAAAACGAAGGCTGCATCAAGCCTTGAAAGCGCAATTAAAGCGAGAAAGACTCCCCAGACAATGTCATCTACACTGAACTTGCTTGGCTCAAAGATATGAGGGCGGGAAAGAGCAAAGGCAATCGCAATTAGCGAGACGAAGATGAGCAGATGACTCTCAAGGGCATAAAAACCAGCCAACCCAACAAAGACATAAAGCAGCAGCGGCGAAAGCAACGCTAAGCAAGTTGGGATATACTGACGCGCCAGTTCAAATGAAAGCCACATTGATGCCAACATCAAAAGCACCTCAATGGACAGGACAACTCGCAATGGCAGCTCAACCCCATCAAAAAGCTTGTAAACGGGAACCAACACAAGCATCCAAAGCGGGTGATAGCCATTGGTTGGATTAATTCGGTCAAATGTTGAACCGCGCCCTGCAGCTATATTCAGAGCTGTGTTGAGGTAGTAATAGGCATCATCGGGTGTAAAACGCTCAATCACATAAGGGATTGGGCGCCACATCGCAAGCAGCAAAGGCAAGCAAAGGAAGGAAACAAAGGCTAATGCGGCGACTTTCTTAGTTGAGTGCAATTTATGCACACTGACCATCAAATACGGGCGCAGTGAACTGCCAGCTATAGCCGACAGCGGAATGCACCCTCCCACCTCCTTAAGCTTAGGCGTGTGCTATTAGGGCAAGCTGCAGCTCGGAACATGCAGACGGTCTGGCGTTTGCCACCAGTCCGAAATGAGTAACACCATTTTCAGATGATGGAGGATGGTTCTCCTGAGCCACCGAAAAATTATCGGTGCATCAGAAGATGCATCCTCCAGAAAAAATCATTGGCGGTGAAGACCTGTAACATAGCTTGGCAAAAGCAGCCACAAACAAAGTTTGTAGTGTAGAGCGACTTTAATTTCTTGAATGGACAAGAGTGCTCAAGACATGCGCCCAAAAGAAGCAGCCGGCTTTAGCCGAACGGCAGTTCACATCGCTACCCTGTCACCCTTCCAAAGCATCCTGAACGGCGCAATAAAACAGCAGAGGCAAATGCAAGTGACCTCCGCCATTGCCGAAAAAGAAATGCCACCTCAAATCATATCAGCTCTCGCTTTAATACCTTACCGGCTGGATTGCGCGGCAGCTGCTCCCTGAATTCAACTATGTGCGGCACTTTATAGCTCGGAAGTATAGATGAGCAATGGCGCTTTATCTCGGCTTCCGTCAGCTTTAAGCCGGGCTTTGGAACAACAACTGCCTTTATCAACTCGCCAAGATATGAAAGCGCACCGGTAGCTGGCACGCCCACAACTGCAACATCCATTACGCTATCGTGTGACAGAATCGCATTCTCAACCTCAAGAGCGTAGACATTTTCCCCGGCAACGATGATCATGTCCTTCTTTCGCCCTTTGAGATACACATAGCCATCTTCATCAATGCATGCCAAATCGCCCGTCCTGAACCAGTCGCCAATCATGGCTTCCTGCATAAGCTCAGGTTGATTCCAGTAGCCCTTAACGACATTGCGTCTGTGAAAACACAACTCGCCAACCTCACCCACTGCGACATCGTTTCCATGCTCATCAATTATGCGCTGTGCCACTTCGGGAAGCACCTTCCCGATAGACTCCGAATGCGTCAGCGCATCACTATTTGGCAGCACATGAGTCATTGAAATAGTCTCCGTTAGCCCAAAGAAGTTGTGTAGCCACACCCAAGGGAATAGCTCGCGCAATTTTCTGATCGTCTGCGGCGGCATAGGTGCGCCAGCATAGGCAATCAAACGCAAGCTTGTTAAATCGTGCTCCTTCAACCTGCGGTATGTGGTCAGGAAGTAAAACAGGGTTGGAACACCAAAGAATGTCGTGCACCTGTGCCGCTCAATTAGTTCGGCAAGCTCCGGTATGTCCGGGCGTGGCGCTATAACTATCGTGCTCCCAAGATATGCTGAGGCGGGAAGCATGCTATAAAGTGCTGTGGCATGGAACATGGGGACAACCAAAAGGTGAATGTCTTCATGCCGCCAACTGTGCGCAATTATAGCCATGCGTATGTTGAAGAGAATATTGCTGTGGGTCACCATGGCGCCCTTTGGTCTCCCGGTCGTGCCAGATGTATGCATGATGATGACGAGTTGCTCCGGGTCAATATCGCAATATATTGGCAACCTCTCTTCCTGTAGCAGTTCGTCAAGCTGGACTCCGTCGGATTCCTCAAATCCAATGGTGATAAGCTTGGGTGAGCATTTAGACTCGCTCAAAGCCTTTAAAGCAACATCACGAACACTTGAATGAACACAAAACACAAGCGGGTCAATGTTCTCAAGCATGTAGCGCATGTCCTCATAAGTCAGGCGAGTGTTTATTGGGACAACAACACCACCACCTTTGACTATGCCCCAATAGAGCAGGAAGAACTCAATGCAGTTTGGGGCGCATATTGCTATGCGGTCTTCCAAGCCCATTCCGAAGCGCCGCTGCATGCTGGCACATATCCTATCAGTCGCATAATCAACCTGCGAGAATGAGTATTCAACACCATGCCATACAACGCATGTTTTTCTTGGGAAGTTGCGCATGTTGTTAACCCAAAGATCCCTAACATTTTGAAGCATCACGCCATCCACTGAAATCACCCCTCTGAGACTTTAACTGCTTATCCTGAACCGTTAAAACCAAAATCTGACGAAACATTAAATTGAGCGCAAATGCCATTTTGGGATTGACTTGCCCACCAACCAATATGCCTAAGGGCGCTACATATATTCAATTTGTCCCTTTGCAAACGGGCATGCTCAGACGCTATAATTCCACCAGCAGGGACGGATTAGCAACCGCAAATATTTAATCTATGGCAGGTTGGGAAGGAAACGATGCACACACAATTTGGACAAGCAAAGGCAGCTATTCCGCCAGGTAAAACTGCAATACAGGTTCGTCAGCTGCGCAAAGTTTTTACAAGCTATTTTGATCGCCCTGGCACCCTCAAGGAAACAATATTGCGCCTTGGCAGGGCAAAGGCTGCGCAAGTGGTCGCGCTTAATGGCATTTCATTTGATGTGAGCTTTGGCGAGAGTGTAGCTATCATCGGACCTAATGGGAGTGGAAAGACAACGCTGCTTGCAATACTTGCCGGAGTTTACAAGCCCACAAGCGGGGAATGTGTGGTGCGAGGTAAAGTTGTGGCAATGCTCGGTGTTGCTGGCGGATTCCATCCCGAATTGACTGTCCTTGACAATTTGCTTTTTGTTGGCGTGACTATGGGTATGAGCATATCGGAGGTCAACGAAAAGCTTGAGAGCATACTTGATTTTGCCGAACTTGACAGAGTGCTGAATGCGCCTATAAGGACGCTTTCAACTGGGATGTGCATCAGACTCGGCTTTTCACTCGGCATACATGCATCCCCACAAATACTGCTCATAGACGAGCAACTTCAAGCTACGGATGAGCATTTCCAAAGCAAGGCACTCTCAAAATTGCGCGAATTGAACGAGAACGGTGTAACGCTCATATTCGTGACGCATTATTTGCCATGGGTGCAGACGCTTGCATCGCGCGTCATTTGGCTTGAGCACGGCGTCATACGAATGGATGGCGTTCCAAGGGATGTCGTAGATGCATACCTCAAAGCATCGCACTCACTTATGGGTGCCTGAACTGTCAAAAGCGGTGCCAAGAAAATGAGTCCCACTCCCGACGCACAGCACAAGACAAGCATCAAGCCAGAAAATACTGCAAAGCCATCCATCTCGGTGATTGTCGTTACCTATGCTTCTGAGGATACAGTTAGAGCATGCCTTGAGAGCATCTTGAACTCAGCCAAACACAGCGGGGCTAAAGTTGAAGTGATCGTTGTAGACAATGCATCCCCTGATGGCACAGTTGCAACTGTGCGAGAGCATTTCCCGATGGTGAGGCTCATTGCGTATCACGAGAACTTGGGCTATGCTAAAGCCATAAATGTTGGGTTGAAGGAGTCAAGGGGCGATTATGTGCTTATCCTCAATCCCGATTGCATCCTCAGCTCAGATGCCATTCATCAACTTGTTTCATTCGCTGAAAGCAACAACCGCATCGGCATAATCGGTCCGATGCTCCTAAACCGTGATGGCACATTGCAGCCCTCCGGCAGAAGAGCGCAAAAGCTCATCCACATTGTGCTTTCACTTATTGGCTTACACAGCGCAGTTGAGGCTTTTCTTTTGGGCAAAGGACGAGACTACAAAGCAGCCTCGGATGTTGAAGAGGTATCAGGCGCAGCCATGTTTTGCAGGCGCAAGGCGCTCGCGGAAGCTGGCGGTATGGATGAGCGATTCTTCCTATACTTTGAAGATGTGGACTTGTGCGCCCGTGTCCGCAGGCTCGGTTGGCGCATCTCATATTGCCCATACGCCAAAGTGATGCATCTGCACAGGAGCTCAACCTCAAAGGTCGGTGAACTTGCAAGGCGCTCGTTTTACGCCAGCGCCTGCATATACCTGAGGAAACACTGCGGAAGTGCCGTCATCCCCTTCAAACTCCTCGCCATTGTAAGAGAGAGCATCATAGCCATACTAAAACTTCTCACACACCCATTAGCCGACTGCAAAGAGCGCTTGAGGACATTAGTCCACATAATCCGATCATAAGCCGTGGCTTGACTGGACAATATTTGAGTGCTTTCAGCTTGCTTGCGCAGGTGGCGGAGTGGGCGGGATTCGAACCCGCGAGGGACGGTATTCGCCGCCCCTACGGCTTTTCCAGAGCCGCCCCTTCGTCCACTCGGGCACCACTCCTACAAGAGGCAACAGCAAAGTGGAATGGCGGAGAGGGGGGGATTCGAACCCCCGAGGGGTGGTTCTTGCCACCCCTACGCGATTTCGAGTCGCGCCCCTTCGTCCAGGCTCGGGCACCTCTCCAATCTTTCAGTTTAGCGCATCAGCTGCCCCTAAATGTGCGTTCAGTTGCTCTGCCAAAGCGGCGAGTCAAAAGCGCATCACGGATGAGTGAATAGCGTCTTGCCTTATTGTCCCTCAACGATCGCTCTCATCTTTTCAATGCCGACTTGTGCAACCTCTTTTGGATCCCTCTCCCATAACTCTCTGTTAAAGAGTTCAAGCGATATGGCACCTCTATAACCGCGCCCTATAACATCTCTCACAATTTGGTGCAGCGGCAATATTCCATCACCCGGATAAACTCTATCGGCGTCGGTAAGGCTCTCCCTCGGAACAGTCGCAGGCACATCGTTGAAATGGAAGACGGCTATGAACTCCCCGGTCAAGTCCGGGACATCATCAAGCGATGAGCCACCACGATAAAGGTGAAATGTGTCAAGAACAACAGAGCCATCCCTTGCCCCTGACATCTTGACTATCTCCCACGCCTGCTCAACGCGATAGATAACCTCCGAGAAGCCGAGGAACTCAACTGCCGGAAGAACACCGATGTTCCTTCCAAGCTCAAGCAACTCGTTGTATCTATCTGCCGCCATACCCATATCAAATGCGCCCTCAGCGCGCACAGGCGGTGTAGCGACGATATGCTTTGCACCTACTTCAGCAGCTTGCTCCATGCGCCTTTTAGCCTCGTCAAGTGCCCTGCAATATTCCTCTCCGTGAGTGGTCATCCAATTGTGAACTGCTATGACGGTTGGGACGATAAGACCATAATCTGAGAGCGCCTTCACTATCTCGCTCATACTTCCACCGGAGCGCAGATGCTCATCCATTTCGTCATTCCATAGCTCTATTGCTCCATAGCCACACTCACCGGCAACTCTTATCTTGTCAAGCAGCTTAGCCGGACGAATTGTGCTTGTGTTAAGGCAATAGATCAAACCATGCATACTTAATCACCCCCCTAACTCAACTCTGTAAGTTTCCAAATCCTGAGCGCCCCTCTCGTTCTAACCACTCGTTTAGCACCTTTCGCCTCTCAGCATCGTCCATCGTTGGCTCATCATACATTCCGGCTGCGCGCCTTTGTTTCAAAGCCTCGTATAAAATCACAGCTACCGATGCGGATACATTCAGGCTCTGAGAGAAACCCATCTGTGGTATAACTATGCGCTCATCGGCGAAGCTTAAAGCAACATCAGATACCCCGCGCTGTTCATTCCCAAAGACTATGGCAACAGGGCGTGTGTAATCAACCTCGGTGAAGTCCTTTGCCGTCACATCAATTTGCGTGCAATAGATGGCATAGCCCATGCGCTTAAGCTCGCTCAAGCATTCATCAGTTGAGGTGTGCACCGTCATTGTTATCCATTGATGAGCGCCTTTGGTTATGTCCGCATCAAGCACGAGTGGCTTTAAGCCGGTGTATATTACATGCACATATTGCACACCAGCACTGTCACAAGTCCTCATGATGGCGGAAATGTTTTTGGGGTTGTGAATCTCTTCAAGGACAATTCGCAGCGTTGCCTGACGCCTGTTGAGCACCTCCATCATTTTGAGGAGCCTTCCATCGGTTACATGGTGCGACATCCTTTTGCTCTTCACCTGCCTTAAAGGCAAGCAGTCTGGCGCTTGCAAAGCATGCAATCATCGCCCAACAAGCGGTAGTTTAACTGGCTCGCCACGCTCAATTGAAATGTAGGCTGCCTCGGCTATCTCAACCGCAGCCATCCCATCGTAGCCTGTTATTTCCGGCTCACGCCCCTCCTGTATGGCATCAATAAATTCTTTCAACTCCTGCCAAACTGGTGAACCAAGTGAGCGCTTTGAAAGCTCTTCAACTCTAACGCGCCTTTCGTCACCATCCCATCTTCTTATCATCATTTCCGCGCCCTCACCCCAAAAAGACGGGAGCAATATTGAGCCGCCCTCACAATCAACCCTGCACCCATAGCCGCCAATTGCTGAAACTTGGCTTGAGTGCAACACGCCAACAGCACCGCTGCGATACCTCAGCGATACGAAGGCACAGTCTGGATAATCCCAATTTTTGCAAATATAGTTTCCGCCACACGCAAAGACACACTCAACTTCGCCACCAACCCACCGCATGAAATCAAGCTCATGAGTGTTTATCTCCATTAGCGCACCACCGGATTGTGCCCTTGACCTACGCCATGGCACATCCCAAACGCCGCTGAAAGGACCGCCAACTCTGTAAACGAACACCGAGATGAGCTTGCCAAGCTCCCCCGATTCAATTTCATCTTTGACAGCGCGGTGCAAAAGATGATATCGGCATACTTGACCGATCATGAGCTTTACACCGCTTCGCTCACAGGCACGAATCATCTCAAGGCAATCGGTTACCGACGGAGCCATTGGCTTTTCACAAAATACATGCTTCCCAGCTTCAGCTGCTGCAATGGTCAAGTCCCTATGGGTGAATGGTGGTGTTGCAATGACGACTGCATCAAGCTCTTCATGCGCCGCAAAGCCAATCGGGTCAGTATAAGATGGAACACCAAACTCATTTCCGAGCCTCTCGGCGCTCTCCCTTGAAACATCGCACACGCCAAACAGGAGCGCCCCATCCACCTTTACAAGCTCCGAAGCAAGCGACCGCCCCATCACACCGCATCCAATTAATCCAACCTTCACCTTCCCGCTTTTCAAGGCAACCCACCCCCAAGTCAAATTGAGATAGGATTTGCACCGTTGGATGTGAAGACAGATGTTAAGTTGCCCGCACCAGTTAACTTTGCGATCCGGCGATGCGCACAGCAACCTCCAGCGATAGGCGCATTGCCTACACCATAGCGCAAACATTTATGTGCGTCAATGATTGTAATGCAACAACTGTCATCCAAAACTAACGGTTACGCATGGAATTAAAATTGCACATAGCTCCTCCACAGGGAGTGATGGTGGTGAGCAAAGTGAGCGTGCTATACAAGCGAGCCGTGAAGCCGGTGCAAACTCAGCTCCCGCCAATCTCAGCCATAATTGTGTTGACCTTGTTGGCTTCGTTCAATTCCATATTAGCGCTGCATAGCAAACCATCCGACGAATCATCCACATCAGGCAGCGAAAAAGCCATTGTAAACGAGCGCAACATAACCTGCCTGTTTGATGACGATGCTTTCAATGAACGAATAAGGCGCAAACTGCCACTTCTATTTCATATTGCCGAAAAACATGCATCTCGTGCCGGAAAAGTTGGTATGGAAGTCGGTGTGCTCAGAGAGCAGATACTCATCTCAATGCTGATCTACAAGTTTGGGCGCCCTTATGTTGATGTGAACACGCCCTCAAACTTCCCAGAGGCTGATGTAACGCTGTTTGGCAAGCCGGTGTCAATTAAGACTGTGACCGTAAGATCAAACAACATCCCAGCTATAAAACTTGTATGGACAGTTGATTGGCTGAAGGTTGAGAGCTTCGTGAAAGCTTATGAGCCACGCTCCGATTTGCTTGTTGCAATAATACGATGGAATGGCACAGGTGGATTGTTTGCTATTCCAGTCGGCGCACAGAGGGAGGTGCTCCAAACGCTCGGCAAGGAAAGATACTTGAAGCTACCGCCGAAAGGCACAAACCCAAGAGGAGTTGAGTTATCACAAGAGGCGCTCGCAATGCTCCTTAGACACAAACTAACTCGCCACATTGAAATTAAATGGGAGCGCCCAAGCCAATATGATGACCTTGAACCATACATTCGGTGGTTAGCATACTGGGCTGAAGATTAAGATGCAGCTTGCACGGGCGATGCGCGGTTGCTTTTCTGCGGCGTTAAAAAGCATGGTATACGGAGCTCTGTTTCGTCGGGTGCTTTATTGCGAACCTTTTGACCATCATGCACGATTCGCTCATCGCCCGAATGTTAAAACTCCTCGGGTGAATCAACATAAGAGGGTTTGCATGCCATGAATGAGAAGGTGCTTAGCTTGCTTGAATTTGACAAAGTTGTGGGGATAGTCCTCTCACACGCCCAAACAGCTATTGGGAAAGAACTCATCGCTTCTTTAAAGCCGTCAAGTTGCTTTGAGGAAGTGATGAGGAGGCTCACCGAAACAACGGCTGTGCGAAGATGGTTTGAGAGACACGGTGCACCGCCGATTGGCGCTGTGAGAGATGTGCGCGGCGAAATTGAGCGTGCTCGTCATGGTGCTGTGCTTGAGCCGTGGGAGCTGCTTGCCATTGCTGGGACGCTGTCAGCGGCACTTGATGTAAAGGCTGAACTTAAAAGGCACGGCGAGTTGCCAGAGCCTTTAGCAAGCCTCTCCGAGGAGATAAGCGATCTAAAATGGCTTGTCCAACACATCAGAATGTGCATTGATGAGAGGGGAAATGTGGTTGATGATGCATCTGGAAGGTTGCGCCAAGTGAGAAACCGGCTCCGTTCGCTGCGTGAAACTATTTTGGGTAAGCTGCACGCTTTGCTTGTTGAGCCAGGGATACAGCACGCAATTCAAGAGCCGATAATCACAATCCGTGGCGGAAGATACTGCATACCTATAAAAGCATCTCATAGGCACGCTGTGAAGGGTGTTGTGCACGACAAATCTTCCTCCGGATTGACACTATTCGTTGAACCTGAAAGCATAGTTGAACTTGGAAATGAGTTTCGTGAATTGCAACTGGACGAGGAGAGGGAAGTTCAAAGGATATTGCGCGGCTTGACTGATGATGTAGTTAAATCGCTTCCCGAGATTGAGCGGGTGATGCGTTCCATAGCCCGCATTGATATGCTTTTTGCGCTCGCCGAATTCTCACGGGCGATGAAATGCGTTGAGCCGGAAGTTCATCCCGATGGAGCGACAGTTTTACTCGGCGCTCGCCACCCGTTGCTTGGAGAGGCGGCTGTGCCAATTGATGTCCGTGTTGGCGGCGATTTTAACGCGCTCATCATAACCGGTCCGAACATGGGCGGTAAGACCGTCACATTGAAGACGATTGGGTTGCTCACACTGATGGCACAGGCAGGCATGCACATACCAGCAAAGGAAGGTTCTCGCATACGGGTCTTCCAAAAAGTGTTTGCCGACATAGGTGAGGAGCAAAGCATAGAGTTGAGCTTAAGTTCATTTTCATCGCACATGCTTAACATAGCGACCATGCTTGAACATGCCGACAATAAGGCGCTCATTTTGATTGATGAACTCGGAGCCGGCACAGATCCTGAGGAAGGTGCCGCACTGTCAAAGGCGATCTTGAAGAGGCTCTGCGAGATGGGCGCTGTCGTAGTCTGCACAACACACCTTGGCGAGGTGAAGGCATTCGCTCAGGGTCATCCGAACTTCATGAACGCATCAATGCAATTTGACCCGCAGACGCTGCAGCCAACTTACAAGCTCGTCATGGGTTCGCCCGGAGCAAGCTATGCGCTTATCATTGCAAGGAGGCTCGGCATGCCCACCGAAGTCATTGAAGATGCAGAGCGCATGCGCAAGTCAAGTTTTGCCGAATGGGAGAGGGCTCTAAAAGAGGTTGACAGACAAAGGAATGAGTTGGAAAGGCAGCTTGCAGCCATCGAGATGGAGAGGCAAAGCCTTCGTTCTCTCATTGAGCGCTACGAGGATGAACTTCAAAAGTTGAGTGAGGAACGGGAGAGATTGTTAAGGCAGGCTCGTGAGGAGGCATTGGGCATTATTAAGCGCGCAAGCGACGAAGTTGAGAGCATCCTGAGAGAGATGCGCAAGCAGACAAGTGAAAGTGTGGTGACCGAAAAGCTTCGCAAACGCCTCACGGAATTGAAGCGAGAATTCGCAAGCGAAGTCAAGGGCGCAGCACAAGCATCTTATGTGCCGAGGGTTGGTGAAAGCGTTTTTGTGCCGAGGATACGAGTGCATGGAACCGTGGTTGAAACGAGGGAAAGCAGTGGACAAGTGCTAATTGAAGTTGATGGGCTGCGCTTCTGGATGCCATTGGGTGAAGTTCAAGCAGCACATGTCAAGCGAGAGGGGGCATCGGAGCCGCCTACGGCTGCGTTACGCATACGCAAGATGTTATCTGTGCCAAACGAATTGAACATTATCGGCAGGACGGTGGAAGAGGCTCTTCAAATCGTTGACAAGTTTCTTGATGACGCATTCTTAGCTGGTCACAGAGCCGTCCGCATAATTCACGGGAAGGGAAAGTTACGCCAAGCGGTGCACGGGTTGCTTAAGAAGCACGCGCATGTGGAGTCATTTGAATTGGCACCACTGAACGAGGGTGGCACAGGAGCTACGATAGTGAAGTTAAAGGTGGTGTAGCCTGCGCTATGCATTTCTCGGGTGAGTGTGAAAGAAGTCAAACTTGCTCAATCAGATGGATGGCTGCTGCAATGCTAATGCTGATATGGGCATGCGCGATGATCATGCACGCCATTTCATTAAGAGATGAACCTACAGCAGCTGTGCATGCAATTGTGAAGCTGCCCGCCGAATTGGAGAGCGCCACAAAACTGGCGAGCATGTTAAAGGAGTTCAATCAGAGTGGTTTAAAAGTTGAGGGCATAGGCGAGTTTGAGCTCTCCATGAATGAGGATGTTCAAACAGCCACAACAATGCTAAATAAGATCTCCGAGGTGATGCACCATTCAAGGCAACTCGGGGTTGCGTGCGCTATTTTGGTGAGCATTGCTGAGTTGCCAAAACTGGTCGGCGAAGAATTGCCCAAGAGCATGTTTGCCACAACCGGAAAGGCTTTAGAATCACCCTCAATATTTGCCCCACAAACAATGCGAGCTTGCGCAAAGGCGATAAAGTTGCTCTCAAAGCATTTTGCCAACTTGGTTGATGTGGTCACAGTGAGCATGCCACAACTTGCGGCTCAAAATTTGAACGCATCAAAATTCGGCAGGACGATGCTATACGATTTCCTGTGCGGCGACGATTATGCAAAGCTCTCCTTTATGCAACATTTAAAAGCCCGCTATCTTGCGCTGAATGCGCTCAACAGGGCGTGGGGAACGAAATATAACTCGTGGGGAGAAATCAGCTACCCAATGGAACGCAGCAACGAAGATTGGATTGACTCACCTTATGGCATGAGGCGCCACTGGGTTGATTTCATCAACTGGTATGGTCTGGCTAATGCAAAATTTGTTTCTCAACTCCTGCATCAAATGAGGGAAGCCTTCACGCAATCAAAGCTATGCATTAGCATCCCAACGAGCATAACACCGCCTGCAAGTTGGCTTATCACTGCGCCTGTAAGAGCCATATCCGCACATTACAATGCCTTTATCAGGGTTGATGCGAGCATGCCGCTGCTCAATGCAGCTTTGCTTTCATCGTCATGCGAACTTTATAAGGTGAACAGTGTCTGCAACCTAAGGTTTAATGATGCGATTCATGGCGAGCGCTCAAACATCGCTTTACATGGCAGCAATGCTATTGGGGCACAGGCTTTCATTGTGGCATTACTCCAACCCGAGATGCTCGCCGTGAGCATTGAGGAGTTGCGAAGGCTGCTGCAGATGTTTTTGGATGGCGAACTTGTTGTCCCGAAGCGCGCGCACCTTACCGATGTGGCGTTGCTCCTACCGAGCACTTCCCTCGCCATTGAACCAGCCTTGCAGGGTGACTTTGCAAAGTGTATGATGAGCCTTTACGATGTTCTTCCATGCGACCTGGTTGACGAGCAGCTTGTTTGTGATGGCGCAATTGAAGATTACCGATTGTTAGTTGCCCCGATAGGAAGCACATTCAGCGAACCTTTACTGAAACGCGTTTCAAGTTGGGTTGAAAGGGGCGGTTTGTTGCTTATCGGCTCCGATGAAGTATGGACAGATTTGCATGGCTCAAGCGACATCGGGAAAAGGCTGCTGACAAATGATGCTTTCGTGCACAGGGAGACCTTAAAAACGCTCTCGCATGCATTCTCAAATGCAGCAAAAGTAATGGATGCACCGAACGAGGCGATAAAAGAGATATTTTTAACCTCAGCTAAGCATGTTGGTGATGGCATCGTTATCTGGCTCCCAATAACAGCAATTGGTGAGAGGGGCTTCTCACTTGTTGCAGCCGATGTTGCCCTCAACATTTCCGGGTGCGCTCCAATGACGCGGCGGGCTATATCCCCATTCAATATGTGGCGCGAGCTTGTCAACCTCTCAAAAATTGACGGCGTGATAGCGCTATGGTATGGCGACTTTGTAACGCTGCTAAACGCATCAAGGTTAACATCGGCTTTATCAGTGCAAACTGGTGTTGGCGAAATTAGACGCAAACTTGCGCCACTTGAATTTTCATCCATCACCGTGCGCACTAAGTGATGTGCCGCAACAACACAAGGAGCGTATCACAGGGGGTGACCGGTAATGGGTGGCGAGATAGGCGTATGTGTGGTTGGGTATGGTATGGGCAAATTCCACTGCGATGCGATAAAGCAGACTGATGGGTTAAAGCTTGTTGCGGTGTGCGATATTGACCAAGAAAGATTGAGGGTGGCAGTTGAGGAACAGGGAGTAAGAGGCTATGCGAAATTAAGGGAAGCTTTAAATGACGACGAGGTTGAGCTTGTAGTGCTCGTCACACCGCATGACACACATGCGCCGCTCTCAATTCAAGCCATGGATGCTGGCAGGCATTGCATTGTTGAGAAGGTCATGTGTTTGAGCGTTAAGGAAGCCGACAAGATGATTGAGGCTCGTGACAGAAATGGCGTCTTGTTATCCGTATTCCAAAACAGGCGTTGGGATAGCGATTACTTGACCGTGAAGCGCATATGTGAATCTGGCTTGATAGGGGAACCGTTTGAATTCCAATCGTGCGTTGGCGGTTATGGCAAGCCAAGAGGATGGCGTGCCTCAAAGAGGCATGGTGGTGGGATGCTTTACGATTGGGGCGCTCATCTCGTTGATCAAGCGCTTCAACTTGTTAGGGGTAATGTTGAGTGGGTCTTTGCAAACTTGCACTACAGGCACTGGGATGTTGAAGTTGAGACACACTCTCAGGTGTGGCTTCGGTTTGACAACGGTGTCCTGTTCAATATTGAGCTTTCAAATCTCTCGCGCATTCAAAGACCGCGCTGGCGCGTTCTCGGAACGAAGGGGACGCTCGTGAAGGAATCGTTTGACCCAAGCGATAGGGCTAAAGTCTCAACAGATGTTGATGGTGTATCAGTTGAGATGCAGATTGAGAGCGTGCGTGGCAACTGGATTGACTATTACCGCAATATTGCAGATGTGTTGCTTAGAGGCGCTGAATTGATTGTCAAACCTGAGGAAACAAGGGAAGTGGTGCGTGTCATTGAGGCGGCACATAAGTCGGCTAAGCTATGTAAGCCGATCAAGCTTTAGCCCTCGCGGCTGCTTTGTTAACCCGAAGGATTACAATGGCGAGCGTTTGCGGTAAAATAAAAAGCGGCAAATGCCTGAAGCTGCCGGACATCGTGCGCAGCATAGTGGGGGCGAATTGGGCTCGACGATGAGTATCAAGGTGCTGGCGGCAAGCCGGGTGGGCGCGAGTCCCGTTAAAAACGCGCAAGAACGATAAATGCCGAGCCTGTTGCATTGGCTGCCTAATTGAAGGCAGCGCGTCTTGCCGGCACTCGCCGGTGGTGCTGGACAAGGCGTCAGATAAGCCGGCTGCGTGGCAGTGAGCGCCTACATAGCTGTCACTAAGCTGAGTGTAGGCTATCCTGCTCAGCATCCCGCTCGCCGGAGGCTGTGCAGGGAAAACCAAAAGGCGAGCTAAGCTTGTAGATGCCAGTGCTGAGGTCTCATCGGACGCGGGTTCGATTCCCGCCGCCTCCACCATTTTTAGGAAGCGGTCTGATGCACCGATATAACAGGGGTATATGAAACTCGTCCGAAAAATAGTGTGAGCTATCCGCTGCGTTAGTGGTTTATCATTCATATTGCTCACACCGCCATCAACAAAGCTACTGATGTTAGAAGCTTAGCAGACTCAAACTAACTACGCACCAGTTAGGTGGAGAGCGAGCGTGCAATTGAGCCACGGTTGTGACTCTTTTAATGCTCCTTATGAAGAGCATTGGTTAAGAGCGCTATCTTGCATCCTTCTCTTAGCGCTTTTAGTGGGCTCACAACCGCTTTATGGCACCGAAAGCCTGCGGCTATTTATCCTCGGCAATGATGTGGGACAGCTTGCGTGCAAGTGGTCTGACAATGATGTATTCGTGCAAGCTGGGGAATGGCTGAAAGTTTTGCCGGTAAAGATTGAATTCATGGACAGCGAGAGGCTCCTGATTAGGCGTGAGGATGGCAAGCGCATAGAGTTGCGCGCTAATGCTCAAGATGTGCTGATTGATGGCGAGATAGGAAAAATTGAGCCAGCTGTAACCTCGGTTGATGGTGAGCTTTTCATCCCACTGAAAGCATTCTGTGGACTCCTCAATCTGCCCTTCAGCTTTGATGCCGTCAACAAGGTTGGCTATATATGCGCTGCACTTCTGCCAGTTGAGGTCAAGCAGGTGGAAGACGGCTGGCGAATTGAGATACCGTTTACTGCCAATACAAGCTACAGCATCAATCGTCTGAGCGGACCGGAAAGAATCTACATTGATGCAGCAAACTGCCTTGTCAGTTCACAGATGCATGGCGAGGTCATCGGGAGAAAGGGTTCCATTGAGCGTATACGAGTTGGGCAATACTCACTTACACCGCCAACTGCAAGGGTTGTGCTTGATACAGATGTAAAGCTCGGATTTCAAGACATCACCGTTAAAGACGCTCAAGGGAAGACGCAAAGGGTAGTGCTTTTCGTTCGCGACTTGAAAGTGAGCAAAGCTGGCGAAGCCAGGGCGAAAGTGAGTGCTGTCAAGCTTGAGCCAACTAACGGCATAGTCAGAGGGTTGATATCGGTTGAAGGTGCGCTCAGGTATCGTGCCTTTACGCTTCGTGACCCATACAGGATCGTTATTGATTTTCGCGGGACCGAATTAGCGCTGCCAATTGGGACTCAAGAGATACCGAAGAACGAAATGGTCAAAGAGGTTAGGGTTGGCAACCCTGAGGTTGATGGTGAACTTGTGGCAAGGGTCGTCTTTGAACTCTTCAAGCCAGTCCGCTACAGGGTGATAGAAAAACAAGCTGGCGGTGGTCTGGCAGTTGAGCTTGGCGCAAGTTCATTAAGCGGTGTGAGCATCGTTATTGACCCAGGACATGGTGGACAAGACCCAGGTGCAATTAGCCCCACTGGCATGTTCAAGAGCAAACTCGTTGAGAAGGAACTGACGCTTGACATAGCGCTGAAGTTGCACAAGCTGCTTACAAATGCCGGGGCAATCGTAACGATGACCCGCTACGGCGATTACTATGTCTCACTTGAGGACAGAGTATACATCGCCAACAAGTTAAACCCAGCTGCATTTGTCAGCATACATCTCAACTCATTTCCCACGCCCGGGGCAAAGTCTGGCACCGAGACATACTACTTCACACCGCAGAGTGAATTGCTTGCAGGAGCAATCCATAAAAACCTGGTAGCCACCCTTGGTCTACCGGACAACGGTATCAGGCAAAGGCGTTTTTATGTGCTGCGCAACACAAATGTTCCAGCTGTCCTAATTGAGGCATGTTATCTCAACCATCCCGTTGATGGCGCCTTGGTTATGGATGAGCAATTTCGCGAGAAGATAGCGCTCGCCATATTTAACGGACTTGAGGAGTATTTTAGCAGCCGTTAGTTGTGTCATCGTAGAGAGCTCAACTTGCGAATTCCTCAACCACTCTCATTGCCATTCTCACCCACTCCCACATCCTCTGTGGCTGCCTGCGGCATGTGTGCAAATCTTTCATAAGCACTTCAACGACACACCCTCTCGCCTTCTCGAGCGCCTCACGCAGCTTTCTCTCAGCAAGAGCGATGTCCCAATGCTCAATGCTGAATATGCTCGGGTTGGGTTTAAGTGACATGATGTATTTGTTCCCCAAGCCCTCCGCGGCCTTCCCAACATCAGCCCAAGGGCTTACGCTCACGCGCCTCAAATTCGGAATAGCCCTCTTTATCACATCAAGCTTGTGATGGAGAGGCTCACAACACCCATAGCTTGCCAACCCGAAACGGGACAAGAACTGCCTCTCATAACGGAGGGCAAACTCGTCATGCATTTCCGGTGAGACATCAACAAATATTTGTGTTGTGGCATGCCCCCATTGATCCTTTGCGCGCACATGTGTGCCATCAAAATCAGGCTGCGGTAGTTCATCCGTAAACCCAAGCCCGCCAGGTCCGACATAGTTTGCACCGTTGTTGAGTGATAGCAATCCAAGCCTCTCATACTGCTCAAGAAGCGAAAGGTGCCAATCCGTCATCCTTTGAAACCAGCTGTGAAGCCATTCGGGACGCTCAATCATGTCAATGAACGTGTTCTCAATGCCACGCCATTGGATAAACTGGTCAATGATTGCAAACCAATGCCCAACAACGCCGCGCCTTTCCACTGCGAGTATGCCGTCGTATATCTCGCATAGCTGCTCATATGTCCTATCGGTTGCTTCCCAATCAACCATCACTTCTGGCATCTTTATCATGCTTGGGTCATCACAATCATTGATAACCGGTTTGAAACGGGCTGCTCCAAACTCATGCTCCGGTCTCTCCACATCCGCATCTATTCCATAACCGCTAACCTTGATTGCTATCGGACAATAGACTTTAGCCTCATAGACATGGTCATCCGGCATGTGCTCAAAGTGATAAAGGCGTGTGCGCAACTGCCATTCCTGTTGGCGCGCAAACTCATCCTCACATTTGAGCTCAATCTCGTCTTTGTTCTCGTGCCATGTGTCGTTCAACAGCAGCACCATAGGGCGAACTGGCTCAAGCCTGTTCAATCGCCGCCATAACTCTATTTTCTCGTGCTGAGATGGCAGGGAAGCTATCTCGGCGAGCCTATTTGCAAGGTCCCTCAGTATTGCTTTATCCCGTTCAGGTATCGCCATATGAATCACCGCCAAAGATGAATTTGCTCGCATAGCTTTATTCTCGCTATCCTTATGATTGGCTCATCATAGTGCTGTCATCTTCAAATTCAAATTATCGCGCTGTTGTATGGTTCGCCGTTTTGCAGCGCGTGGTGAGGTGGTGCAGTTATGGGAACTGATGGTGTAGGTGAGCGTGCCTTTCGCATTGATGCGCCCGCTATGGTGACTGGGAAGGCAAAGTATGGCGCTGACATTCATGTGCCGAGCATGCTCCACGGTAAAATTCTTCGGAGCAAATACGCGCATGCTCGCATATTGCGCATAGACACAACTGAAGCGGTTCAGATGAGCGGCGTGAAAGCCGTCATAACAGCCGACGATGTTCGGGGCAGTGACTTGTTCGCCAAAGACTATGTGCGCTTCCATGGTCAAAAGATCGCAGCGGTGGCTGCTGATAGCGTTCAAACGGCGCTTGAAGCGATTGAGGCGATCAAAGTTGAATATGAACCGCTCACAGCTGTCACAGATGTGCGAGATGCTATAAAGCCTGATGCACCGTGCGCATTCATCGGGGGTGAGTTTGAGGAAGTCCGTGACGCTTATGGTCGACCGCTGAGAAACATCTCACGGTATCGTGAATTTATCAGCGGTGATGTTGAAGAGATGATGCGCTCCTCCGATGCAGTTGTTGAGGGCGAATTCTATGTCCCATCAGTGCATCAAAGTTATCTTGAACCCCATGCTTGCATTGCGCTCCCAATTGGTGGCGGAAAAGTTGAGATATGGACGAGCACGCAGGGACACTTCCAGGTGCGCTCGCTTACTGCAAGGCTGCTCGGATTGCCACTGCATCACATCAAAGTGATACCCACTTTCATGGGTGGTGGCTTTGGCGGAAGGAACACACAAGTTTACACTGAGCCAGTTGCCGCCCTGCTCGCGTTGAAGACTGGTCTGCCTGTCCAAGTCATTGACGATAGAAGCGAGGTCATCCTTGACTCCCACCCGGCACCGGCTTGCTATGCACGCGCACGCCTCGGCGCAAGCAAGGACGGAACACTTATGGCACTTGATGCTGAGGTGTTTTGGGATGGCGGTGTGAGCGGCTATATTGGCGCTTCGGTTCACCTGAGAGGCTTATATCGCCTGCGAAGTTACAGGATTCGCTCATATGGAGTTTATACAAACAAGCCTGCACCGGGAGCATATAGGGCGCCGGATGCCCCGCAGATGGCATTCGTCAGGGAATCCCTCATGGACATGCTTGCAAGAGAAATCGGAATTGACCCATGGGAGTTGCGGATGAAGAATGCTGTTGAGGAGGGAGATACATCAACCGATGGTGTGCCGTTGCCTAAAGTCGGATTTAAAGAAACACTGAAAGCCTTAATGGACTACTCCGCTAAGACGCATGAGCGCTCAAAGGCAGCTTTTCGCACAGCATCACCAACAGCCCATCTAAACGGGAGCGCACCAAGCAAAGCAGCTTTGGAAATGCTTGGCAGTGGCAATTGGAGAGTCGGAAGAGGGTTAGCGTGTGGTGAATGGACAAACTATTCGGGATACTCAAGCGCAACCGTCATGCTGAACGAGGATGGCACATTCCAAGTCATAACAGGTTCTTGCGATGTTACTGGAACGAACACTCTGTTTGCTCAAATCGTCTCAGAGGAATTAAAAGTGCCCATCAAAAAGGTATCAGTGGTCGTAGGCGATACGGAGTCAGTCCCATGGCATCATCAAACTGGTGGCAGCAGAGTGGCTTACACGACTGGCATGGCTGTGCTCAAAGCCGCGCAACAATTGCGCGAGCGCATGCTCCAGATAGCTGCAAAGATACTTGGAGTTGATGCACAGGAGCTTGAACTCGGTGAAGAGTGCATCTGTGTAAAGGACAATCAGAGCCAGAGGGTGAGCTACATAGAGCTTGGGCGAGCCTGTATTGCCGAATATGGACCTCTGCACGGCTCACACAGCATTGCTTGGATGCCAACTCGCCCAGCGTATGCCGTTGCGCTCGCTGAAGCGGCTGTTGACTTAGATACGGGCAAGGTGAAGGTATTGCGTTATATCGCTGCTCAAGATGTGGGCAAAGCACTCAACCCGCTCGCAATTGAGGGTCAAATACACGGTGCAGTAATGCAGGGCATAGGGTGGGCAACAATGGAGGGCTACAAGTATACCGATGATGGTAGGGTGGCTAACGCCACGCTTGCCGATTACCTTCTTCCAACGAGCACTGATGCGGCGGAAATAGAGCCAGTCATAGTTGAAGTGCCAAATCCAGACGGACCCTACGGCGCAAAGGGTGTAGGGGAGCCATCAATCATTCCATCACTCGCCGCAATTGCCAACGCCGTCTCAGATGCAATTGGAAAGCGGGTAACATCGCTCCCGATGACACCGGAACGCATCGTTATGGTGCTCATGCATTAATGTATAGGTAGCGACATTGAAAATTCTAAATAGGTCGCACAGGTGAATGGGGCTGTTAAGTCGCCACCATTTTAGCTTGCACCATCATATCGTTAACTTCTGTTGGGGCAAGCCACGGCGCCACCAACTGTTTGTGTTTTTGCGGTAGCGCCGTCATACACGCCGCAAAGGGAGAGCCTTTGACGAAGCCGGCGATATTTCCCTTAGCAAGCTGATGACCTCATCTCGGGTATAGCGTGGCGAGAAGATTTTAGCAGAACCGAAGGACTTGCTCGGCATAGCTGATTAGCCCCTCATCTTCCTGCTGGGTATAGCCTCCTCTTGGCAAACCGGATGAATGAGCACCGGAATAGCGTGTGGGGATATGGGCTTTATCCTATCCCAATGCTGCCAAGCGCAATTCCTCAGGGACGACTGCCCGCGTGGATAAAGCATCCACCAAGTCAGCAATAGAATAACCACCCTTCCCCGTGCAACTTTTGAAAGGCAGCTTTTACGGCTTTCTCAGCCGCTTGATGGGCGGAGAGGCATGCCCACTCGTAGAAACCGCTCGCCAAATCGTTACGAGCGTGCTCTAAGTCACCCTGTGCTTTGTCCGTCCAATCGGCACTGCGTTACAGGTTAATTTCGCCACCACGCAGAGCCAACCATCCTCCCCAGCACTGGAAAATGTGTCACACAAAACGGCGCAAGTATGCCAACCCTTTGAGCAAACCTTCCTCCCTTGGCAACGCCGTATCCTCATGCTCAATGCTCAACACGCCATTGTAGCCATTGCTCCTGAGCAAACCGATTAGCTGCCCCCAATCAATCGTGCCAAACCCCGGAATGACATATCGCCACCAACCATGCTCTTGGTTGCCCAAGTATCTTCTCCTGTGCCAAAGTATCGTTGTATCCTTTGCGTGCACATGAAATATGCGGTTTGAAAACCTCTCGGCAGCATACATGTAGTCAATGTCCTGCCAGACGAGATGCGATGGATCAAAGTTCAAACCGATGTTGTCGTAGCTTACCACTTCAAAGAAGCGTTCCCAGTGCCTTAGCGATTGCAGGTTGGTCGCATACCAGTTCTCAAGGGCTATCTTAATGCCCTTCTCGGCAGCATGTTCACAAATCCTTCTGAAAGCCTTTGGAGCATCCTCTTCAATCGTCTGCATCTTTGTCTTGTTTGGCATAGGCATCCCAGCGAGCGTGCATACAACTTCAACACCTAAGATAGCTGCCGCATCTATCACCCTGTGTAGGGAGAGCAGGAAACGCCTCCTCTCAGCAAGGTCTGGGTTGAGCGTATTCCCATACATTGCGAGTGCCGAAATATGCAATCCTGATGATTCAATAAGTTGCTTTACCTTACCGCCACCGGTGCGCAACACTTGTTGGGCATCGATGTGTCCCGAACCGACACCACAAACAACTTCAAGCGCTTGGAAACCAACTCGCTTGGCAAACTCAACCACCTTTTCAAATGGCTCACCGCGAAATGGAGCCGTGTAAAAACCGATATACATCACCACCACCTCCATGCGATACCATCGCTCAACTCGCCGCTCAAACCTTAACTATGCAAACTCAAAGCTCAAGTCGCCACTCACATGCCTATGCTTTTGAGCAACTCATCAATTGCGTTCCAAACTTCTTCAACCGTTATTGTGCGCATGCATTGATAATCGTTGCACCTGTAATCGTGCCCCAAGCGCAGGCACGGAACACAATCCAGCCTCGCTTGAATAACCCTGTGAACTCTCCCCAGCGGACGCCATTGAGCTGGATTTGTAGGTCCGTGCAACGCCACTGTCGGTGTCCCAACTGCGGCAGCAAGGTGCATTATGCCAGTGTTTGGGCACACAACAAATTTAGCCATGCTGACGAGTGCTACCAGTTCGGCAAAAGATGTTTTGCCAATTAAGTTTAAGACACCATTGCAGCCTGCTAAGCGCACGAGGCGCTCGCCGAAGCGCGCATCATCTTTACCACCTGTTAGGACGACGAAAAAGCCACACCCACTTAACCTGCGAGCCACCTCAGCATAGCCTTCAATCAACCACATCCTCGGTTCGCCACCAAAACCGCACCCTGGATGTATGATTGCCACCGGTTGGGCGAAACCGCGCCAACCGGATGAGAGAAGGCGATGATGGACAACCTCAACTTTATCCCTCCGAGGAGAGACGCACCCAAAGAAGTTAGCATGGGCTTCACTTACGATGTTGCTCCCAAGAAACTGGGAGGCGAGGCAGGCAAAGGATGTAAGCGTATGCTGCTCAAAGCTGTATGTAACGAAGTTCGTATACAGCGCATGACGGTGTTGCATCGGCGTTGAGAAACCATAGCGCAATGCTGCTCCCGAGAGGAAAGAGATAATGGCGCTCACGCGCATCCATTGCTCAAAATCAATTGCGGCAAGAAAGCGCTCACGGCGCAGCCTCATAACTAAGGCGAGCAACTCACCGGGATTAGAAATGCACTTTCCAAAATCAACTTCATAGACAGAGCCATCGCTTGCCAGCCCGAGGTGTTCAACAACTTCGCGCATGCTTGGTGATGTAAGGAGATGCAAACTTGAGTTGCTGCGTTTTTTGATACAATCAATCACAGGCTTAAGAAGGATGATGTCACCCATGCCGGCAAATTTCAGAACGAGCACCTTTCCCGTCTCCGCATAGCATGCCGGCTGCAGCCACTTCACCAACCAGAGGGCATGCACAATAAAGATGCCAACATGCCTATCAATTGAGCGGACCCATGAAACCTTCCTCATGTTTCAACGACACGCTCACATCCTTTCTGCCTTGAAAGCAGGGCGGGCAAATGCAAGAGCAATTGCTAAGCCACCCTAATCGGGCTATCGTCCATCGCCACAGAAATGCTGCCAACGGCGTAAGCCACACACAATTCAATATGCCCCCTTGTGGAAGAGCACCTCAAAGAAAGTCTTAATGAGGATCTTTAGGTCAAGCAGCAAAGACCAGTTCTCAACATAGTAGAGGTCATATTTTGTGCGCTCCTCAATTGGGCAATTGCCACGAAGCCCATTGACCTGCGCCCAACCAGTTATGCCAGCTTTAATCCTATGCCGCTCCATATATCTCGGGATGCGTTGCGCAAACTGCTCAACAAAGTATGGGCGCTCAGGTCTTGGCCCGACAAGCGACATCTCGCCTTTGAGCACATTGAACAACTGCGGCAGCTCGTCCAGACTCAACCTTCTGAGCATCTTCCCAATTTTAGTGCAGCGAGGGTCATCTGGCATAGCCCAGATTGGTCCGGTATCATCCTCAGCGCCTTCGCGCATCGTGCGAAATTTAAGCATCACAAACACCTTGCCATCTTGCCCAACCCTCTCCTGACGGTAAAGAACAGGTCCTTTGGAAGTAAGCTTTATCAACAGGGCTATGAACAACATCGGCAGCGCAAAAATAACGAGCAGAAGCAAAGATAACGAGATGTCCATTAAACGCTTGGCAAGCGCCCCCCAGGTGCGCAACGGAAGCCTTGTAACCGTTACGGATGGCATCCCGGCAATCTCCTCAAACTGCCCTCGCCGTTTGATGACATCAACCAAACTGAGCATAAGGCGCACATTGATTTTGTGCCCTTCAGCCCAATCAAGCAACCGCATCAATGTGCTGTCGGGAAGCGAGTTCTCAGCCACGATAATTTCGTCAAGCCCGCCCATAGCTGATAAACGACATTCAAGCCGTTGCCACAGCATCTCGTGGTCTTCGCTCCCAAGTTCGCTTAACTCAACAACCCCAATCACCCTGCATCCATAACCTGTCACAGTAAATTGCTCAACGAGGCATTTAGCTTTTGCGCCAACTATGGCAACATTTGAAACTCCGATGCCGGAGCGCCAAAGCATCTGCTCAACAGCTTTGAAAACCATCCTGCCGATACCGAGCATCAGGATTGTCAGCACCTCAGCCATCACGAAGACAATCCGAGATAGCCATTGATAGCGCAACAGCATGGCGAGTGTCCCGACGATAGCGCCGGCAATGAAGCCAGCTACCAATACGCTGTAGAATTCATCAACCGCATGCCTCTCTCGGTATCGCCTATATAGCCCGACAAAGTGAAGGCAAAGCAACCATGAAAGCACATGAAGGGCAATGAAGCCTGTGTGTATGTTAATCGGTGGTATGCCTTGGTATGGCGGTAGCCATTTAGCTATCAAACCGAAGAAGCGCAACTGATAGGCAGCTGCGAAACCGATCAGCGCCATGAGAGCGTCTTGCACAAGCAGGATGTATGGGGAAATATGATGCCAACGCAGCCGCCTCTTATAACCCTCCGTAGATTGCATCTCTATCACCTCCGACAGCCATGCAACCATGCCTTCACCGCCGGATGCATCCCTCAACGCTTGAACGCGAAAGCCTCAATGCTGTTTCCGATTTGAATGCCAAGCATCATGCTGAGCGCTGTAGCCATTGCCCAGTAGGCGATGCGCAGCGAGTCAAATAGCCACCTTCGGTAAATGTTCGGTGCGCCCGGACGGACCTCAATCACTTTAAAGCCGAGCCGATTCAGACCATCCATCAAAGCATTAACGGTGAAGTGATTGACATGATTGCGTGAATCAAGACCGATAAAGTTGCCCCTCTTGAGCACCCTCAGAAGCAGAGTTTTCAGCCAGTGAAACTTGAAGTTGGGAACGCGGATGACAAGCAAGCCACCACTTCGCAATACACGCTTGACCTCGTTAAGCGTTATTAAAGGCTCAGGGACATGCTCAAGCACATCAATTAAAGTGACCACATCAACACTTTCCCCTTCAAGTGATGCTTCCTCAAGCGTTCCGGAGAACACCTTTAATCCAAACTGCCTGCGAGCATAGTTTGCCGCTGGCTCGCTTATCTCAACGCCGATGACATCATATCCGATCTGTCTCGCCATGTTGATGAAGAAGCCAAATGAACAACCGATATCCAGCAAAGTCCCGCCCGGTTTGTATTTCGCTATTCTCGCAAGCAGGCGTCTGTGCAGCCAAGGGCGTGCCGAAGATAGCTCACTCTCCCAATGGCGCTCATCGGCAAATTGCTCCGTGTAGTAATCCCGTATGCCTTGTAGCGTTGGCACGGTAAGCGCATATGCTATCCCACAGCACCCGCACTCAACCACAGGCACACCATCGTCAATGATCAAAGGATGCAACTCTTTGGAACTGCACCAAGGACATGAAGCCCTCGCTACCCGCCTTGTGTGCCCCTCACAAGCTTGTAAACGGACATCTCGCCTGCACGGAGCCGAATGAGCCTCCATCTTGAAAGTTCACCCTCCGGCGAACGCCCGATGAGAAGCGTTTGAATGAGCTCCTCCCAATCCGCAATGTATGTTATGCCCTGCGAGACAACATATTTGAGCATCTGTTTATCAAGCATCGCCTTCAAGGCGTCTCCATTGACAACACCGTCAAGGTTAATAACTGTGCGCTCCGATAGATAGCTTGCAGTCCCAGACTGGAACATGCCTATGCGCGCATCTTTTGGAGTGTGCTCTTTGAGCCATAGCGCCACATTCAAATATTCTTCAAAGCCACCGAATGCGCGAACTTGCATATAATGCCAACCAACATAAAGTTGAACAAGCTGCAAAAGAACGATTGCCACAACCGAAAGCGTTGAGATGTGCCTTAACCTGCGCCTGCACGATAGCTTTTCCATGCTCAGCCGTAGCGCCTCGGCAAGCACCGAACCGACGATAATACCCAAAGGGGTAGCAACAAAGAAGTAGCGCGGGAAGAACCACCAACCGAATTGATATAGCGAATAGACGAGTATGACTATGCCGGCATGGAAAATCCAAAACCACAACTTGAAGATGCCGCGCAGCATGCGAACAACCTCATGAAAGTAGCCGACGCGAAACAGCCACAACGAGATAAGCAATGCCAGTAGCAGCAATGCGGCGATGAAAAGCATTGCCCCATACGACCCAAAAGCGTAAACGAGTTTGGCTTTTATGAAGTTCCATTGCTGTGCCCTTAGCAGAGTTGAAGCTGCCTGAGCAAATGAATATCGCAGCACACGCCAAGTGATACCCTCATCAACAGCACCGATATAGGCGAGCGATAAGCAGCGCACAGCCTCACCGCTCTCAGGGATGACCTTGCCGACAACGGTAATGCTGTAAGCGAACCAAGGGAAGAGTGGCAAAGCAAATGCGACTGAGATAGCTATAATGCGGACGGTAAATGAGTTCACGGAAAACTGTAGGATGCCCTTGAGCGAATTCGGCTGACGGCTGTTGCTGCGTCTTTGCTTTGCCCAACCGGCTGCACACGCAATCATGCCAGCAATGGCAAACGGCAACCCATCAATCCTGCTCAAGACAATCAGACTAAGCACAAACCCAATTGCGATGGGCTGAAGCATTGCCGGCTTCGCATTTGAGCTATGTCGCACAACGAGCAGCGCTGCGACGGAGAGCATGAACACATAGAGTCCGGTTTCCATGCCATTGAGTGATTGCCTTAAGACAGTCGGTGATGTCATCCAAAAGAAAGCTGTCCAGAGAGCGACACGCTCATCCCACAATTGCTTTGCCAAGAGGAATAGCACTAATCCAGTTAATGTGCTAAGCAAAGCGAGGGTCGTCATAGCGATGTTGATGGCGCTTTCCTTTGAAGTTCCCAAAGCATATATGGGCACAAGCATGAATGCCCATAGCGGTTGGAAACCATTGGTCATATGTATGCCATCGGTTGTTGGTCCATTGCCATTAGCTATGTTAAATGCTATTGCAGCGTAGTAACATGCATCATCACCGAATGAGCCGGTTCGTATGAGCCAATCCCAAGGCTGCCACGCTATAGCCAATCTAACGCATAGCCCGGATAAGAGAGTGAGCAAAAGGAGCGTCTTTGAGAATCTGCTCAGGAAGATCACACCTCCAAATTCCAAAATATGCGTTTGGGGTTAAAGCTGTATTTCAAAACAAACTGAGCTGCTCGCCCTGCCCCCTCGGCTGCTCCTTGGCACACCTGTGTGCACATCGCAAAGGCTCAGGTATGCGATATCCGGCACAACATTTGAGCACAAGCTCAATGGCTGTATTCAAGCTGACTTTATGCCCAACTGAGACGAACACTGGTTGAACACCCTTCTTCGTGCGCAGAGTTGCCCCTATAACATCGCCATTTTTCGGGTCAGTTATTGGCGTCCAAGAACCAACCTCGTCCTTTGGCTCCGTCCATTCGCCATACAAAATACTCTTTGCGCACCCAATTGATGGTATGTCAAGGATTAAACCCATTTGCGAAGCCAGCCCAATTCGCCTTTGATGCGCTCTGCCCTGCGCATCCCAAAGGATGAAATCAGGGTCTGCTTTAATCTTCTCAAACGCCTTCAGCACCGCCGGACCTTCACGGAAGGCAAGCAAGCCGGGAATGTATGGGAACGAAACTTCAACCTCAGCGCTGATGCATTCCTCCTCAATAAGCTCCGGGAAGGTAAGCACGCACACAACAGCCCTCATCTTACCGCTCGGAGTCTGATGGACATCAACTCCGGCGACACGGTGTGCCACAGATAACAGGTCTGGCACAACATCCTCATCAATGACTTGTGGGGCAAGACTGCGTTGTATTTCTATCGCCTCTTCCGGTGTCACGCTCCATCTGTGAGGGCAGCTGATCCTCACATTGCACACCTCCTATGGCTCGCACGCTCCCAAGGCACACCCAATGTAACTTGAAATGCGCAGCCACTTTTCATCGTTCATGAGCTTATGCACCCATAGGGCATACTCTTCAAGCCCTGTGCGCAACTTCCTTGGCGCATGCACATCATGTAAAAGCAATGTGCCAACCTGCACAGCTGTAGCGCCCACTGAGAGATACTCAACTATGTCTTGTGCCCTCCAGATGCCGCCCGAAGCGACGACTTGAGCCTTTGCGCCAATTTGACGGAGCCTTCTCACCGCCTCGTATACCTTGCGCAAGACTATCGGCTTTATAGCCGGACCTGATAGACCGCCAACGACGGCACCGAGCAATGGTTTTGGCGGGAAAGAACGCACATCAAGTCCCATCGCTGGAACTGTGTTTGTAAGCACAAGGATATCGGCACCGGCATCAGAGCAGCTCTGCGCAATGAGAGCTATATCATGAGCGTTTGGTGACAACTTTACCCACACATCTCCATTCCAATTTCTTCTCACAAGTTCCGTGACCTCGCCGGCTGCTTTCGGATCAACACCAAACTCAATTCCGCCGCGCTCTATGTTCGGCGAGGAGATGTTGACTTCAATCGCTGCAATGCCACTGCATCCATTTAAAGCATTAGCGAGCACTGCATATTCTTCTTTCGTTGTGCCTATGATGCTGGCTATAACAGCGCAGGGCAATTCAGCCAACCTCGGCGCAATTCGTTCCATGAATGCGCCGATGCCTTCATTCTGGACGCCGATTGCATTTAGCATTCCAGCAGTCACTTCTGCGACTCTCGGTGGCGGCTTACCCACCCTCGGCTTTACAGTTATGCTCTTTAGCACAAGCGCCCCAACATCTTCCCACGGGAAATCATTCACACGCAAAAGCTCAAAGCCATAGCCGCAGCAACCCGAAGCCAATATGATCGGTGTTCGCAAAGTCAGCTTACCAACTTGCACACTTAAATCCACTTTAGGGACTTTGCTGCCCAACTCCATAACTCACCTTGCACCCTCCGCATGCAGTGATATGTGAAATGTAAATTTTGATAGGGCGCACTAAACGCGCCTAAAAAGCTTTTCAGATTGCCATCTGCACACGCTTTGCATCGCTCACACCGCTGAAGCCCTCATGGTGGGATGCCCATGCCAAAATATTTGAGCTCCTCCAAAAGAGTGGCTTACAGGTGCAACATACGCCATTGCCTCAGCTCCAGTTAACTACATGCAGCGGCGCATAGCATCAATCAAATTTTGGCATAATTTGGGTTGAGACTTTCGCGCCTGCATGGCACACAAATACCCGGAATGGAAAGTGAACGACAATGCGCTTCATAGTTTGCTCATCAATGTTTCATAACACTCGCCTGTCGCATCACATTTACAAGCTTGCAAGGGAAGGCGTGAGTTCAATTGAGGTATGGGCTGATGGCGAACATCATTTTAACTTCTTTGACGACGCCGAAGTGAACACCCTTCGTATAGCACTGCACAGGAGCGGCGTTAAAGCCTGTGCGCTACACGCACCATACGGTGGACAATACGACTTAAGTAGTTTGGATCACTCGCACAGACAGCGAGCCATTACAGCTTGCAGGCGCGCAATTGAAGTGGCATGCGCCATCGGTGCCGATATTGTAATCATGCATCCCAGCGGAAGATTGCATGATGCAGCTCTTCGTGAAGAAGCTCTTAAGGCATCAATTGACAGCTTTGCAAAGCTTGTTGAGTGGGCGGAGAAGCACAATACCACTCTCGCCATTGAGAACCTTACGCCGATTGCCATCGGTGATAGCCCATTTGAACTGCTTGAGCTGATCGCGAGCGTATCAAGTGAGCGGTTGAGAGTTTGCTTTGACACGGGTCATGCAAACATAAGTGCCGAAGGGCTAATACATTCACTCCACATCCTTGCACCACACATAGTCGCAGTCCACTGGAATGACAACGATGGGTTTGAAGACCTACACTTGCCCCCCGGCAGAGGACGCATCAACTGGCAACAATTCTTCTCGGAACTCTCAAAGCTCCCAAAACCAAAATACATCAGCTTGGAGGCAGCATTGCCACCCAACGCAACACTCACCGGCATTCTCAGGAGTATCCTCTCACTTGCGCCAAAGGATGTGGAGCTTTAACGCCGTTTCAAGAAACTAAAGCAATACATACAGTCATCCAGCCCGTGAAAACCTAAGTTGCCTTGAATTTTTAAAATGGTATGAGCGCAATCATCTCACAACCAACTTCACTGGCTTCGCTTCAACCTTCGTTTCCTCAGGCGCATAGTATTCGTAGGCGACAGCAGCACCTGAACTTGCCCTAATTGGGTAGGTTGCCCTCAGACGATAGGATATCGTCACAGTGCCTTGTGGGCGGATTTCGTCAAGGTAGATGATCACCTGTCGCCCTGTCAAGCTGAACTTCTGTATGACCTTTTGTTCCACAAGCTTCGCCAAGTCCTCAGAGAGGATTTGGAAGCCGGGCGGTATACCGACATCAACGATCACCATCTTCGCCGCAATTGGCTGATTGTTCCTAACGCTCACTTCGCATCTAACGATATCGTTAACCGAGAGTTCACGCCTGTCGTAATCAACGCTTATATCAAGCGGTTCTTTCTCCTCACCACGAACTATGTCCCAAGGCAGGTAATAGCGTGTGGCGACTTGATAGACCGCCGCCCCTTTACCTTGCCATTCAAATGTGACCTCGTTATCGCCTTCCCTTACAAACCTCTTCAAGTCAACCTGCCGGACGATATCACTATCTTCTGGTGTTATGCGCAGCTTTGCTACATCCTTTCCATTGCACTTTATAGCGATATGAGCATCAATCTCGCTCGTTGCGCCCTCAGTGGCGAGCAGCAAAGCCTTCAATGACCATATGGTTGCCTGCGTGCTGTGCCATGTGCCATATGCATCCTTGCTGCGCACAAGGTATGTCAAAGCCTTGTTCACAATGTCGGGATGAGAGCGCGCCTTTAGCAATGCATATGTAGCGAGCGCTGTCGTTTCAAGGTCCGCAGTTATTCCCTTGCTGTGTGTGAATGTCGGCACGCTTGTGCGCCAGTTGGCTATATCGCCCTCAACATTAGCCATTTTGGCGAGCCTATCAATAATTCGTATCGTCACCTGATTGTTCCTGTCCCAACCGACAAACGCATTCGCTATCACAGCAAGCGCATAGGCGTCATCAACGCTCTCAACTCGCCGCCCCATCATGTATTCAACTGCTCTGCCGACTGAGCGCTTAACCTCTGCATCAGGGATGGTCGTCAATGTCTCGCTAAGCGCCCATGCAATGTATGCCGTCGTTCGCAGCACATCCGTCTGTCGGTTTATGACTCCCTCACGGATTCCCCCACCCGGTGGCTCCCAAGAGCCATCTTGGCGCTGCCTTGAGATAAGCCACTTGCTTGTCCGCTCTATTACACGCCTATCAATCTCAAAGACCTTGCTCATGTCGTTGAACTCCATTAAGCCATATGCAGTTAGCACCTCATGTGCTGGCGGATCGCCAAACCACGAGAAGCCGCCACCCTTGACCTCAAATGTGAGCAAACGTTGGTAGCCCAAGTTGATGTATTGCTCAGCCTTCATCTGTATTTCGGGGTTGATCTGCTTTGTGCGCTTCATGTAATCAAGCACGAGCACATTCGGGTATGTGACAGAAGATGTTTGCTCAAAGCATCCGAACGGCATGCGCAGCAATTTGTCTAATCCGTCAACAACCTGGCTGAACCCACCACCGTAAATGCGCACCAGTATTGTTGAAGCATCGTCAATTGCCTGTGGCGGTATTTTCACAACCTTCTTCACGCTGCCTTTGAGCGTATCGCTGACCGACTCCCAAACTTCCTTCCCATTAGGAATGACAAGCACCTGTCGCTTTATAGCATCGCTCATCTTCTCGCCACGGGCAATTACTGTCATGCTGTTAGTCCCGAGATTTTTAACTCGTATTGGGAAGCGGACAACGCCAACATCGCCAGCATTCATCAACACAGTTTGCTCAATGCTGCTGAGCGGCTCAAACCACTCTTCGGGTTGAAGTTGCAGGCGCACAGTTTGAGCCGTTGGCAAGTAGTTGTAAATCGCAATTGGTATTGAGACTTCGTCACCTTGCGTCAGGCTGACGGGGAGGTCAATGTCAACAAAGAAGTCTTGAAAGACGCGCAGAGATGCAACGGCGCTACCAAGCAAACCTCTGAGCGAGGATGCCATTACAGTCAACCGCCATGTTGTAATTGAGTCAGCCATTGCCAGGTTGAGTGATGCCCTGCCACGCTCATCAGTGATGAGTTGCGGAATGAACACAAGTGTTTCAGGGAAGAACTGCCTTATGCGAATCTGTTGTGCCTCGGGTGCACCACCACCAAAGCCAGCTGCAGCTTTTGGTCCAGGAGGCCCTTCCGGTCCGCGAGGTCCGACAGGTCCTTGAGGACCTGCAAGCGCCGCACGCTCTGCTCCAAATGCTCCCAATCCAAGTTGCTGGACAGCTGCTCCCCTATCAAGTATTCTAGTAAACCATATTGATTCCTGAGGCATCCTGACATCGTCATTTGTCCCAAAATCACCATCAGGTCCTGCACTGGTGAGCTGTAGGAAGCGCCCCCTTATAAGTTCAGCGCGATACTCCCTTCCCAGCGGGTCAAGCACATCCTGACGGCTAATCAACCTCTCGCGAATAAGCGCATCTATGATTTCCTTCTGCTCCGGATAACTACCACGGCGCCGGCGATATTCCTCAAGCGCGTTGAGCAAACGCGTGTAAACCTTTTGTGCATGCTCAATCCACTTGCCACGAAGCTTCTGTGCCCTTACCTGCCAAGTGTTCACATACATTGTGTGCAAGTTTGGCATTGCTGCAGCAAAAAGCACCCTTGCAGCCCTCTCTTTTCTCTCATCAATTGTAGCCGGCTGTGGGCGCTCAAGCGGGAGCAGTCTTAGCGACTTAAGCAGTATAATAGTTGGCTCAAAGCCGCGAATCTGATATTTCGGCTTTAGAAGCTCACGCTCAAGCATGAAGTAAACTTTCTCAAGTCCCGGCTGCATCTCCTGAAGCGCATAGACCGATTCATCAACTGCGGTTATCCCAAGCGCCGCAAGCATTGGTCTCCCAGATGTATCTGAGACCGAAAGGTCAACGCGAGCCTCCTTGCCCGGAAGATACACATTCTTATCGGGCTTGATGGCGATGCGCAAATCTTCAGCCGGATTGACATAGATGATTTTTGTGTCTCGGATAATATGACCAGCCTTCGTTATGCGATATGCATGCAGCGTCAATGTGCCCACCATTTGCTCGGTAAGCGTTAACGGGATTGTGTTCCTTGTGCCATTCATTTCAAGCGACCTTGTGAGCACAGTTTGCCTTCCCCTGATTGCATCAATGTAGACAGTGCCACCACGCCTTGGTGAGAGCACTGTTAATTGGACTGTCTCGCCAACCCTTGCTATCACCTTGCTCGTCCGCAGCAGTATTGCCTCGTCAATTGCCTCTCCCTCAAGCGTTCTTGTCAAGCGACCTTTGTTGCCTTGCTTATCTATTGCCTCAACCGCGATGCTGATGCGCCCCTCTGAGGGCACAAACTGCAACTCTGCGATGCCAGTCTCATCTGTCTTTCCAACCCAGTTAATCCCACCCCCTGTAACCCTCACACTTGTCTCCGCTGGCATTCCATCTGGGTATGTGGTGACGATGAACAGAGTGTTTTGGATGCCTTTAGCAAGTGTTTGACTGTCTGGTATCACGACGATGCTAATTGCATCCTTTGCTATTGGCAGCGTCTCCGTTATTTGCTCTTCGTGCTCAGCCTTGTCGGTGACTTGAACATCAATCTTGAGCAGCGCTTTCCCCTGCTCAAGTGGCAATCCGACAAAGTGCGTCGGTAGGCGATAGCTGAACTTGTAAACTCCACCATCATCAGTGCGCCCACGAAGCTCGGCAATCTGATTCCATCCGACATCAAATGTTGAGAGCTTAATGATGACCTCGCCATCGGAGACTGGCTTTCCAAAGAAGTAGTTCGCTTTCACTGTCCCATTGACCTCTTCGCCGGGAAGGTAAAAACGCTTTGATGTCTCAAGTTCAACCTTGAACTTGGGCAGCACATACCTGTCAACTTTGACTGTCTGCGTTGCTTCACCAACCTCCCTCAATCCGCCTTTAGCATCGGCAACTTGTGCAATTGCTCTAACAGTGTAGTTGCCGAGATTGATTTCGTCAGCGAGCTGGAAGTCGGCATTGGCAATGCCAAATTGTGATGTCCTCTCCCGCTTCCTGAAGACCTTGTTGCCCTTTGGGTCCTCAACCTCAAATGAGACTTGTATATTGGGCGACGGCTTCAGTGTCGCCGCGTTTAGGCAAAGCGCACGCATGTGTATGATTTGCGATGGCTGATACAACGGCTTATCAGTGGTTAGCAGTATGCGCACCTCTTCTTTCACCGTGACGGTTTCAACAATCTTGTCCTCACCGATCGGCGAGCTGACTGTAACCGAAATTTCGTTCCTGCCAACAGCCCATGGCGGCACTTTGAATGTCCCCTCAACGGTCCCGTGCCTATTTGTGCGCTCATTGAAAAGCTCCACCGTCCATCCGCTCTCAGCGTGTTTAAGAGAAACTCTGACTTGGGCATTCGCTATAGGTTCGTCCTTATCGTGGTTTCGGACGATGACGCGGAGCGACGCAGTTGAGCCGGCAAGCCACTCACGCTGCCCAATAAGATGTATCTCAAGTGGCGATGGTAGATACTCATTCTGTTGCACCACTCTGGAGGCTGCGCTGCGAGCCAATGCGTAGATGAGAAGCACACCGAGTGCCACACCAAGTGATGAACCAAGCACGAAGATGCGCCTTATGGTAACCTTATGCGCCATGAGGACTCACCTCCACTTCTGTGTGCCATACAGCACCTCGCGTAAGCGTTTTGCTCTCCAGCCACAAATTGAAAATAAAGTGGCAGTGAAAAGCATGATGGGCAGCACTACACTTTGCTGCTTCCATTAATGCGAACCTTTTTAGCACCACTTGTGATTTGCCCACCGCTTTTGCGTTCATAGTTGTGACGGGCGAGGAGTTGCAATTGTTCCGCAACACCCATTCAGCCAAATCCAATCTATTCCGTTAGCGGCTTTGTAAACCTTATGCAAACTGGCATTGGAACTGACGAACTGCTGCTACTCGGTGTGAGCTCGCCAGTAGCTTGATCTATTCGGAAGACAACGATGCTGTTTGAGTTCTGATTGGCAGCGAGCAGGAACTTGCCTGTTGGGTCAACCGAGAAGTTGCGTGGTGTTCTGCCCTGAGTTGCGAAGTGACCGATTGGAGTTAGCATGCCGCTATGCTGGTCAATTGAAAATGCGGCAATGCTATCGTGGCCTCGGTTTGAGCCATAAAGGAAACGCCCAGATGGGTGGACAACGACCTCGGCAGTTGTATTCTCGCCGGAAAAGCCCTTAGGCAATGTGCTTACAGTTTGTATCTCCTTTAAAGACCCATTTGCCGCATCGTATGAGAAGGCAGTCACGGTTGAGTTTAATTCATTGATGACATAGACAAAGCGTCCATTCGGATGAAATGCAAGATGCCTTGGACCTGCACCGGGCGCAACTGTCGCAAACGGCGGTTCGCTTGGGGTTAACATGCCACCCTCAGCATCATAACGATAAATGAAAATCTTGTCCAAGCCAAGGTCGCAAACCAATGCAAACCTGTTTGAGGCATCCAAGTTGATTGAGTGCGCATGTGGCGCCTCTTGGCGCTTCGGATTAACACCCTTTCCGGTGTGTTGGATGAATGATGTCGGCATGCCAAGCCTTCCATCAGCGCCTATCGGGAGCACAGCAATGCTTCCACCACCATAGTTAGCTACAAGCGCATTCCTGCCGAGAGCATCAACTATGATGTGGCACGGACCTGCACCATACGATGGAACGCTGTTAAGAAATTTGAGCATCCCGCTGCTTGGTTCAATTTGGAATGCACTCACATTGGGCGTCTCTTTTTGTCTAACAAAAATTTCGTTGACAGCATAAAGGAAGCGCCCACTTGGATGGATAGCGATGAACGACGGGTTCACCGTTTCGGCAACAAGGCGCGGCTCGCTCAACCTGCCACTTTCAAGATCAAGCACAAGCAAATAGATGCCCTTGCTACCGCCACCAGTGTATGTGCCTACATAAACCCAGAGCAAACCATTCTGCTGCACTATCGGCATCACAATCCCCTTAAGCGCGAAGGCACAAATGAGTGCGAGGATGATACATAAGAGCGCAATTGATGGCGGGCAATGTGTGGGCTGCAAGCGTGGGCGCATGAAACGCGCCACAAAAAATTTGGGCGGACTGCCCTCCCTTACCACTTTCGCACCACACGCACTGTTCGCATTAGCGTGCGAACACTTACCTGTGAACATTATAATCACCACTCACCATGCTGAGTAAACAATCACTCACTGGATGGGATCCAGCTGGCTACCTTTTCAGGCACAAGGATCATCCTTCGTAAGTGGCATGAAAACCATATGCCATAAATCATGAGAATCAAAGCTTGTTATACAACACTTCCGAAGGCCTTTCGGGTGTATTCAATATTTGCCCTTGTGTCTTGAAAGATGTCGCGAGGGCTTGATGTCTCAAGGATATACCAGCCATCATAACCAATCTCTCTTAGCGCTTCTGCACACTTTGGGAAGTCAACATTTGAAGGCTCGCTCAATAGCCTCGGTCCGTTCTTCAAATGCACTTGGCATATCAATCCTTTAAGCATTCGTATCTCCTTTGGCACATCTCTTCCTCTGTCGGCAGAGTTCTTTAGGTCATAGTAAACTTGCACAGCCTTTGAGCCAACCTGCTCAACGATTCTCAAGTTATCCTCAGCGCTAAGTGTGTTCTCCAAACCGAGTATGACACCCGCTCTCTCAGCTCTTGGTGCGAGTTCCTTTAAGACATCAATCACCCGGCTCATTTCCTCTTTGTTTTCGGGGCGCAATTCGCCGCGCCCAAAGAAGGCAAGCAATATCACCTTCGTGCCCAAGTTCCTTGTCACCTCAATTGCATCTGCCACCCATATTGCAGCCTTTGGCTCCGACTTAAGCGGAACGGAGTTCAACACTCCAAGCGCTGTTGAAGCGATCTCAACGCCGTGTTTCTTTGAAGCCTCTATGAACTGCTTTTGAACATCTGGGTTGCGAAGGTGACCTGTCGGCGATGGAAAGTGAATGCTTACTTCAACCCCATCCAGACCGATCTTTGCCGCAAGTTCAAAGGCATCAACTCTTCCGGCACGCCCCAAGTTCCAGTCGCACATGCCAACCTTTATTGCATTGTCGCTGCTTACAAAGGCTTTCCTGAACGCAGAGATGGCTGCGACTGCTCCAGCAATCTCTATGAATCTACGCCTCGTCATATCCACTCACCGCCCCTGTCGGATAATCAGGTTCGCTCCTTGCTTCAAATGTTTTAGTATGCGCTTTCTCACAACCATGCCACGGGCTTTAGCCCATGGTCGCTGACGAATCTTTTAAACGCCATCTTAGACGGCGATGAAAATTTTCGCAAAATGAATTTAGCGCTCATTTGCTTCGTCATCAACCACTGGCTGAAGCCAGTGGAATGGATAAACAAACATGCTTTTTCACAACCATGCCACGGCTTTAGCACATGGTCGTTGACGAATTCTTAGCGCCCTCTTTAGACGGCGAGGAAAATCTTCTTTTCGGCTCGGCAGTAGCCTCGCCCTCCCAGTTTTGTGGCTAACACGAACATTCCCACCAAAGGAATTTGTAATAAGGCACGAAGCAAAGCGTAGTGCCGTCACGAACAGGACAAGGAACAAAAGTCAAGTAACAAATTTGACGCCATTACGCTTCGTGGCTAACTACGAACCTAACAAACAAAACTTGTAGTGAAGAGCGACCCGTATAAAATAGTAGCGTCCCATTCGCATGCCTAAATATTCACACGCCGCAATCCCCTGCTGACGAGGTCAAGCCCTTCAAGGCTCATTTGCGGCTTTGCGAGGTTTCCTTCAACTTGCTCACTTTAGCTGGTTGCCATCCCAACCGCAACCGGTTCGCCACTTGCCGTTCACCCAATGGTCTATAACTGACTCCGCCGAAAACCATTTCACATGCCCGTCCAAGAAGAGCACATTTGAGCCACCCAGATGGCGCGCATACTCAGGCGTTTGCCTACTCGGATTGCACTTAGCAGCACAAGTATTTGCGTAGGCAACACGCCATGGGCTGTTCAGCAAACCCGAGCAGTCAGCGAATATAGGTGTAACTGCATGTTGAGTCCATACAATCAACCGGTGCTGCTCACCACCGCAACCGTTCAGGATGCTCTCCATATACCCATATGACATCACGAAGTCTCCCGGCAACACCCCTGCGCTTATTAAATCATTTACTCCGTGATGTGGTATGCTCCCGTTAGAACATCCAAAAGGAGCTGCGCTCGGGCAAGCCCATATTTGCCAGTTCTTGATGTATGGGGAGAGCGACACTTGTGGTTGAATGTTTGTTCTCGGATCAGGTCTCCAGCACCATGTGTTTGCTCTCGGCAGCCTTTCATCGTAGTCCTGGGAATACTGCAGCACTGCCATGCCTATCTGCTTCAGATTACTCTGGCACACCGCATTCCTTGCCTTCTCCCTCGCCCTCGCAAACACAGGAAACAATATTGCTGCCAAGACGGCGATTATAGCAATCACCACAAGCAGCTCTATCAGTGTAAATCCAACTTCCATTCCTTTACGAATTTCGTTTGTGCGCCTCATACTCATCCCTCCCGATGTTGTGATTAAAAGGCTAAGCTTATCCTTCCAACGACGCTTCGTTTATACACAATAGTAAGTATAACTTTTGTCAAGGGGCAGCTGTTGACTCCGATAATGGGCACAGATATCAAATATTTTGAGCCGAACGCAAACGAACAACTCGTCTCTTTACTGCGAGTGTTGTTGGTGGATACTTTCCCTAACCATGCTATAGGCTTTAGTCCGTAGTCGTTGACGAAAATTCTGAGCGCCCTCTTTAGATGGAGAGAAGATTTTCGCCGAATAAATTTGGCGCCCGGAAAAATCGCCATCAACCGCTTGCTAAAGCCAAAGGCACGGATGGATAAGAAGCAACAAACTTATGAGTAAAGGGCGAGCAGCTCAGTTGATGGTGCAGCTATCAAGCCTTTGTGCTGCGCGCAAGCAATGCTGTGCCAATAATTAGCGAGAGCAAATTTGGCAACCAACACCCAACGATGATTGGTATGCGTCCCTGCCTTGCAAGTATCGTTCCGTAATACCACATGAAGTAGTATGAGAGCACAATGATGAGACTCAACCCGAGTGCCAATCCTAAGCCAGCTTGCCTTGTGCGCAACCCGAGTGGCGCGCCGAGCAGCGCCATCAGGAAACAAGCCCACGCAAACGCGAATCTGTTGTGCAGCTCTGTCGCATAGCGAAATTGAGACAGCCTATCGGCACCATGTCGGTGCATGTGCCTTAACTTCAGCCTCAACTCACCTATCGTCATCTTGTCAGGCTCAAGTTGCATTGCTTCAACCTTCACATCCTCCAAACTCTTACGCAAAGGCGGTTCTGGTAAGCTGCTCCAATCGCTTGGATGCATTTCTTCAAACTTATGTGCGAGCGCCACCCTCCACGGCGAGAGCACCTGCCAAAAGCCATCTTTGAGAGTCCAACCATCGCCGCGCCATATCGCCTCCTTCGCTGAAATGAAAGCCATCGGCTCACCGTCACCGTAAAGGACAATTTGCACACCGTGCATGATGCCTCTTTCCAACTCAAATTTCTCAACAAGGATGAGCTGCCTCAATCTACCGTAAGGTGGATGGCGAAGTATGACCGATTGCAAGATTGGCTTGCCGCTGATTCGCAAAAGTATGCGCTCTGCAACCCTATCGCTTTGCGGCACAAGATAATTTCTCATGCCAAATGCGAGTGCCGATGCCAATACGCCGATAAGAAGCAGAGCAGATGATAGCCGCGCAAAGCTGATTCCGCTGCTGAACAGGGCAAGTATTTCGTTATCGTGGCTCAGCTGACCAATGACGATGATGGATGCAAGTAGGACAGCCATAGGAAGGCTCATTGTAACTATGTTTGGTAACTTCAGGACGAAAAATTTTACCGCCTCACTCACTGGCACACCCTGCTCCATCACGAGTTCAAGGAAACGGCGCAACAGCTCACCAACTATGAGGAAGCCAGAGAATATGCCTACACCCACAAGGAAGGCAAATGCGCCGATTCGGAGCACGTAGCGATCCCAAGTGGTCAACTTGACTGACACCTCTCATGGTCACTTTACCCGTCAAGGATATTTGCGGCAGTAAGTGTCGTGGCTAAAGCCACACATACCCTGTAATTAACTACATCCTAAAACTTTCGCCCAAGTAGAATTGGCGTGCTATCTCGTCCTCGTAAAGTTGAGCTGCAGTGCCAGATGTCAGTATCTTGCCCTTGTGGATGATGTAACCTCGGTCAATGATGCGCAGTGTCTGATGGACATTGTGGTCTGTGATGAGTATGCCAATGCCTTTGTCCCTAAGCTTCAATATGAGCTTCTGCAACTCCTCAACGGCAATCGGATCAACGCCGGTGAATGGCTCATCAAGCAAAAGGAAACGCGGTGAGAGCGCTATTGCTCTTGCCACTTCCACACGCCTCTGCTCACCGCCGGATAAATCCTGACCATACTGATGCCTCAATTCCTTCAAGTTGAACTCCTCAAGCAGCTGCTCAACAATCTCTTTACGCTCACGCCTCCCATAACCGCGAAGCTCAAGGACTGCGTTCAGATTCTGCTCAACAGTCAGCCTACGAAATATTGATGGCTCCTGTGGCAGGTATCCTATGCCCAGGCGCGCGCGCTTATACATCGGCATATGAGTTATATCTTGCCCGTCAAAGAAAACACGCCCGCCATTGGGCTTTATAAACCCGACAAGCATGTAAAATGTTGTCGTCTTACCGGCACCATTTGGACCAAGCAAACCGACTATCTCCTTTGGCATCACTGAAACATCAACGCCGTCAACGACTGCCCGCCTGCCATATCGCTTCACCAAACTCCTTCCCTCAAGGCACCCGTTGGGTTGCGAGTCGCCATCGCACGCGATGCCGAACGAGCGGCTGTTCATGAGCGCATTACACCACCCTCGTGTTCCTCTCACTGCTTCTTCTCAAGCACCTTCTCAGAAGGCTTTCGCTCAAACTGCACATTAATTTCTGGGATGAGTTGCTCATCCCCAGGCTCAAAAATCAACTCACCACTCTCAAGATGCATAACTATCTTTCCAGCTTTGCCGAGCGCCTGCGAGACCTCCGGAGATATGCCACCCACTGTTATCTGCGGCGAGCCAGTCATGATCAAAAGCGATTCTTTAGGGTCAATTTGGAGATGCTTACATGAGCCAATTACATGCGCTCTCCGTCCACTCTCAACTTCCACCTTGATATCAAGCTTGACATTACCGATAGCTTCAGCCAAGATGATTGTCCCAAGTATCCCTTTGCCTTGAACACCCCTTTGAGCCAACTTGGCGATGACGGTATCACTTCGTATCCTGCCTTGTGACCATTCAATCACCGCACCGCCGCGCGCCACAACTTCAATCGGCTTGCTGCGGAGCAAGAGCTTAATTGACGAACCCTGTTGCCCCTCACAATAAATTTTCACAAGCTCAAATTGTCCCCCGGAGGCACCCTGAAATACAGGGGCATTCTCCGTAGCAGTCTCGTGCCACATGAGCATTACAAGCGCACAGCATACTGCAAAAGAAGCCAACAGTATGGCGCACCTGCAAGTATGCATGATCATCATCCCCTATTGAAATGCAATCAATGCTTGAGCCACTTTGATAGTCTCATGCATAGCGATGGCTTGCCAGATAACTCAACTTCACCAAGCACAGTGTCAGCATAGGCAGCACCAGCACTGCCGACGAGCCTATCGCCAAATGTGAGTGAGACATTCCCAAAGGCAGCAACCTTGCCGCTCTCCCAACACCAGCGCACTTTATCGGATCTGATAACGGCAGAGTGCTTGTGCGACCTAAGCACTACATTGCCGACGAATTCAAGCAATCGGCTGCGCATCACAACGATGACGCTGCTGCTTTCAAAGCTCGCCACAATGCCGCTTTCATCTGACACATTGCAAATTGCCTTTCTCAGCTTCAACACCTCGCCAGAATATAAGAGCTCGCTAAAACCAAGTTCAAAATTCCTTCCGCTTGATAACTCCTTCCCAAACAACCTATCCCCGCGAAGTTTCAACTCACCGACCTGAGAGAGTAACCGCTCCAAGCCTCTGCGCTGCACGGCATCGTTTCTGCTTTGCACAATCGCACTTACCTGCAACTCCTCTTGCTGCCCCCAATACCTCGCGAGGAAGCCAATGACTATAACCGAAACAAGCAGACCAAACCCCAAAAGCGATGTGACTAACCTCCCTACGCGCCTCACCGGCTTATGCACCTCTCACACGGCAAAGAAGCATCACATAAACCGCCTTCAAACCATCCCAAGGGCGCAACTTCTTCCCCTCAAAGACAGAGCGAGGCTTGTATGAGATGGGAAGCTCAATTATCTCAACACCTTTGAGCCTTAATAGCGCCGGTATCTCAAAGTCAAGCTCAAATCCCTTTGAGCGCAGCCTTAGCCCCTTTGCGACATCACTCCTCATAAGCTTGTAACATGTTGCGACATCGGTTATGTTAGCTCCATAAAGCACCCTGAATAGATAACTTAGGAAGCACCTGCCAAGCGCATACAGGTTTAGTGGCGATTTGTCGGCTCTCCTTCCAAGCACCCTTGAACCAAACACAGCCAATGCACCGGTGCACTCCGCACACTCAAGCAATCGGATTATGTCATGTGGGTCGTATTCCAAATCGGCGTCCTGCACAACGAGATATTCACCCTCAGCCATATTTATGCCGAGCTTCACCGACGTCCCTTTTAACATGTTCCTTGGCTGGAATACAACTTCAAGGCGGACGGTTAATTCATTCGGCTGCCA
>JANXAS010000019.1 GCA_025062195.1 Armatimonadota bacterium
AGGTGGTCACTGAATTTCTGAGCGCTATTAAGGCTGGCGACAGCGAGAAAATTAAAGCCCTCGTAACGGAGAAGGATCGTGAGCAGCTTGAAAAGGGCGGCGGCGCAATGCTAATTTCAGTCATGCAAAATATTGAGTTTGAGGTGGGTGAAACGACGATACAAGGCTCGGAAGCGACTGTGAAAGTGAAACTCAAGGTTACATCGCCGATAAAGCTTGAGTTTGAAGCACCATTTGTCTGCACGCGAGAAAGGTGGTCATGGAAAGTCAATGGGGAACGCACTGTGAATGGAGTGATTGATGCTGCCATGTCGGCAGCAATGCAACAGTGGGGCACAATGCTACAAGACATTTTTAAGAAAGGCATACTGCCAATGCCTCAAAGGTGACAGAAACAATTGCTGCCCCAGTCTTTTGCAACACTTCATTTAGTTTCGTGCCTTGTTATGGATAACAAGGTTACGCAGTTGAAAGGGGGCAACTGTTAAGCCGCTCACATTTTGGTTTTTGATAACTTTGTCGGGTTGGCTCCTGCTTGCCGTTGCGATTTTTTGAACAAGCTTTACAGGCGAAAGAAACGCAAGAGCAAATTTGTTTTTGGGCGGATGAAATCCTAAAGCAAAATTTTTCGGGCTGGTTTTACCTGCCACGCAAAAGCGCCAACTGCTTGACCTCCAGACAAGCCGTCCGCTACCTTCCCCTTGTTCGCTTGACGAACTCAATTACCGAATCTATCAATCCCTGCGCTGTATGGTTTGATGCGACGACGTTGACCGATAGACCATGTTTGGCTGCACATGTTGCTGTTACCGGACCAATGCATGCAATTGTTGCTCCGTGCAACGCCGAAGAAACCCTCTCCCTGCCGGCAATCTTAAAGAGTGCATCCAAAGATGACGGGCTTGTAAAACAGGCAATGTCAATTGGGCTTGATAATGCCTCATCCATTTCGTCAGCGCTGAGGGAGTCGTTCACGCAAACCCTATATGCGGTCACCTCATGCACAATTGCGCCAGCGTCGGATAGCTCCTTTGCGAGTTTCTTTGGTGCACCATAAGCCCTCAGCATCAAAATGCGAGCGCCCCTGATGCCGATTCTTTTGAGCAAGCTTGCCATAGCCTCTGTTGTGAACTGATGCGGAATTGCATCAGCCACAATTCCATGCATTCGCATCTCTCTTGCAGTCGTATCCCCAACTGCGCACACCCTTGTTGAACCGAACGCCCTTGCATCCATGCCGAGCAAATGAAGAGTTGAGAAGAATGCTCTAACACCATTCACACTTGTGAAGACCACCCAATCATAGTATCCGCAAGAAAGCCTGCGCGCCGCTAAGCGCATCTTGGGTGTATCACTAAGAAGCTCAATTTTCAACACGGGCAAGCAAACAGCATTGCCACCATGCGCCTCAATCATTTGAGCCATCTCAAAGCTTCTCTCTTCATCTCTCGCTACAAGTATGCGCATGCCAAAGAGCGGTTTCTTTTCAAACCATGAAAGCTTGCTGCGGAGCTTAACTACATCGCCAACAATAAGCACAGCCGGTGAACGGGCACCCTGTCTCCTTGCTTCCTCAGCAATTGAGCCAAGTGTTCCTATGATGACCCTCTGCGATGGCAAAGTGCCACTCTCGACCAGCGCTGCTGCGGTTGACGGCTTTAACCCACCCCGTATCAACTTTGAGGTGATATCATGAAGTCGTTCAACGCCCATAAGGACAACTATGGTATCAACAGCTTTAGCGAGCTGCTTCCAACAAAGTTTTCTCCCGCCCCCAGCTTCATGCCCTGTGACGATCGCAACTGAAGATGCAAATCTTCTATCAGTGAGTGGTATACCAGCATATGCTGGGACTGCATGGAATGATGAGACTCCGGGGACTATCTCAAATGGCACCCCGGCATCGGAGAGTGCCTCTGCCTCCTCACCGCCGCGCCCGAAGATGAATGGGTCACCACCTTTGAGCCTGCAGACCTTTAACCCCTGTTTGACTTTGGTCACGAGGAGCTGATTAATTTGCTCCTGAGAGTGAGAGTGCCCATATGGTTCTTTCCCGACATAGATCAGCTCGGCACTCGGCTTTGCATACCGCAAGATTGCTTTATTCACGAGCCTGTCATAGATGATGCAATCAGCCCGGCTTATGCATTCATATGCCCGCATTGTCAGAAGACCAACATCTCCAGGACCTGCGCCAACAATCCAAACGATCCCTTTCATGCTCATGCGTGGCTACCGCCTCCGAGGTTGAGGTTCGGAAAAGGAAAAATATGTTCGCTGAGCAGTGCGAACATTATAAACGATGCGAGAGCAGAGAAAAATATCTGTCCGCTCGCAAAAACTCCTTGACACTACTTGCTTAAAAAGCCATCCGTCCAAAGTCACCTGTCCTGCTGGCTTTAGCCACCAGCTGATGACAAAAATGAACGCCGAATTCATTCAGCATCTGTTAGGGCGAAGTCCCCACCGAGCAAAATGGATCTGACGACGAATTTTCTCCATCAAAAGGTGGCGCTCATGATGATCGCCGGCTAATATGTGCCAAAGCCTGCAGCATGGGTTAGTAAAGCCATCCAACAGTAATATTTTCTGCGAGGAGTTCTTCTGGCACATTCCGTGCGCCACAGTCATTCGCAATTTGCTTGCAGTCATCACTCACAACCCAACTTCGGTGTAATCGTCTGCGATGTGAACACCGCCGTTCACTGCAGCCGCATGTCAAACGCGACTTTCACTGCCCCATATTTTCCGGGGTGAGCGCTTACCGCAATCGCTTTCCTGTAGTTGGTCAATGGGAATGTGTGCGTCAGGAGTCGGCAAAGCTCACGCCAGTTTTCTTTCAACGCTCTGATGCTCATCTCAATCGTGTGAATCTTCAACCCCTTCAAACTCTCCACGCCATATGCATATGTCCCAATCACCTGCAATTCTTTATGCCATACCGGTGCCCAATCAACACCCTTAGGGGTAGCCGGCATGCCCACGAGCATGACTTTCCCGCGAACCCTCGCCCATCGCAGTGCATCGCTGATCGTCTTTGATGAGGCAACACAGTCAAACACCAGGTCATATCCGCCAATGGCAACCTTTCTCCCAAGCTCACCCTTCAAAACCCGCGCCCCTGCAGTGGCGCTCAACTCTTCGTCCAGTCTGCTATCTGGCTTGACGACGGCATCCGCTCCAAGCTGCCATGCCATGTCCCCTTGGTGCGCATACTTTGCCACCGCGGTTATATGACCATCAAATCCCATCAACCTGAGCGCTTTGATCGTCATCAATCCCATAGTCCCGCACCCAATAATGAGCACCTTGTAATTTCTTTGCGGGCGAGAGCGTATGACGGCATGCAGTGCGCATGCGAATGGCTCAGCTAACACTGCTGCCTCATCTGGAATGTCACGGGGTATGAGGTGCAGCTGATGCTCGTGCGCTACGAAGAACTCGCCCCATGTCCCACCTGTGTCACGGCAATAGCCAGTTTGAACACCCTTTGATATAATGCCCTCAGTCACTCGCTCACAATTGCCATAAAGTCCGACCTCACAGTATGAACATGGCTTTAGCTCCCTCACGGGGCAACTTAACGCCGGTTCAAGCACAACTCTGTCACCGACGCGCACTTTACGGACCATGCTGCCAACTTCAACAACTTCACCGACCCCTTCATGCCCGAGCACAAATGGATATGATGTGAGCGCCGAAAAATATAAGCTGCTTTGCGATGTGAGCACACTTATGTCTGAACCACATATACCCGCAAGCAGTGTTTTCACCTTCACCCAATGCGGCGAGGGCAATTTCGGCTCCGGCATCCTCACTAATCGCGCCGGCACCAAATAGCCGATGCAGAGCTGTGGGAAACGCTTCCCAAGGAAGCGGGCAAAGAAATAACCCAACGGTCTTCTATCGTATCTGATTGCGAGCATGTCCAACCTGAGCGCCCCCGCATTGCTACGCGTTCACACGCCCTTTAGAGCGTGAGAGTTGGCATAGCCTGATGACAAGCCAATCGGCTGCCTCCTCTTCCCTCATTCTGCCTGTCTTTAGAGCGACATCAATATCCCGCAGCATTACGATAGCCTTAACAATGTCATCCATAGTATGTGACTGAGCCTGCTCCAACAGAACTTTTATGGCATATGGATGCTGCGAGAGCAAACTGAGGCGCTCGCCCTTCGGGAGACGCATTCGTATTGCCTCTGTCAGCTTGTTGCGCAAGTGGGTTTGTAGATCTTGCAACCACAGTTCAAGTTGCACTTTTGTAACAATGCCGCTATCAATAAGCCAGCGAGCTTGCATCAGCAGGCGATATTGTCGTGCAAGCATGTATATCACTTTAACCAACGGCTCTCTTGAAGCGATCATGTTCCTGATCAAAGAGCGAGCTCTATTCACTTCACCAGCCATCAAAAAGTTGACAAGCCCGAAAACATCGCCAGCCAATGACGGGACGACATCGCGCACATCCTCAACCGTTATCTCGTGTCGCTCACCCGCATAGCATGTCAGCTTTTCAAGTTCGGAGTTTATCTGCCATAAGTCCTCACCAACTCTTAGAAGCAGTTCACCGATGGCGTCATGCTGTATGCGTGCACCAAGCCGTTTGCAAATGGATTCAACGAAGAAGAGCAACTCGCGCTGCTTCAATCTGCTGAGGAAAATCGCAACGCCAAATTCAAAGGCAGCTTGAACAACGGGATGACTATCGTTCATCGGCGCATCAACTGCGATTATCAGGACAGTTCGGCTGTGGAGTCTCTGTCGGATTGACAAAATCAAGCATAGCAGCTCCTCGGATGATTGCGTTCGTGTCCTCCTGCTGCGCCCGGCATCATCTGAGACCGAAGTTTCAATGAAAGATGGGTTGCGTGCTATGACCACACTCCGCTCACCGAACATTGCATTAAAGGGCACCGCTGCAAGCGCCTTTAAAACCGCTGAGCCGGTTGCCACATCGCCCTCAAGTATCGTCACTCGCTCAGTGTTGAACTCATCCTGTGATGTGAATGAGGATGCCAAGCGCCTCGTCACACGATGCACTAAAAAACTTTCCTCGCCACAGACGAGATAAAAGTTCTTCCCGCCACCGCTCTCAATCTCCTTGTAATGCCTTTTTAGCAACTCACTCACCTGTTTAAACGGCATGCCCGGTTTAATGAACCACGACAACTTTTACCCTCCTTCACTCCATCCCGATTGAGCGGGCTTGAGTGATTCACAACTATTGCGCATGTCTCACGGAAACCAAAGCGCAAGGCAATCTGACACAGCTTATTTCTGCCTTTCACAATCCGTCAGCTCAAACACTTTCCTAAGGAGAGTTTCCTCGGCTTCCGTCAACTCAACTTTCCTTCTGCTCATCATTTTTCTTGCCGTGGCTATTGCCTTATCAAGTTCGTGGACTGTAAAGCCCTCTTCGGAGTTGCCCCACAAAAACGACGGGACGAACTTGGGTGTCATTTCAGCCCCGTAGATGTTGCATGCTATGCCGATGACGGCACCAGTGGTTAGCATGACGCCAATGCCGAGCTTGCTATGATCGCCTATGAAGCAACCTATCTTGAGTTCGCCAGTGTCAATCACCTCACCGTTCACCCACACCCTTACGCTGCTGTAATTGTTCTTGAGGTCACTGCATGTTGTCATCGCACCTATGTTAACCCATTCTCCGATGTATGAATGTCCGATGAAGCCGTCGTGATGCTTATTTGAGTAACCATGTATGACTGTTGCTTCAACCTCACCACCGATTCGGCAAACAGGACCAAGGACAGTTCCGGGGCGTATCTTAGCGCCGTCAACATGCGTCTTAGTGCCGATATATGATGGTCCTTGAATGAATGTGGGTGGCGTAATTGAAGCCCCGGAGGCGATAAACACCGGTCCATCTTCAGCTGATATGACTACGCCGCCATAGATTCTCGCCCCCTCTTCAATGAATATGCCATCGCCATATGTGAGGACACCCTTCGGTGGTGAGCTCATCTTAGCCTGCGACGAAAGCAATGCTATATCATCAGAGATGACGTTGCTCTCCTCAAGGAGCACCGGTATGCGCCAAAGATAATCAAGCACAATTGCCTCTGCTGTTATCTCTCGCAGGTTCATCTGGCGCCATTCATCCGAACCAATTTGCGGATTGCATAACCAACCGAGCTTAGTAGCATCCACAATGGCAGCCACAAGCTCGCCATCGGGATTGACCAAAGCCTCGCCATTTTGCAACTCCGCAATCTTATTAGCCACATCGGCGGAGATGACGGCACGACCATTCACCAGAACTGTGTCGCCGCTTAGTTGTGAGAGATCGTTAACGATTGCGTTGTAGCGCTCACGCATCACCTCGCAGAGATAGCCTCGGCAGAAGAGCACTTCAGCATCGTGCGGTATGCGCATCTCGGCTTTCTGACGCAGTGTGAGGGCGCCACAACGCAACTCGTAAACTGGGCGAATGTATGTCATCGGAAGGAAGTTGTGAGCTTTCTCATCCTCGTATATGGCAAGCGTGCGCATCCCTTATCAACCTCCCATGGTGTTGAAGATGATGTTGAAGGTATCTGTTGCATTTTCCCTCACGGTATCTTAACGCAAATGGTGCACCAAATGATGCCTCAAGTGGTTGCAATGAATTCGCAAATTAACTTATTCACAAGTTCGGGGCATTCCTCGTGCGGTGCATGTCCCGCATTCCGCAGCACCTTCAAACAGGCGTTTTGCAAACGCCCGCACAATTCCTCACCAACTGGAACTGGCACCGTCTTATCAAACTCGCCCCAGATGAGCAATGACGGCTGCCCAATTTGAGGTAGCCTGTGCGACATGTCAAAGCCGTTTATCTGACGGAGCATCTTCACCCAGGCATTTGCAGTGCCTCTTATATGCAGTGGTGCAAGGTATGCCTTGATCGACTCCTCTGTGATTATGCTTTGATTAGCATAGTTGTATCGCATCGTGTCTTTAACGCCACATTCATTGAACAGCCTTCGTTTGGCAAGCATTGGTCCTATTAATGGCGTGAAGAGCATGGGTGGCAACTTTGGAAGCTTAATCCTAAAGGGTGTTCCAAGTAGTATAAGCGCATTTACCCTCTCTCGGGACATGAGTGCCATGGTTAGGGCAACAGTGCCCCCAAACGAATTGCCGACAACGGTTGCCCTGTCAATACCTTCGCGCTCAAGAATGCACATCACAGCTTTTGCGTGCGCCTCAACGGAGTAGCTTGTGCGCAGGGAGCGAGTTGATAACCCAAAGCCCTTCAAGTCAACAGCAATTACTCGGAACTTGTCCCTCAGTGCCGCAATTTGATTTCGCCACCCGTATGCCCACGCACCAAACCCATGTAACATCACAAGGACATCACCATCACCGGCGCACGCGTAATGAACATGGGCTCCTTCGCAGCATGCGAATCGGCTCTCAGCACCGAGTGAGGCAATAATGCTGAGGCAATTCTTGATGGCATCTCGCATTTTAATGACACCATCAAGTCAGTTGTTCTGGCGTCATTTGGACTTTCCTATTGCCTTTGCAAGCCCAAGCATCGCCCCACTAACGGCAATGGTTGTTTTAAACCACTCACTCGGAACTTGGGATGGCTTTAGGCTCGCAAGACTTCAACCCCAGGCAATTCTCTACCCTCAAGGAATTCAAGCGCTGCACCACCGCCAGTGGAGACATGGGTCACCTTATCAGCTATGCCAAATTGGATTGCCGCAGCGGCTGTCTCACCGCCGCCGACAACGGTCACACCCTTACATTCGGCGAGCGCTTGCGTGATTGCTTTTGTGCCCTCGGAGAATATCGCAAACTCAAATCGCCCCATTGGTCCGTTCCAAAAGACCGTAGCTGCTTCACGAATCATCGCCGCATATTGCTCCCTTGTGCTCGGACCAATATCCATACCCATCATGTCCTCCGGGATTTGGTCGCTTGGCACAACCTTAGCTGTGGCATTTTCAGCGTCCCTATCAGCCACGACTACATCCGTCGGCAACAGCAGCTTAACGCCGGATTGCTCAGCCTCATCAAGCAACTGCTTTGCAAGTTCAATCTTGTCCTCTTCAACAAGTGAGCGCCCAGTTTGCAACCCCTGTGCCCTAAAGAATGTGTAAGCCATTGCGCCACCTATGAGCAGCGTATCAACGCGCTTCATCAAGTTCCTAATGACGCCTATCTTGTCGGAGACTTTTACACCGCCAAGGGCTGCCACAAATGGGTGCTGCGGTGCCTCAAGCAAGCGTGAAAGGTTCTCAACCTCTTTCTCCATGAGCAGTCCGGCAGCGCTCGGCAGGAATTGTGTTATGGCGTGCACAGATGCGTGCGCTCTATGCGCTGCACCAAAAGCATCGTTAACATACAGGTCTGCAAGGGATGCAAGCTGCCTTGCGAACTCAGAATCATTCTTCTCTTCTCCATCATGGAAACGCACATTCTCAAGCAGGATGACATCACCAGGCTGCATCTGTGCTATTGCAGCTTCAACATCGCTACCGATACACTCGTTGAGCTTTTTTACCGGCTTCCCGAGAAGTTCTGAGAGGCGCTTTGCAACCGGATCAAGGCGCAACTCGTCAACCACTTTCCCTCTTGGCCTCCCAAGATGCGACATCAATATGACCTTTGCGCCGCGCTCAATTAAGTGCTGTATTGTCGGGACCGTAGCCCTAATTCTCCAATCATCCGCCACTTCCCCACCCTTCAGTGGCACATTGAAGTCAGCACGGACAAGCACTCGCTTATTGGTCACATCCATATCTCGCACACTGCGCAACATCACACTTCACCCCCCGTTGCGTGTATGTTTGCTGCCCTATGCATCATTGTAACAACCTTGCCGATGCTGCTTTGAAGCAGTATCGTGATTGGCATGACCACATCACCTGTTATGCCTTTCTGCTGGAAGGTGTCCTCCCGCCCACATGACACCCCTTCGCAGCAGAACGCCAATCTCTGGCGCTGAGAGAGCTTTCACATCATGCCCAAGGGTGCAGTGAAAGACACGCCCATAACGATAACGGTGGACGAAAGCAACTGGATAGCTAAGCCCATCAACTTTTGAGCGCGCAACCGCAAGCACCTCAATTTGTGGCTCCCCAGAAAGGCATGTGTAAAGCTCATCGTCTGTCTCAAATGATTGCAAGCCCATCGTGACCGGATGGTTTGGATTAACTATCTCAACCTTAAATCTGCCTCTTGGGTCATGTGGGCGAAGCTTCGGATCCCAAATTCGCCCGGCAAGTTGAACAAACTCTTCCCAATCCTGCCATGCACCACATGCAAAGTGAAGCACGACCAACCCTTTACCGCCACCGACAAATTGCTTTATGTTCTCACGGGCAAGCCAACCCGGTGATGTCGTCTCCCAATTCATGAAGTGCAAGATGATGACATCGTAACGATGCAATGCTTGCGAATCAAGCATGTGTGGGTCTTCAATGACACGAACTGAAATGCGCTTGTCAGCCTCAAGCAGCTTAACAAGTGCTGGTGTTGTCTCACGCCAGTTGTGTGCTGGATGGTCAACTCCGGTGACGATGAGGGCGTTCACTGTTTCTTTGGGTTTCGCCACAGCGCCCGGTGAGGGAAGCAACTTCCCTGTGCGCTTTTCCCATAAAACCCTGCGCCTGCTTAGGCGATGCTCACCGTGGCAATCAGTGCATACAAGCGTTTCCGGCTTTGTCCCGTATGATTTCTCAAACCACCTCAGGATGACAGATTGAGCCGGGGCATCATGCCTTTTATGGCAGGTAGCACAGAAACTGTTTATAGCATCCTTTGCGAACATAACATCCGGTGGCGTCTTGTTAAATTCATCACCCCTATGAGCTTCTGATTTGCCATGACAGGACATGCAACCCACATTCGCCTTTGCGTGAATTAGCGATAGCTCCTCTTGAGCATAGTTCAAGTGGCACACATAGCATGGTGCATTCACCTTCGGCAATTCCTCAACGCTCTTTTTAGCCTCTTCCAAGCGCGGTGCATCCGGCTTGACTTCCAGTGGTGGTAAACCCTTAGCAGCGCCAATATGATATCTCATAGTTACACCAATCAAAGCCCACACGGCTATAACATACACCGTTACGATTGCCGAAAGTTTCACCGGCTGCAAAGCGTGAGGGTATTTCCATTGGCGCACATAAAGCCACCTACCTTGTGTTGGTGATCAATTTAGTTCACCTTTGGGAAGCGTTTCGCCACAATGCCAGTTTTGAGAGCTTACGCCGTTTTCAAAAGTCAAGGCAACATTTATCCTATGTAGCAGCTGGGACTTGCTCATTACAGCCATTTAAACTTCATCGCCAACAAGCAACGATGCTACATTGCGAGGGTTTTCATTGTCTCTCGGTTCAAACGGAGGTAATGCTACTTCAGTTTCTTGGAATGGTATTACACTATTTCAAAGCCAATGTAACACGAGCATATTGCTGTGAAGGCTTTCGCTAAAATGCCTATAACACCGCTGTCTGCATCATGAGAGGATTAAATTCCAGATAAGTTGGATGCCTACCTGATGAACTGGAATGCTAAATTTGTCCTTTGAAAACGATCTCACTTACTCGTGCGAGGAAAGGCATCGGCGCAATGCTCTTGCAACAGCTACACATCCAATTGCAGTGGGAACTGCCCCAATTAAAAGCCACTTGAGCTGGGAAAGTAATAGCCCGCCTAAAGCTATCAATCCACCGTAGATGAGCATAACTCCTCCAACCCATCCTAGCACCCAATACCATTCTATTGGTCTGGGCGGCAACGATGCCGCTTCAGACACAGTGCGCCACCAACCTGGTGGGCGAACTTTGCGATAGAATGAGACGAGCTTCTCCATAGGCTCTGGTTTCGTGAGCAATGTCACTGCCACCCAAGCAACTTGCACACAGACGATTATGATTATAAGCCGGTATGGAAAGCCGAGGTCGGTAATGAAGAAGTCAAACGGGGCTAACTTACACCAACCGAGTATGTAAATGATGCTGTTCACGATGAGAGCGGTTGCCATTGCGCTTATCTCGCTCCACGCGTTGATGCGCCACCAAAGCCAACGCAGCATTGAAACAAGACCGATGCCGGCATTCAATCCTGCAAGCAACATCCAAGCCGTGCTTATTTGCTGCGTAGCCAATGATGCGCCCACACCAAGTGCGAGTATGAATGCTGTAGCGAGCCGTCCAATTAAGACATAGTGCTTTTCGTCAGCGTCCGACTTTATGAACGGCTTATAAAAGTCGTTGACGAGATAGCTTGCAGCCCAGTTCATATGTGTGTCCATAGTGCTCATGAATGCGGCGAGCATTGCAGCAACCATAATTCCGAGTGCGCCTGTTGGAAGGAGCTTTATCATCATTGCCGGATATGCACCTTCATCTCCCACTTCTTTTGGCATATTTGGCATGAGCAGCAACGATGCGAGCGCAACAACTATCCACCACCAAGGTCTTAAAACATAGTGTGCAAATGAGAACCAAAGCACGGATAAGACCGCATTGCGCTCGTCCTTTGTGGCAAGCATGCGTTGCGCAATATAGCCCTCTCCATCCGGGCGCCCAACTGCCCACCATTGCACGAGAATGTATGTGAGGAAGGCAATCCAAAGATGGCGTTCTTCGCAGGATGGTAAAAACAGCAGGCGCTTTGCAAGCCCGGCATCCTTTAATTGACTCACTAAGTTAGCCCCACCACCAATTACCTCAAGTGAGGCAAATGCCAACCATATTGCTCCTGTCATAGCGAGCGCAAATTGAAGGAAGTCAGTGAGCACAACACCCCACAAGCCAGCAGTGATAGTGTATGCGAAAGCTACGGAGATTAAGATGGCAAGCGCCGTAATAGGCTCCCAGCCGAATGTTGTTCGGACAATCTTAACCATGGCATGTATTACCCAGCCCATCACAATTGAGTTTGCAATTAACGATGTGTAAAGCACCCTAAACCCGCGAAGAATATTGGCTGGTGTGCCACTGTATCTCATCGCTATGAACTCCAAATCAGTGAGTGCCCCGCTGCGCCTCCAAAGTGGCGCAAACAGAAATGTGCTAAGCATGTTGGCTATTGCCGCGTTCCACCAAAACCAATTCCCAACTATGCCTTGCTTTCTTATGAAGCCAGTGACTGCCAATGGCGTGTCAGAGGCGAATGTCGTTGCGACCATGCTTGTGCCAGCAAGCCACCAAGGCAATTCTCTGCCGGCTGCAAAATATTGTGCGATGCTCTGCGCAGCACGCCTTGCCAATGCGCCACCCACACCGAGCGCAAATGCAAAATATAGTCCCACGATGGCATAATCCCATAGTGCCATTTTCCCGTCCATCCAAACCACCCTCAATCAATCGCAGTTACAGATGATTGCGTTATACGAGAATGTGAAATAGCGTCCCTTCCCTTCATGATGAAACAGGAATGCTTACGAACCTTCAAAAGGCTTGCGAACATTCAACAGAGCTAAATGTGAAGCGCTTCACTCACTTACACCCACTCCCACCTTCTGAGCCACTCATATTCTTGTGGCAGCTTAGCCCACATCCTTACAAGGGCACTTTCAAGCTCCGCCTTCTCTTGCGGTGGCAATTCATTCTTTGGGAGGTCAAGTTCCTTTCGTTCCTTAACAGCAAGAGCGACATTGTCCACCTGCTCAACCGAGATAAGCCCAGGAATGGGTGCTGTTATCACAGGGTTGCAGAGGATATAACGAATAGCTAACCTCGCTATGCGGTTGTCTTCCTCGTAGTGCGGGTTGCCGGGGGAGCCATCTCCTTTGAAGATAGTCGCGTCAGCAAACGGCTTGATGCCGAAGAAACCACAATCACATTCGCGTATGGTATCAAAGAAGCTGCCCTTTGGGACCGCTTTTGTCATGGCTGTGTATGGTAGCACAACAACATCAATTTGGTCTCTAAATGTGCGCATCATGTATTCAGCCCAAGGACGATCGTGAGTTGAGATGCCACCCGCTCTAACCTTCCCTGACTTCTTAGCTATGTCAAGCGCTTTTGCAATCTCTTCAGACTCAGCTTCCGTATGTGGATAAACCCATTTGCCATCCGGACCTTGATGCCCATCTATGAGACATGTTATGCGCCACAAGTCAACATAGTCCAAGCCAGCTTGCTTCATCCCCTCATCAAGTGTTTTAAGGAGAGCTTTCGCCGTCCTATACTCTGGAGAGCGCGCTTCCTTCTCATACCATGAGCAACCAAGATACATGCTCTCTCGCCGCCCTTTAAGAGCGCGCGCATACGCGATCACTTCATCTGTTGAACATGCGTCAATGTAGTTGATGCCTCTCTCAATGCATCTTGTAACTACATTGTATCGGTTCTTTTGGAACTCAGGTCTGTCTATGTTGCCATACCAACCACCCATCGGTTCACCACCGATGATGAGATGCACACGCTTCCAGTGCCCACCCAAACATACAGCTGAGACCATCCAACCAGTTTTGCCACATCGCCTATACTCCATGTCTGGGTTGTAGTTAAGTATCTTTGATGCGCCTGCTTGCTCAACTGCTCCAGGTCGTGAACTGATCACGCTTAGCGATACACCTGCACCAACAGTTGCTTTGATAAATTGGCGGCGGTCAACGAGGTGCTCACCCATTTTAAATCACCCCTTTTGCTCATGTGTTCAACGACACCTTATAACGCTCTTTTTGTGCCCTGTCAAAATCGCAAGGATAGGTGACAGCATCACAATTTAAGTTGCGGTCTTGACTTGCTATTGTGAGTTGCTCGCCTTCAATCACTCCTCACACTGTGGTAGCACTGACATTTCGTTCGGTTGCCAATTTGTCGGTCGCAGAGTTTGCCCATCATCAATTCGCCAGTCACCAATACGAGAATATGACACAGCATCTCCACCCCGTATGATGAAACGGGCACGCTTGCAAACATTCAGAAGGAATGCGACCACTTAACAGAGTTAAACTCGTTGGTAACTTCATCATTCGCGGCGAGGATCTTGAAAAACATCCTTTCGGACAAGCCCCAACGCTACAACCCGTTCAGATGTCAATTTATCATCTACAGGGTTTGCCAACCTCTATTTTGTCAGCCGCTCCTCATTGAAAATGCTGTTTGCGGATAATTCCTCCCAGAACATGCGGCGTGATTTAGCCAGCGTTCTTTGAGGGGTAAAGCAGCCTCGCCACAGATGCCGTAAAAACCAAATTTTGGCAATTGAGTGCCATTTGGCTCGCAAATGCAACCGACAAACTTTGCAGTAAAGAGCATGCTCAATTTGCCAGTCGCTTTTTACTACAAGTGTCGTTGGTGACCGTTTTTCCCAGCCATGCTATGGGCTTTAGCCCACAGTAGCTGACGAATTTCTTAGCGCCCTCTTTAGACGGCGAAGAAAATTCTTTTCGGCTCGGCAGTAGCCTCGCCCTCCGATTTTTCCGTCACGATCTTTTTCTCATTTCGGAGGGCAAGCCTACCGGCTTGCCGATTTTCCGTTTTAATTTTTCGGCAGAAAATTTTGGCTCGGCAGTAGCATCGCTCTCCCGTTGGTTCATAGAAAATTTTCGCCGAATGAATTTGGCGCTCATTTGCTTTGCCATCAACCAATGGCTAAAGCCAGTGGAATGGAGTAAAGCACCAACAAACTTTGAAGTAAAGAGTGTTGCCAGTCGCTGATTCATGGTAGCATCTCCCTTTATGGGCAATGCTGTTAAAAAATTTGTGTGGGATTTGCTTTGTGCTCTTTCTACAAGAAGCCTTTGAGCGGGACAAACTTCATACGTTGGCAAAATCTGGTTTTGAGGTGATGGACATGAAATTGCAAAACAGGCGTCAGTTCTTAGTGTCAGCTGGTGATGCGTTGTTGTTTGGATTCCTCCTGCACAACCTTGGTAGTGGTGGCGAAGCACGCCGTTCGCTTAAGGAGGTGATTGGGAAGATGAGTTATCAAGAGGGTCCGTTCTTTCCATCCTGGGAGTCGCTCACCAAGGGTTATGAATGTCCGCAATGGTTCCGTGATGCCAAGTTCGGGATATGGGCACATTGGAGTCCGCAACAAGTCCCAGAGCAAGGCGACTGGTATGCCCGGAACATGTATATCCAAGGTCATCGGCAATACAACTACCATGTGCAGCAATATGGGCATCCTTCAAAATTCGGCTACAAGGACATTTGTCGTTTGTGGACGCTTGAGAAGTGGGATCCTGGAGGGTTGATGGACTTGTTTGTTCGCGCTGGCGCAAAGTATTTTGTTGCGCTCGCAAACCATCACTGCAACTTTGACTGTTGGGACTCAACATACCACGAGTGGAATTCTGTGCGCGTCGGACCAAAGATGGATGTCGTTGGCATTTGGGCAAAGGTGGCTCGTGAGCGTGGCTTGCGCTTCGGTGCATCTGTGCACACAGCGAGAGCATGGTGGTGGTTTGAAGTTGCTCATGGCAGCGATAAAGAAGGTCCACTTGCTGGCATCCCATATGATGGCAACCTGACGAAAGAGGATGGCAAAGGGCAATGGTGGGATGGGCTTGACCCGCAAAAGCTTTACTGTCGCACGCACAAGCCCGGTGAGCCGCCAGATGATGAGTATCTGCTCAACTTCTACATGCGTATAAGGGACTTGATAGACAAGTATCGTTTGGACTTGCTTTACTTTGATGATAGCATTTTACCCTTGAACAATATCTCACCAGAGATTGGGCTTCGCGTTGCTGCTCACTTTTATAACTCAAGCATACTATGGCATGGCAGGAACGAAGCGGTCATGACGACAAAAGGCTTGCCACTGGAGTTGCGTAAAGCTCTCGTTTGGGATATTGAGCGTGGTCGTGCCGAAAGGATTGAGCCATATCCATGGCAGATTGATACAAGCATTGGCGATTGGCACTACCGAAGGAATGACCGCTACAAGACAGCGGGACAAATCGTCCACACACTCGTTGATGTTGTCAGCAAGAACGGCAACATGCTCCTTAATGTGCCGGGCAAAGGTGATGGGACGATTGATGAAGAAGTAATGCAAGCACTTGAGAGCATAGGCAAGTGGATGCAAATTAATGGTGAGGCAATCTATGGCACACGCCCTTGGCTTGACTTTGGCGAGGGACCACAATACAGGTTGGTGAAAGACATTGGTGAGGGAACTTTCACAGCGAAGGACTTTAGATTCACAGTCAAGGGTAAGACGCTATATGCCATAGCACTCGGTTGGGCAGAGGACGGCAAGTGGCTAATTCGTTCATTGGCACGCATCCCGAACGGCAACCGAATTGAGCATGTGGAATTGCTTGGGCACAAAGGCAAGTTGAATTGGACACAGACTGAAGAGGGCTTACTCGTTGAAGCGCCACAGCAAAAGCCATGCGAGCATGCATATGTGCTCAAGATTGAGGGGGAGGGTTTAAAGCCAGCCACAGCTAAGGCATGATTTCATGAACTGCTGTGGTATCAGCACACTGCCTGTAAAACACTATTCCCAAAAAGCTGTTGGCTTATAGTAACTCATGGCAGTGGCTTTGGCTGTGAGCTAAATCCAGTAGCGTAAATGGGGGAAGGATGTCCACCAAGTGCACCCAGATGACTGCTTTTGCGAGAGCATATTGCTTAGCTCATCCATGATGTTCCCTAACACGCCGTAGCTAAGCTGCCAGCATGTTCATCACTTGCTTTGAATGGCGAGTTTCATCTCCTTAAATCGCCAGTGGAGTGCCAGTGAGTGCTGGTCAGCGTAATTTGGCGACTTAGGGTCTTCGCTTTGACCTGGTGGCAAGACATTGAAACCCTTTGGTGGGCTTGACACTTCTACGATTTGGATGTAAGCGCCTCGGTTTGGACCTGGTATTGGCGGCAATGGGTCAAATCGCCACAGCGGTTTGCGGAAGCCCCAATTTGCAGTTTCGCCACGCTCTTTGCGCAACCGCTCCAATGCAACTTTTAAAGCCTTCACCATCACCACATCTTTGCTTTCACCGTTCAAGTAATCTCGTGACAGCTTTCTTGGTGGGCTATCCGCAAGTGCATACCAGAGCAGGCTCGGCTGTATAGCCATGCGGAACAAGCCTTTATCGCCAAAGTCACCTAAGTCGTCAGCGAAGACAGTGTCTCGCAGTGCTTCAAACCAGACATCAAACACTGTCGCAGCAATGCTTCCTTCGCTACGCTGATTGTCCCAGCGGGTAAGCAAGTCAGCAACCGTTTGCGATTCTGTGTCATCAGCTGCAGTGCGTTTAATTGCTCTCAAAAGCAAAGGCTTGAAAAAGTCCGCTCGGATGTCATAACCCTCAATGTCAATTACGAACCTGCGCAAATCCTCCGGTGTGATTTTTGGCTTGCTTTGCAACAGGTCAATGATTCGTTTGACATGGTGAATTGCACCCCATCTTGGCAGATCACCGTTGTCCCACCAAGATGCCGGTTTGTTGTTCCAGTTGGCGAAAAAGCCTTGCGGCGGGTTGATTTGCTGTGGCAACTCCCCAAAAGGCACAAATCCTTTCCAGTCAAATTCACCGGTGCCCGGAGCCGGGAAGCGAGGGTCAACACTTTCAGCACGAATTGGGTAGCGACCGCAGAACCAAAAACCGATGTCACCATCTTTTGTCGCAACGAAAAAGTTATGGCTGGTGGCTATGTGTCGGCAAGCTTCGGCGAACTCATGAATGTTCTTTGCTTTGTGGAAGGCGTAGATTGCTCGTGCCGCATCCAATTCCTTGCCTTGATATGCTTTCGCCCTCACATAAGCGAGACCAGACTTTTCATCCCAACTGAGCACTACTCCGTGAACTGTCCGGCAAACTTCAACCTGCACAGGTTCATCCTTTCCTTTGACAAAAATTAGCTCCACTCGCCGCTCCATCGGAAGCCATTCACCACGATACAAGTAGCGATACTTGCTTTCCTTGCTCAGGCGCTCAGCGAAGATATCAACATTATCGCCAGCACCACTGGTCGTTGTCCAAGCCAAGTGGCGATTCATGCCGATAAGCACGATTGGTATGCCCGCAAAGGTCATGCCACGAACTTCAAACTTGGGGCAGTAAAGAGCAATCTCGCAGACGATGGATGGAGTCCCTGTTGCCATTTGCGGTCCGCCAACCAACAATGCTTTGCCCGTCGCCGACTTTTGTGGCGCAATAATCATCGCGTAACTTCCAAAGCGTGTGAACAAACCGAGCCGTTTGCACCATTCAATACTGTCCCACTCCTCAGCAACACGGATGGCATTTATCAGCGCAGCAAAGGACGATGAGCAAGGGACAGGCGCTTCGCTCTGTTGCTTCTGCAGTCCAACTCTTTTACCCCGTGCGCCATGTCCCGTGTCACCCATTATCGTCGTCGGCGATGTCGGATCATTTTGCCAAGCCAAATCGTCAAGCACGCTCATTGCTCGTGCTCCAAAGCGAAGTTGCAAGTAAAGCCGAAGTTGAATCATCCTCAGCTCTTCGCCACCCGAACTGCCGAATCGTTCTGCCATCATGTGAGCAATAGCGGTTGTGTCGGTGACTTTCCAAGGTCGCAACTTTGTCAAGCCCAAGTCTTTTAGCCGTTGTGGCATCGGTCTTTTGCCCGCATTGACTTGAGCAATGATTGCATTCACGCCGTCGGCAAAGGCTTTCAAAACGAGCTGCTCCTCCGAAGTGAGCGATGCGAACTGTTCCCACCGCTCCACTTCAGTGTAACCTAAAGTTCGTCTTTGCTTGTCTTGTTCCAAAGCGCTCTCACCCATTATTTCTGCTAACTCGCCCTTTGCCGTTCGTCGGTAAAGTTCCATTTGCGCCAATCGGTCTTGAGCCTGGGCGTAACCACTGCCGTAAAAGACGCCATAGAGGCTTGGGGCGTAAATATGTGGGACGCCGAATTTGTCACGGACGATGCGTATTGTTGCATCGCCAACCTTTAGCGTCTCAACATTCTGCGCCATTGTCATCGCACCCGTTAATATCGTTGCAACTGCGATAGCTGCCAACCTGGGCATTGCCATCCCCCCTTTTAACTAATCCAATGGTGAATGCTTTTCCAAAACCATGCTATGGGCTTTAGCCCACAGTAGCTGACGAATTTCTTAGCGCCCTCTTTAGACGGCGAAGAAAATTCTTTTCGGCTCGGCAGTAGCCTCGCCCTCCGATTTTTCCGTCACGGTTTTTCCGTCGCGATTTTTCCGTCACGATCTTTTTCTCACTTCGGAGGGCAAGCCTACCGGCTTGCCGATTTTCCGTTTTAATTTTTCGGCAGAAAATTTTGGCTCGGCAATAGCATCGCTCTCCCGTTGGTTCGTAGAAAATCTTCGCCGAATGAATTTGGCGCTCATTTGCTTCGTCATCAACCAATGGCTAAAGAAAAATTTTGGCTCGGCAGGAGCATCGTCCTCCTGTTGGTTCGTAATAAGGCAAGAAGCAAAGCGAAGTGCCATCAAAATGAGTGTGAGTGATAAGTTCAATGTGCAAGTAAAACTGCAGCTCGCACTTCGCATCAACTAACGCCACTTTGCTTCGTGGCTAACTACGAACTTAAACAGATTTTTGACGCCACTACGCTATCGCTTCGTGGCTAACTACGAACCTAACCGACAAAGTTTGTAGTAAAGAGCATCGAGATTTATCGCTACCCGTAAGGGTCACTGCCGCAACTATTGAGGTAGGGAAAATTAAGCGACTCCTTTTCTACTAACTTCGGTGGATACTTGGCTGCATGCCGATTAATGGTTCTTTACAAGCTCTTGAATTTTTAGCCCTTGCACGAATTCAATCATGGCATTGGGCACATAACTGCTTTGATGGTTCTTTGAGCAAGCCTTTAATGTTAGCAGAATGGATGGAGTGGCACATTGTGCATTGTTCTATAGGCTGTTTTGGATGGTGATGCTTCAATTCAAACTCAAGTTCGCTATGACATTTATCGCATGCTGCAGGGATTGGCGGTTCACCAAGGGCTGCATTACCATACTGCACATCAGTTTTGTGACATGATGCACAACCATACTGCCCCTTCACTGTTTGCGGATGATAACGCAACTCTTTCCATCCCTCTGGGAATTTCTTTGTGCTACCGTCTTTGACATAAACCGACAAAGTAGCATCGCCAACCTTAATTTTGTTTAGTCCAAGTTGGAGCTTAATCCGGGCTACAAGGACTGGCAGCTTAAAACTTTTATCCCAATGTTTTTCGGAGTTGTTGACGAACAATTTGGGCAGATTGAACTGCATAGGCACATTATCCTGCTCAAGCACGCAAATGAGATTCACTTCGCGCTCCAATATGATGGTGCGATCCTGTGGGAAGATAAATTTGAACTTCGCTTGTTTTTTCTCGCTGAACGCAGCAATGAATCCACCGCAAAGAATTAACATGCCCACTATAACCATACGATAGCGCACTGCTGGCACATTAAATCACACCTTGCCATATTTTCTTGTATAGCTTGCGTTCTCGCTCACCTCATCTGAAAACCTTGGATACATGCCTACAATTACCGCATCCGTTCTCTTTATCTTTCCAAATGCATATCTGAATGCATCTTCAACCTGCCTCCTTGACCAACACTTTCTTCCAGCTGCCAGTATCTTGAACCCAAGACACGGCTTATTCACACTTCTCATCACTGCTGTCATCTCTTCTGGGTCGGATTCAAAGAATGGCTCATCAACTGGAACTTTGCCGAGTTGCTTTAACATCTCTTCCCTTGGACGAGTGACATAGTAGAAGCAACACATGAAAAAGTCATTCTCCCAACCTTCATCCATAATGCGTTTAATTACCTCCGGATTGTGAGCTGACACCCCTGCAAGCGCCCCATGGTCATGAACCTTTTTCACAAAGTCATGCACCTGCTGCGCTTTACCAGCCCTGAAAAGTGAGTCAGTTACGCCACCATGATGGGCTATGGCTATCGGATTTAGCTTCATTACTTCTTTCAATGAAACATCCGTCGGACGCTCCGCATGCAAGCATATAAGCTGTATCTGACAGCCTCGTTCCCTGGCAATCCGAATTGCCTTAACTGTCTTATCGGTGTAATCAAACTGCCATGTGTTAATGCCTTGGCGCTCGCAGTGAATTAGAAACTCGGCAGTTCTTTCTGCTGTGAACCATTCTCGCATGTGCACGGACATGTGCCATGTTGAGTGTGAGTGCCCGCCTATTGGGTTGTAACCTGCTATAAGCCTTGTGACCTTGTAATCGCCGAGATTGATTACTGGGAGTTGTTCCTTTGCTGGCTCCTTAGACCAATGTTTGATCTCCTCATCTTCACCGATAGCTGCTGTCGCAGCGATAGTTATAGCGCCAACTGAGGTCAAGAAAGCCCTCCTTGAAGAAGCACCCTTAAAGCCAGCACATTCATTGAATGGTTGCTTCATCGCTAAATCACCTCATAAACGCAAATGATTCATAGCGTTAGACAACCCTTCTTGAATTATGATGCTTTCCTGATTAACGCCAATGCAAGCCTTTGCATGCCATTGGAGATTTTCAACTCCCCAACAGGCTTGTCGTCCTAACAATTTTTCTCACCGAAAAGATGGGGCTCAAGCCAAACTGAGAAACGAATTTCGCCTATGAGTCCACGCTATACGAGAAACCAACCTCATCCGTTAAAGTGGTTCGTAGTTAATCACAAAGCAATAGCAATATGGTGTTTTTACTCGTCCTACGTCCGTGTCCCTTGCCCTATGTTACGCTTTCAACGGCACTCCAATCCGTTCCGTGCCTCACTGCAAACATTTTCGCTCTTCACTCAAAAGTTTGTCAATGCTTACAGGAGTTGCACAATTGGTAATGCTTTTTCTGAAAGGATAATAGTCCAACAAAAACGGAAAAGGAGCCATTAAAACGGCGTGAATTATAAACGAACTCTGGAGGGAGTTTAGCCCCAAACAAAATCGCCCTTTTGCCTTAAAAACTCCCGGATAAAGCCGATTAAAATTCGCCATTATCTGGGAAGAAATTGCCAAAAATTTGGGGAGCAGCCAGCTTTAACTTCTTGCTCGGTTACTATGCCATTGGCTTTAGACAACCGTTATGACGAAAACAAAGAGAGCCAAACTCGTCCTTACTCAAAAGTTCGTTGGCTCGTAGTAAGGCACGGAGCGAAGCGTAGCGCCGTAAAAGTGAGTGCGAAATGAAAAATGCAAATGAAACGATAACATCGCACATTTGGTGATGAGTCGCTTTAGAAGCCATATATCCGATGGCAAACCATCTTTTGATGACCTCTTTGCAGTGAAGTCATTTTTGAAAATGTTGTAAACTTTTTCACCTACCGCCACCCATAACTTCAATGAACAATATTGCAGCTGGTCCAAGAAGCACTGCAAGCAATGCCGGGAAGATGCACAGCACAAGTGGAAAGAGGAGTTTTACGGGTAACTTTGCCGCCTGCTCGCGAAGCATCCTTAACCTGCGTTGCCTCAATTGTGTAGCGAGTGAGCGCAATGCTTCACTCAGGCTTGTCCCGAGCGTCTCAGCCTGATAAACGGCAGCAACGAGCAAGGAGATGTCCTCAAGGCGCAACCTTTTCGCCATAGCCCTCAATGCCTCAGAACGCATCCTGCCATGAGATGTTTCTGCGAGCACTCTTGAAAGTTCGTATGCAAGGGGACCTCTAAATCGTCTTGTGACCTCCGCGATGGCGCTATCAAACCCAACGCCGGCTTCAAGCGACAGGACTATAAGGTCAATCACATCGGGCAGCTCACGCTTTATCTTTGCCACACGCCTCTTTGCATACCTGCGCAGAATGAACACTGGTATTAGGAAGCCAATTATGGGCAATGGAGCTGAAGCCAGAAGGGCTAACTGCGGGCGCCCAAGAATGCTCGCAACCACAACGAAAGTGGGGATAGCGACACCAACACCGATCATGCCGCAAAGCAATCTCAACCCGATAAAATGAACGGCGTTCATACCCCAAGGTCTTCCAGCCATATCAAGCAAGGCATCAATCTGCTTTGCAACTTCGCTTGGAAGGCGCATTGCATACCCAAGCCGTTCAATGAATGGTTTCATGACTCGTTCAAGAAATGGCTTTTCAAGCTCCTCGGTAAGCGGCAATTCCTCAATTTCGCTCAAAGGGCGAGTCAACTCTTCAAAGCGCTCTTGTATACGCCTCATAGCTATTGTATTTGCAACGCCAAGCATTAGCACCACAACTGCGATCATCCAACCGGCAGCGAGAATGTATATCATCGCTACCCCCTCACAGCTCCAGCTTTAACAACTGCCTTATCCAAATGATGCCGAGCAGCTGCCATCCGATGACGAGTTTCAAAAGTGTTTGACCTTGAGGTGTCATAAAGAGACGCTGCATATAGTCCCAGTTGAGGATTGAGGCTATCCCTCCAACAACTATTGGAAGTGCTATAAGAACCCATCCGCTTAGCCTTGCCTGCGCTGTTGCCGCTGATATTTCGCCTCGCAAGTCTATTCTCTGCCTTATAGTTTCGGCAATTGTGTTCAGCAGGCGAGTTAAATTGCCGCCCCTGCGAAGCTGAATCACCATTGCCGTCACGGTCATATCGTAGTCGTAGCTTTGGACGCGCAGGGCAAGTTGCTGCAACGCTTGCTCTGTTGGCATGCCCATGCTTGAAAGGCGCACAACCCTCTCAAGCTCGTCAGAAATCGGCGGCGGAAGTTGCTCGGCAGCTAACCTCATTGATTGAATGAAGCCAAAGCCAGCACCGATGGCTGCTGACATCACTGTCAACGCATCCGCAAGTTGATTCTCAAGCAAAGTCCTCCTTGATACATAGCGCCAATTGAGGTAGGCATGCGGCAGCCACCAACCAACTAATGCAGCCCCGAGTGCAACAAGTGGGTTCTTTGAAACCAACCATGAAATTGTGGCGAGCATGATTAGGCTAACGATGACTATGGATGCGAACTCGCCACCACGAAGCGGTATCCCAGCGGCTATCAATTTAAGCTCGTAACGCTTAGCCCATCCAAACTTGGAAAGCATTTGCGACAACCGTTGAAGCGGGAAGCGCACAGCTGGGCGAACACCCTTAACACCTTCAACTTCAACGATGTCGGTTGCTCCCTCGCCCTCAACAAGCCTCTCAAATCTCTCTTCAAGTTCCCTCGGCTTGCGGCTAAGCCAAATCGCATAAGCTAATGCGAGCACAAATACGATTGCACCGCATATAAGAAGTAGCAATGGCATAGGCTTCCATTACCTCCCATCATTATCACCAGCGTCTTCCAGCAAATGTGAGATGTTGAGGTGCTTTTGGTTGGAATAAATCGTCGGGCAACTTTATACCAGCTACTTTGATTCGCTCCATGCACAACGGTCTTATCCCTTGCGGCTCGTGATAACCGATCACTTTGCCGTTTTCGTCAATGCCAAGCTGACGGAAAAGGAAGATGTCTTGCAAGATGATCGTCTCACCCTCTATACCCTGGACCTCTGTTATGTGCGTTATCTTTCGGCTGCCATCTGACAGCCTTGCCTGATGAACTATGATGTCAATTGCTGAAGCTATTTGCTTTGCGATAGCCCTCATAGGCAAGTCCATTCCAGCCATTAGCACCATCGTCTCAAGCCTTGAGATCGTATCTCGTGGCGAGTTGCTATGCAGCGTGCTCAATGAACCATCGTGACCTGTGTTCATAGCTTGAAGCATATCTAAAGCCTCAGGACCTCGCACCTCACCAACGACTATCCTGTCAGGGCGCATCCTGAGGGCATTCCTAACCAAGTCCCTAATTGTTACCTCCCCGACACCCTCAATGTTCGGTGGGCGAGCCTCAAGTGTTACCAAGTCCTCATGGTCAAGTTGTAACTCTGCCGCATCCTCAATGGTGACGATGCGCTCATGTGGCGGTATGAAGTGCGATAAAACATTCAATGTCGTTGTCTTACCGCTTCCAGTCCCTCCAGAGACGATTATGTTAAGGCGGGCTCTAACGCACGCCTCAAGGAACATAGCCATCTCTTCCGTTAGCGTCCCAAAGTTAATCAAGTCACCAATCGTGAGCGGTTTCTTTGAGAACTTCCTAACCGTTATACACGGACCTTTGACAGCAAGTGGCGGTATAACGATGTTAACTCGAGAGCCATCTGGAAGGCGAGCATCAACCATCGGTTGACGCTCGTTAACCTGTCGCCCAAGCGGTGAGACTATCCTGTCAATGATGCGCATAACATGTGCCTCGTCATCAAAAGTTCTGTCGGAGCGGTATATCCTCCCACCGCGCTCGTAAAATACAGCCTTGGGATGGTTAACCATGACCTCTGTTATCGTCGGATCATCAAGCAGAGGTTGTATTGGTCCGTAACCGAGTATTTCATCAATGACATCTTGGATAAGCTCACTTCTCAAGCGGCTTGATAACGGTATTGCTTCCTCCCTGAGCAGCTCATGCAGTGCTGCCTCGACAAACTCCTTCACCCTCTCACGACTTGTGGACGAGTTAACTCCGACGCCGCGCCTGTCCATTTCAACTATCACACGCTCATGTATTTCATTGCGCAATTGTGAGATAAGACTCCTTTCCTCCTTCGTCAGCTTGGCTCTGCCAGCTATGGGCTGCGGATCTTCCGGCATCTCTTTCTCTTCGTCAGGGAAAAGCAACGACCTTGTCGGCTTTTGGCGAACGGCCGTTTGGCTTCCCGGTTGACTCTGGGGCAATTGCTGGCTGTCCACAACAATGGATGCTTCGTCAGGGCGTTTAAGTTCTCTCTGTTGGCTGCGAAATATGCGCATCGGTTTCGCCTCCCACCAAATCACTTTATGCCTAACTATGCCATCAGATATTAAACTCAACTCTAATCAGTTGTGATTAATCGCCATCTCAAATGATGCCATGCAAATGGCTCAAATTACACACTTTGCATCGGAGCAAGATATGCTGAGCGACCGACATAAGCGGATGCTCCAAAGGCAACTGTTCTGTCATCCGCTCACTGCAGCATAATTGAATGCGATACGCCGACAGCGCTAAGCGATGGATAATACTCTCGCAAGGCTTGACTCCGCTTATAGCCCAAGGGATGGTGAAATGAGATGGGCAATGACAGACCTGTGAAGGTTTTTATATACGACACCACATTGCGGGATGGCTCACAGAGTGAGGGCGTTACATTCACTGTTGAAGACAAGCTTCGCATAACGCAACGGCTTGTTGACATCGGAGTGCATTACATTGAAGGTGGCTATCCGGCGTCAAACCCAAAGGATAAAGAATTCTTCCAACGAGCCAAGTCGCTAAATCTTGGTGAGACGAAGTTGGTAGCGTTCGGGAGCACATGCCGCCCAAACATAAAGCCACAAGACGATGCCAATTTGCAGGAACTCCTCTCGGTTGAGACTCCGGCTGTTGCCGTATTCGGGAAAAGTTGGAAATTGCATGTCAAAGAGGTGTTGCGAACAACGCCGAGGGAGAACTTGCGTATGATAGCCGATACCGTGCGATGGTTAAAGCTTAACGGCAGGGAAGTCATATTTGACGCCGAGCACTTCTTTGATGGTTATAAAGACGACCCTGAATATGCGCTTGAGACATTGCTCGTTGCTGAAGAGGCTGGTGCTGATTGGCTCATCCTGTGCGATACAAACGGCGGAACAATGCCAAAAGAGGTTGCTCAGACAATTGAGGCTGTTAAGGACAGGCTGAGCTGTCCGTTTGGAATACATGCTCACAATGACAGCGAACTCGCTGTGGCTAACTCAATAATCGCCGTTCAACATGGCGCAACTCAAGTTCAAGGCACGATAAACGGTTACGGTGAAAGGTGCGGCAACGCCAACCTGTGCTCTGTCATCCCAATACTTGAGCTGAAGCTCGGGATAAGCTGCATCGGGCGGGAGAATTTGAAGAAGCTGCATGACCTATCCTACTTTGTGGCTGAGGTGGCAAACCAAGTCCCGAATGACCGTCAGCCGTTTGTTGGAAGAAGCGCTTTCGCCCATAAAGGTGGTATGCATGTTGACGCAATGCTAAAATGCCCACTTGCATACGAACACATTGATCCACAGCTTGTCGGGAATGAGAGGCGCATACTTGCCTCAGAACTTTCGGGCGCAGCAAGCGTTGTCGCAAAGGCTCTTGAATTCGGGATCAAGCTTGATAAGGATTCCCCAACCACAAGGCGCATACTGCGCGAGCTAAAATGGCTCGGCATGGAGGGATGTGAATTTGAAGGTGCAGACGCATCCCTTGAACTCCTTATGAGGCGCTACCTTGGGCAATGGCGAGAATCCTTCTCGGTTGATAGCTTCATGACGATCGTTGAAGAGCGCAACGGTGAGATATGGGCTCAAGCGAGCATAAAGGTGCGTGTCGGGGATAAGGTATTTCACACTGCTGCTGAAGGAAATGGTCCCGTGCACGCCCTTGACTCAGCATTGCGAGAGGCGCTTGAGCGGTTTTATCCAGAGGTGAAGCGCATTCGCCTCACTGACTACAAGGTGCGCGTTGTAAACAGCTCAGCTGGAACTGCAGCTAAGGTTAGAGTCACAATTGAAAGCGCTGATGAGAGGGGTTCATGGTGCACCCTTGGCTTTTCAACGAACATAATTGAGGCGAGTTTGAAAGCGCTCGTTGAGGGCATTGAATATGGACTTTGGAGGATGAGCAACGCTTCAAAGAATGAAGCAGGGGGTGAATGAGATGCGGACGCAATTGGCGAGCGAGGCTCAAATATCGGATGTGCGTTCCAGAGAGATAATTGACTCACGCGGCAACCCAACTGTTGAGACGGATGTGTTCTTGGCATCTGGTGCAATCGGACGAGCTGCTGTCCCATCAGGTGCATCTACCGGTGAGCATGAAGCGCTTGAATTAAGAGACGGTGTGAAGAAGCGATATGGTGGTAAGGGCGTGCTTAAGGCTGTTAGGAATGTGCGCACAAAGATACGCAGGGCTGTAATTGGAATGGACGCATCAAAGCAGCGCGAGCTTGACGAATTGTTATGCCGGCTTGATGGCTCAGAGAATAAAAGCAACCTTGGAGCAAATGCTATATTATCCGTTTCAATGGCTGCAGCAAGGGCAGCAGCATGTCATCTTGGCATGCCGCTATACCGATACATAGCTGGTTTGGCTGGGGCTGAGCCACTACTTCCAGTCCCGTTGATGAACATCATTAATGGCGGTGTGCACGCTCCAAACGACCTTGATGTTCAAGAGTTCATGATAGTGCCGCACGGTTTTGACAGCTTCAGTGAGGCGCTCAGGGCAGGAGTTGAGATTTACCATGCTTTGAATAGCGTGCTTAAAAGGAAGGGGCTTGCTACAGGCGTCGGCGATGAAGGCGGCTTTGCACCTAACTTGGGCGATACGCGCCGCGCACTTGATTGCCTGCTTGAAGCAATTGAAACCGCAAAATACCGCCTAAGGGAACAGGTGGCAATTGCGTTGGATGTGGCAGCATCGGAATTGTATGATAGCGCTCAAAAAGCATATGTTTGGAGGGGTGAGGGAAGGACACTCACATCGAAGGGAATGGTTGATTACTATGAGCAGCTTGTCGCTGATTACCCGATCATCTCTATTGAGGACGGCTTGGCAGAGGATGATTGGCGTGGTTGGCAATTGCTTACCGAACGGCTCGGGAAGCGCACCCAACTTGTTGGAGACGATTTGTTCGTGACCAACCCGAAACGCTTGAGGCGTGGCATAAAGCTCGGTGTTGCAAATGCTATCCTGATCAAGCTGAACCAAATTGGGACGGTGACGGAGACATTGGCGACCATAAAGCTGGCGAGGGAAGCAGGCTATAGCTGCATCATATCGCATCGCTCCGGAGAAACAGAGGATGCCTTCATAGCCGACTTCGCAGTTGGCACTGGTGTTGGGCAGATAAAGACTGGAGCACCATGCCGTTCGGAAAGGGTCGCAAAATACAACCAGCTGCTGCGCATTGAGGAGGAACTCGGTGGGGAAGCTAAATTCGCTGGGACGAAAACATTTAAGCATGTAGCATGGTGAGCAGGCAGCAGCGAAGAAGATATACACAACGCTCAATCATCCTCAGGTGGATATGTCCATTGACCGTAGCGTGTCCTGGTGAGCCACTTTATATGCCCGTCAAAGAAAAGGAAGTTAGCTCCGCCACTGTGGCGCTTCTCTACCCTCATAGGTCCAAACCAGTAGTATTGGGAGCAGATCGTATCGTTATATCCAAGCTCCCTTTGGTCTGTGTGGCATATGATGTGGTGTATGCATACATTGTTTGCGTCGCACATAGCGATAGTGTTTGATGGATTCTCAATCTCATGCAAAGGCGGTCCTGGCGGGTTGAGCGCCTCAATTATGTTGTTTGGGTCAAAACTCTCCGGGACTTGGTAATTGAGGGCGTAAGTGAACCTGTAGCCTTGAAACTCAAGCGGGTCTGCATCGCTTGGGCAAAGAAGCACATCCTTCATGCGCAAATATGGTTGGATGTCCATGAACCAAAACCAGTAAAATTGCGGTGTGCGGTTCGGGTCAAACTTGTGCCCTTGCGGGAAATAACCATCGTAGTCATCAGCATACATCATTAGAGCCGCATACAACTGGCGAAGGTTGCTCGTGCAAACCGCATGCCTTGCCTTCTCCCGAGCACGAGCGAATACAGGGAAAAGAAGCGCCGTCAATATCCCAATGATTGTGAGCACCACAAGAAGTTCTATAAGGGTGAATCCGCTGTTATATTGCCGTCCCCCATCAGCTCTCAAACACCCCACATTGCGCCACAAATCAAACCAACTCCTTGCCAGTTGTAGTAGCCATTATTGAGCCGTGCTTGACGCCGCGCAGGCTGATCAGCTTATCAGCTGCTTCACGAACAGCGCGTGACTTGCCCCTCAATATGACTACCTCAAGGCAGTTGCGCTCGTCAAGGTGCACATGTGTCGTGCATGTAATGAGCTTTTGGAACCTGTGTTGCAAGTCCATCAACCTGTTTGCTACAAGGCGGTTGTGGTGGTCGTAAACGACCGCGACAGCTGCTACAACATCGCCCTTTGCGTGTTCCCACTCGTCCATCACAAGCCTGTTGCGCACAAGGTCTCGGACCGCTTCCGAACGGTTTGTATAACCCTTGCGCAATAGCAAGCTATCAAAAGCCTTGAGCAGTTCCTCATCCATTGAAATGCTGAAGCGAGCCATCTTGCTCATTCCCTTTTCCACCTCGCAGCCTGCATTCCTCACAGCACTGATGAAACAAAACCATTCGCAATCACTATCCATAATAGCACGCAATGATTTCATGGTGTCTATCCGGTGTGCATATGATACAAACTCTTCACACCGAAGTGATGGCAACCTGAGCTGTGCTTCCCAAACTACTTGGAGCACAGGCGTTATAATGTGCATGTCAAGCGTTAAACTGCTGAAGCGTTGAATAGCATCATTTAACCAAAATGGCGCTTGCAGGTCTATAAGTGGCATGCCAACCAATTGCAAGCGAGGATGGGCAATGAATAAATGAATAAAGGAGAATAAAATCGGGTGGGCTGTTGCCCGCCCATATCATCGCACCACTTGCGGCGCTTGCATCGTTCAAAGCGGGGTGATTTTTGATGGGCACGCTTACTGGCACATTGTTGAGCAACACACTCATATTGATTTTAATCGCCGTCATACTGGGTGGTATCGGACAGGCGCTCATACAGCTTGGAGCTTCACAAATTGGAGAGGTTGACTCACTGAGCCAATTCCCACAGCTGCTGCGCCTCATCTTATCCCCGGGAGTTTTAGGCGGTCTTCTCACATACGCCATCTCAGCAGTGCTGTATGTGGTCGTTGTCTCAAAGCGCGGCATCGGATACGCATACCCATTTGTTGCGCTCAATCAGGTCATCATAGTGCTCATCTCATGGTTGCTATTCAATCAAACTCCGCCACTGCTTCGCCTTGCCGGCGTTGCGCTCATATGCATTGGTGTTTTGCTTGTTGCTAAGGGCGGGTAGATGCAACTTCACATGTATGGGAACAGCTCGTCAATTTTTGACTCCGAAAGCTCAGCCAAAAATTTCGCTATCCTCTCAACGACAGCGCTAATAACCTTCTCCCCCTTCTCCGCCGACGCCTCGGCTGGGTTTCCTTGTCCACCGGTGAATGTCAGGCGTTCCCATGGACGCACTATGTCAACCCATCCGTTTTCAATCGCTTCAAATCTGCTTTTTCGAACCTTGCCTTCAGCAGCCCATTCCATGTGGACTAAATGCGGGAATAAAGCGAGGGAGACACTCGTCTCCACAGCGCCTGAATGTTCCCCCGTCTCTTTAAAAAGCTGTGGGTAAATGTCGCTCGCCACCTTCCACCATTCAACTATGCACACAAAAGCGCCTGTATGCCCGTAAAGCTCGCGCAGCAACGGCTTAAATTCATTCCCGCCATGACCATTGAAGAGCACGATTTTTCTTATGCCGTGCTTTTCAAGCGAGCGTATGATATCACTTATCATTGCATTCAGGGTTGACGGTTGAATGTGTATCGTCATTGGGAAGGAGAGCATATTGCTGTTCACACCATAAGGTATAGTCGGGAGCAATATAACCTTGGCACCGAGCTCAACAGCGCGCTCACAAACGCGCTTTGCTATCAGCTCCGCCTCAAACGAATCGGTGCCATATGGCAAGTGAAATCCGTGTTGCTCACATGACCCAACCGGCAACACCGCCACCTCATATTTTTGTCCCCTGACCATGTAGAGCGTCATCTCGGAGAGGGATACAAGGTGCATTGCTATCACCCCTTCTTTCAAATAAAGTTTTAGGTGGCGTCTTCGCTACAATTCTGACATAGCCATCACAATTTTTGCGAGGGCGATTCACCATGACACGGCGTATGCGCATTAGGGCAAAGCCAGCTATTATGCTCATCATAGCATGCATCGCATTGACAAAAAATCTGATGGCAAATTTGGAGCATCAACCGATTGACAGAGCCAGAGCGATTCGTGAAATTGTTCGCGGGCTTTCACCGGAGAGTGACTGGGAACTGAACAAGATAATGGACGCCTTGTTGAGGGCTTCCGAAACAAATGTAAATTGCAAAGTGCTCGTAATTGATGCGCCATTTGCAAATGCAATAACACTCCCAACGGGCGAAGTCCTCATAACCGAGCAGCTACTCTCACTGCTCCATACAGTTGATGAGGTGGCATTTGTGCTCGCACACGAACTTGCCCATGCCATCAGAGGTGACGCAAAACATATCCCATATGCGGATATTTCTCTGGGCGTCAAACTGCAAATTGAGCCAGCCGTTGATAAGACACTCATAGCAGAGGGCTTAAGAGCCATCGCAAATCTTGCACGAGCCATTTACTCTCAAGAGCTTGAGAGCAACGCTGACGAACTCGCCGTCAAGTTGATGGCAAAAGCCGGCTTTGACACAAGAGCATCCTTGAGTGTGCTTGAAAGGCTCTCTAAATCTGAGGCTGCAATGGTAGATGCATGGCTTGCAACACATCCCGGCGCAGCACAAAGGATTAATCGTTTGATGGCATCTCGCCTCCCAGAACCACAATATCGCGCCACAATTCAACCACCAAAGAACTTGATTGAGGTCGCCATAGACCTGAACACCCAAATTCAATGGTGTGATGCAGCGCTTTCGGAGATGATGAGGATGGCTCTCAATGAATGCTTGGTTGAGCAGCTTAAAACCAAAAGCGCAAACTTAAGAGTTGCAAAGCCATGGCAGCGCAGGAGAGCGACAGTGCTCCTTATCAAACTTTCGTTGAGCGAACAACACACAAAAGAAATGCGTGGGATGAAAGGGTGGTTGATTTGGACTCAGAAGCTTGTCACATCGGTTCTTTTGTCATCTCAAGGACAGCCGATCAAATCCGAAGAGCTCGAGCTTATTGCTATAATGCGGGAGGGCGAAAAGCAATCTGAGGTGATGAGATGGCGTATTAAAGGGATCGCAACTTGGCTCGCAAAAATAGCCTTTGAAGCGCTTTCGGAACATCTGCTGATGCACCATTGAACTGCAATCTACTTCGTTTCACACCTTGCTCAAACATCACTTTCATACATAATGATGGCACTCAGGAAAATGAAATGTGGTGCCAGTGTATCTCCTCATGATGGCACTTCATTTTGCGCTTATTGCAAACCGCTAAACTCGCGGGGGTGAGTGTGGATGAAAATAGCTGTTGTTGGTGCTGGCTTGGTTGGGACAGCAACCGCACACAAGGTCGCTGAAATGGGGCTTGGAGAGGTAGTCATCGTTGACATAGTTGATGGGCTTGCCGAAGGGAAGGCACTTGACATATCCCATGCACTTGCGGTGCTCAATATTGACTGTAAGGTGACAGGTTCAAACGACATTGCAGCGATTGATGGAAGCGATGTTGTCGTGATAGCGAGCGGGAAGCGCAGGGAGCCCGGAATGACAAGAATGGACTTGCTATGTGAGAATGGACGCATAGTTGAAAGTGTGTGCCGAGCTGTAGCTCGGTATGCCCCAAATTGCATTCTTATAGTTGTGACCAACCCTGTTGATGTCATGTGCTATGTTGCGTGGCGGACGACCGGCTTCCCAAGGGAGCGCGTTATTGGACAGGGCGGTGTGGTTGATTCGGCTCGTTTTAGGTGGTTGCTTTCAACGCATCTCTCTGTGCCTGTTAAGGATGTGCAAGGCATGGTAATTGGTGAGCATGGAGATTGTATGCTTCCGCTGTTAAGGTATACGACTGTTTTAGGTAAGCCAGTTACAGAATTGCTTGACGAAGGCAGCTTGCAACGCATCGTTGAAAGGACGAGAGAAGCAGGCGGCGAAATTGTCAGATTGCTGAAGACAGGCAGCGCCGCCATTGCCCCCGGAGCTGCCGTTGCAATCATGGTGAAGGCAATAGCTGGTGACGAGCACAAGGTTCTACCGGCATCGGCATGGCTTGATGGTGAATACGGAATAAGCGGAGTTTTCATCGGTGTGCCAGTAAGGCTATGCCGAAATGGTGTTGCTGAGATCATAGAGCTCGAACTCGCCGATGAAGAGAGGGAATGGTTGCATCGCTCCGCTACAGCAATCAGAGCCGGCATAGAAGCGTGGGAAAACATGAAAGGCGGAGGATAACCCCTTAGCAACCTTAAAATAAGCAACAACTTCACACTATCGTTTCGCTCATCGTTGGCGCTACTATTTTGAATGGATGTTTGATGCAACGCGTCTATGCAAGTGGCTGCTACGGTGAGGTGACCTTGAAATGGATGTCATTGACGAGCTAATACATGAGCTTGGCTCCGATGACGAAGTTGCCAGGATGCGCGCTGGTGAGAGATTGATAAGCCTCGGTCAGGCTGCCGTTATACCGCTTATAAAAGCTCTTGAAGACCATGAACACCCTGCAAGGCATCTCATTGCAGCCACACTCGGCTGTATAGGTGACAGGAGCGCCACACCGGCTCTCATAAGAGCCTTAAAGGATAAAGACCCGCTTGTGCGCCTTCATTCTGCGGCTGCCCTCGGAAAGCTTAAGGACATAAGGGCACTTGAGCCGCTAATACATGCTCTGTTTGATGTGACATGCCCAACAGATGTTTACTCACTCACCGGCGAACCGCTTACAGTTCGCGCTGCTGCTGCTCAATCACTTGGCGAACTTAGGGACAGCCGAGCTGTGCCAGCTTTGATAGCTGCGCTGAGTGATCCAAATAGAGATGTGCGCAGAGCTGCCGTGCAAGCGCTTATGCAAATTAGTGATCAAAGGGCAATTGAACCGCTCATCAATACACTGTGTTCTGAGGATGACGAGGATATGTGCTTTCTCATTGGGAGAGCAATTTTGCATATCGGCGGTGAAGATGCCACTCAATTGGTGAAGAGGTGGGCAGCTAAGAACGAGCACTTCTTGAATAAGCTCCTTGTGATTTTGAGGGAAGTTGCCAAGCGTGAGTTGACTGCTACGCGATCAAGCACGAAACAAAAAAGAAAGGATAGTTTGATAGAGCGCATGATGAAGTGGAGAGAAATTACCATAGCGCCAACGGTAAGTGCGTCCTTTGCGGTCGGGGCACTGCTGTGCGCTTCATGCGCAATTTACTTTGTTGCCGAAATGCCGGCAAGGGCTTTGATGATGCTTGCAATCGCTGCAGTGCTTGCCACCATGGCTGGGTTAATTATTTCCTTCTGGCATAAGCGTGAAAGGCTACGCCAACTTGAATTCACTTTAAAGCGCGGCAGAGCAAAGAATAAGTGTTCATAGGTGTTCAAAGAGTCTAAGCGCCGTCAAAGAAAGCATCCAAGAGGTGTTAGAGATGGAGAGATTGATTGCCACGATGCGACAACGCATATTGTGGATATTAACTTTACAACTTGTGGTTGCAACATTAAGTGCCAGAGGGCTTGCGATAGACATTTTCACGCGCGGCTCTGAGATAGCCCTCGGTCAAAGGGTTGCCAAGGAGATTGAATCTCAAATACCGTTGTGGGAGGAGCAAGCACAACTCAGCCGAGTTAGGCGAATCGGAATGAGCATACTTTCGGTATGCGACCGCAAGGATATGCCTTACGAGTTCAAGATACTGAACATTGACGAGCCAAATGCGTTGGCATTACCTGGAGGGTTCATTTACCTCACTCGTGGTTTGCTTGAGACAGTGACCTCAGATGACGAGCTCGCATTTGTGATCGCACATGAAGTTGGGCATGTTGTAGGAAGACATGCTCGCAAAGCAATTAGTCAAGACGCAATAATCTCCGTGCTCGCATCAATACTGCTTGGTGGCGCATCTCAAATCATCAGGACTGCAGCGGATGTGCTTTACACGATGCAGCGCCTCGGATATAGCCGCAATCAGGAGCGCGAGGCGGACAACCTCGCATTGAAGTATATGAAAGCAGCCGGCTATAACCCACTCGGCGCAATAAGCATGTTGAGCAAATTTGCCGAGCGCAAGTTGAGAGGATTGGAGCGCTACTTCTCAACTCATCCTGGAGCTGATGAAAGGATGGAACGCCTCTTAAAACAACTCGGCATTAATATGTCCACTGCCTCTTTGAAGGAAAGGTTGCCAGCCATGCTCTCGTCCTCCAATGACCCATTTTTGCCCCAGCCCATCTGCTACTTGAGCGGTGCTTCCATCTTTATAGCGCATGATGGTGGCAAAGCGGAGCTTTGGACAGCTAAGGGGGAGGACGGACAGTCAAAGTCCGATATAGCTTGGTATCAAGTGGCGGCTCAATCAAGGCGCATATTTATCCTAACGACACACCAAGGGGGCACACAATCGCATTTAGTGATGTTGACGCTTCAGGCAGATCTGAGCGCTCAAACACAGCATCTCATGAAGCTATCCTCGCCACAAACTGAGGGAAGACTGATCTCGCTATCACCCGACGGCAAGATGCTTGCAGCAACTTCATTTGAGAATGGTTCATGGCGGCTCGCATTGCTTGACATTGAACACATGAGAACAAGCACCCTCCCGCTTGGCGATGGAAGGACACCCTGTAACAGTATGGTTTGGCAAGCGCCACATTCAAGGCTATTCATACCGGTTGTGAACGAGCAAGGACAGCATGAGTTGCTATCGTGCACTGTTAATGATGGGAAGCTTAAAGAGGTGCGGGGGTGGCAGAAGTTGCTCAGCGATTTCTCAAATGTCAGCCTGCAGGCATATTGGGCTGATGCATCGTTGCTTATTATCCACGCAACTGACAAGACTGGCGTGGAGAAACTCCTTTGTCTCAACGAGCACACAGGCGCTTTGCATGAGCTATCAAGTGGCATCCTTGAGTTTGTTATCGGGCATTCTTGCGGGAAGTTCGCGCTGACACGCATCAACAATTCAAGGCACGAACTATGGGTTGGGGAGATGCCACAGTTGAAGCCAAAGGTTGACGCTGTGAAACTCCTTCGCACCTCTATCTCCGAAGCAATGCCAATTGAAACAAGGGAGGGAGTGAGTTCCTGTTCAACTTTCTCAAACGATGGCACAATGCTCGCATATGCATTTAAGCCATACCTAAGTGACCATTGGGAAGTTTGGGTTGTGAATCTCACACGAAGACAAGCACAACGAATCGCAACTGACGCAGTAGAACCGCAGTTCATAACCCTAAACCATGTCGCAGCCAGCTGGACTGTAAGGCAATCGCAATTTGCATTTGCCATCAGCGCGGCTCTGGGGGAACAAAGAGGGCATGCTTTTCAACCTTTAGGTGCAATGCCTTAAGCTGTATGAGCGCATATTCCTTATCACTCATGAGACGCTGGTTTGTCCTTTCAAGTGTGGCAACATAGCCGATGGCGCTTGAGCGCTCCCACTGTGGGAGGTGAGGTATAGAACTCCTGAGGCACTGAAGGGCATGTTCGCAGAGTTGCTGTGCGTTGAGATGCTTATTGCGCTCAATCTCTGCAAGCGCACAGGAAATGTAAATTGAGCCAGCGAACATGTATAGGCGCCCGATAAGCCATCTTTTGTGGTCAACTGGCTTGTCAGTCTTCAGCTTTGAGAGTTTGACAAAAGTGTTAGCGGTTGTGGGCGGCAAGGTTGAGGATATGGCTTGAGTCATTTTCTTCGCTGTCAAATGCTCATATGCTCTTTCAAGGCTTGCGGCAAGCTCATTTATACGCTGTGCTTGAGAAACCATATGAGATAACCTTCGTGGGTGAGCACAACCGTTAGCTATTATGAAGAGGCTGAATGCCATGAGGATGATACATACCCGTATTACTGTTTTACTTGCTGCAATGCTCTGCATGGCCATTGCCCTCTTATCTTGGCGTGCTTATGAAATCCATCGCCGTTCAAAGGCACCGACCATCAACAAACGCCCAATCGTTGTTATTGATGCCGGTCACGGAACATTCACAGATATAGGATTGCTTGATTACGGCGCTACACGCCACGGCATACGGGAAGCCGATGTTGTCTTTGAGATAGCAAGGTGCCTTCACAAAAAGCTTGAATGTAACGGTTGGATTGCAGTGACGACAAGGGATGGTGAGTTCACACCCTTAAGTTTGATTGAACGAAGCATGCTTGCATCGTATTTGGGCGCTGATGCTTTCATCTCCATACACACAAATAGTTTCCGGACTCGCCATCCAAGTGGTCTTTCGGTGCACTACTGGAGTGAGGAGAGCAAACAACTTGCCGAATTGATACAAACAATCCTTTCCACGAAGCTCGGCATGAAGGACAGGGGCGTTGTTAAACACCCCTTCACTGTGCTTGTTTGGGCATCGGTGCCAGCGGTTCTAATTGAGCTCGGCTTTATATCAAACCCACAGGAGGCAACGCGCTTAGCTAACCCACAGTTCCATAGGAAAGCTGCTGACGCCATTGCCCAAGCTTTGACGCTATGGATTCACTCAAGATGCGACGAAGACACAACCTGCTTTTGAGTGCTAATTTCTCCCTATCTTACACGCCAAGGGGCACAGTTGTTGACATATACATTCTCACGCTTAACCCATTTTGCGTGCCCATCAACGAAAGCCCATACGGAGCCATCAAAGTGGCGGAATGAAACTCTGCCAGCACCAGTATAACCCTCTGGACACATGCCTGGCTCTGGCTCAGTCACCCAATCACCATCAACATTCTCACCGATGAGGAAAGTCTCGGATGGGTAATTGAACCTCGCCAACCTTAAAATACAATTTCCATCTGCCACCTCTGGAGTTACCTCTGCCCAATATGCATTTGCGCCATATGAGCCAGTGTTTGGGATCTGGCTCCCTGGGGGACAAATGCGCCCAATTGACGCAGCCGATGGACACACAAAGATCTGCTCATTCTTCACATAAGGCAATATCCTTTGACGCCATGTAGAGCCATCAGCGCACCACTCATTCCAATTGGGAAGCCAGTATGGGAATGGAAGCATCTCATCCCAATCTTGAGCATACATGAGCATGCCCATACCAAGTTGACGAAGGTTACTTGTGCAACTCGTCATGCGAGCTTTTTCTCTCGCCCTCGCAAAGACTGGAAACAGTATTGCTGCCAAGATGGCGATTATAGCAATCACCACAAGCAGCTCTATCAGCGTGAAAGCAAGCGACCTATCTTTCCTCAAAGCGCGTATCTTATCCCTATACATGCCCATCACCCCCCTGCTGTGTTAAATCAAGCTCAGAAAATTAAACACAACTTTTTTAGATGTTTAAGAACTTCGTGCGCCTGTCAACGAAGTTCGCTCACCCCCTTCGTGGCAACTTATGCTTGCATCGTGGACACTTTGGAGTGGAATCCAACCATCCCGAAAAGTAACAACAACTATAACACAGCCACATGCCACAATGTGAACAATAATACATGTTCTCTACCTAATCATCCTTACCGCAGATAGCGCACTTCACTTTTGGCATATAAGCTTCACCTCTCCCGTTAACCCACTCTCACTACCTGTGGGAGTCGTCTGTTAACTCAAGATTCACCTTCATCATGAAGTGTAGCACGAACTCGTCTTGAGCGAGTTCAATTTGGCAGCAATTCAATCTCGCTCACTTGTGCTGCGTTGACCCATTGCTTGCTCGCTGATCTGTGAATGAACAGCCTAAAATGCTTTATCTGAACCGGCTCAAAAGCACACTCAAATCGCCTCCTGTTGGTATAGCTACGAACGCTAAAGATGCGCTTCCAAGTTTGCCCATCAAGGCTTACTTCGCCATCAAAGTCAACTGGGTGACCCCTCGGGTCAGCAAAGTGGATTATGACTCGCCCAAGTGTGCGGACCTCTGGCAAATGTAGTGCCACCCAGTGAGGGTGTGGTGTGAGTGCGGAGTGCCACCGCTTGCCCTCAAAATCATCCTCAGTGGCGATGATGCCATCGTTCACCTTTTGAGTGCATCCACGCTCCCAGTCAAGCTCAGAATCCGAGGTCGCTTTCACGCCGTATTTTGCCAAGGCAAAGTTACCTCTATGCGTAGTCAGCCTGCCAATCATTACAACTGGTATGGTTGCAAGGGCACCGCCCTCATGAGTTGCAATTTCAACTTCGCCTTTGATTGCCTCGCTTGTAATATGGCTTGCAAGCAAAGTTGCCTTTACAACTCCGGGGAGCTTGACTGTTGACTTTCGCCCCTTAATAGCTATGTCATCCCCAAAGCGCCATTCAACCGTCACCTCTTTGACCTTGCCTGCCTCATCGCTGAGCTCCAAGATTACTTCCCTCTCAACCCCAGCTTCAATAATTGGCTCATCAAGGTAATCAAACACTGCCCTGATGTTGCCAAATCGGAACCTGATCTGAAACGGTGTGCGATCCCATAGCTCTTTAATTGTGCGTTCATCAACAAGCTTGAGCTTGGAAGCAGCATTCGGAGTTGTGGGCGCATGTTGTGCAATGCTAACTTCAGCATCATGTGCTTTTAGCGCCAGCTTTGCCATGCGCACAACACGCTCTGTTAGTTCGGTCAGTGTGCGCGGCGGATTAAATCCGCCAACAGCAATGTTGCGTATTTCACCGCTGATGGGTTCGCGCCATTTCTTGGGTATACCATCGCTCCCATTCAAGATGCCGAGCAACGCACCGAGTGTTGCACCCGTGCAATCTGTATCGTCGCCGCAGTTGACTGCTGTGCAGATTGCTCTCCCAAAGTCATCCTGTCCATACAACCACCCCAAAACCACAAACGCTACATTCTGTGGCGCCATGAACCAACCCGTTTCCTTTGACGCCTCTACAACTGCTTCTCTTGCAGTCTTCCAGTGAAGCCCCTTTCGCCACGAATCAATTGCCACCATTACACTCTTTGCAACGCCGCAATCCTTCGGGATGTAACTTAGGGCAATGTTGAGCAGCTTATCCCTATCCCTTTCAACGAACGCAGCGCTCTGCAATGTCGCTGTAAACACCTCGGCATATGTGCCCTCGGCAACACCGTGGTCAACGCAAGCATCCTCAAAGGCGTATCTTGCAGCGAGTGCTGGCAAGCCCGGAAATAGGCATGCCCAGATTTCGGAGCGTATCCACGCACCATTGCTGTGGCGCCACCTGTTTCTGAAATGCCCGCTTAGCGGTGGGAGCAACCCGAGACGCAAATTTGCCTTGCATATCCCATACTCATTCCAATCAACGACGACATGCTTAACCCAGTATTGAGCGAGGTCGTGCGAAGTTATCATCGGACCTCTCTCTTCAAGCGCTTTTAACCAGAGCAGCTGCAAATCAAGGTCATCATTTGGCACTGGTTCCTTCGGGACCGGCTCATAAAAAACAAGGTTGTGCATTTGGCGTTTGCCTTCAAATGGCATCCCAAGCGTCCCACCGATCGTCTTGCCAAGCCAGCAAGCATAGACCTTGTCAACGAATTCGGCTTCGTTAATCAATACATTTGCCTTTGAGCAAGCTCCGATAGAATGGGACAACCATAAGATAGCAGCGCACACGCACGCAAGCACAATGAGAAACACACCCTCACCATTGAACTTAGCATGTGATATTTTCGTGCGAGCCATAGTTACCACCCCACAATTGTGGTCACACTCAAATGTCCAACAAGCCCATCATGCTTTAACATGTAGCATGACACTTGCAATTGTGCTTCATCACCTCAAGGAGGTGAAAGGAGGATGAACAGGCGTGACTTCATCCATGCCGCCATTGGCGCTATCTCTTCAACGCTCGGTGCAGATGTTATCTATCGTGCATCTGCGCAACAAAACGATGATGCGAAGGTGCCAAAGCGCGTCTTGGGCAAGACCGGCATTGAAGTTTCAATTATTGGGCTGAGCGGGCTTGCGTTCAATAGACTTGAGCAAGCTGCGGCGAACGAGCTTGTCAGAGAAGCAATAGATGCGGGCATCAACTTCGTTGATGTTGCACCAGCATATGGAAATGCCGAAGAAGTGCTCGGAGCAGCGCTTGATGGTCACCGCCATAAAGTCTTCTTGGCGTGCAAGACGCAGCGCCGAACGAAGGAAGATGCATGGCAGGAATTGCAGCGTTCGCTCAAGCGTCTCCGCACGGACTACTTTGACCTCTACCAGCTGCATGTCCTGACCAAAATGGAAGAGCTTGAGGTAGCTCTAAGCAAAGGCGGCGCAATTGAAACGCTTATTGAGGCGAGGGAGAAAGGCTTGGTGAAGTTCCTCGGCTTTTCAGCCCACTCGCTCAAAGCAGCGCTTGAGGCGATGCGCAGGTTTGAATTTGATACGGTGATGTTCCCGATAAACTTTGTCGCATGGCACCGCGAGAATTTCGGTCCGCAGGTGGTTGAGCTGGCGCAAAAGAAAGGGATGGGGTGCATTGCCATTAAGCCGATGGTGCGCTCCGCGCTTGCACCGTGGATGAAGCGCCCGCATCCGAGGCTCTGGTATGTGCCGACTGACGATCCTGAGGAGGCATCAATGGCGCTGCGCTGGGCGCTATCACAAGGTGTTACAGTGGCAATGCCACCAGCTGATGAGAAGCTCGTTAGACTCGCAATCAAAATAGCGCGCTCTTATAAGCCAATCACAGACGAAGAGATTGAAATGCTTCATAAGCGCACGGAGTCTTGCATACCACTGTTCAAATCAGACCTGTAAATCGGTGGCGGATCTGGTGAGCGCATATGCCGCCATTTAATGTTTGGCTTGTTGTGGCTAACGAACGCATCAAAGGTAAGGAGGAAGGATGGCACTGGGACGATTTCTTCCTTCATCGTGGCGAGTGGGCACCATCTGAGTTCTCGTGGGGTGGATACGAGTGGATCCGTTCACCGTTGTCTTTGAAGTGCATACGAGAGATGAAGCGCGGTGACATCGTCATCGCATACCAAGCTGGCGAGGGCATCATCGGGCTGTGCTTGTTGGCAAGCAGCGGCTATGAGGAAGTGCCAGGAAGTGGTGATATAAACACATTTGATCTTGCCCCTGAGCCAGCTTTGCGGCTCCAGAAAGCTGTGCCAATATCTCAGCTGAAGAGCGACAGTAGAACAGCTCTCTTGGTTAGGCAGCTTCAGGGCAGTGTGTTTAAGGCAACAGATTTTTGGGAGGCATTAAAACAGCACATCCTTACAGCCAACCCGCATCTTAATGGCGCTATGAGGCGGTTTGAACGCATGGCTCAAATCCTGCGCCGAACGCACGGTGAGGAGAAGGACATATGGCGCAAGATGGAAATTGAGCGCTCACAAACTTACCGATGGCGCGGACGAATTTGCAGGCGCAGAGGCGAGCGCAGCGCATGGCTTCGCAAGCTATATGATTTCAAATGCCAGATATGCCTTTTGCAATTCCCAATGCCAGACGGGAGAATGCTCATTGAGGTGCATTACTTAAAGCCGCTGACGCTAATCGGGCCGCTCGGTGATCACCCCGGAAACATGCTTGTGCTGTGCCCAAATCATCACCTTCAATTGGAATTGGGCGAAGATGTGCACATTGATTGGGATAGCGGGACAATCCAAGTTGATGGTGCACAGTATGATTTGACAATCCATCCGTTACACGCACAGCTTGCGATAACATGGCGCGAAGAATACCAATTAATGAAGCAGCGATTGGAGGAAGAGCAGTATTAACGCATCGCAAGGGCATTTTGTCTTATAAGGTTTTGCAGGCAGGAGCTTGTGCTGCTGAGAACAATCAATACAGTCAAGCTTACCTTTACCTTATGCCCTATCGGTTGCAATTTGCTCACCGCTGTTTCAGCTAAAGCCATCTTTACTGGTGGCGTCCATTTCGCAGTGACATTGAGGGAGTCAAGTGATGGCGACGCAGCTGCCCACACGCACCGCAAATATCACTGCCACGCTCGTGGCGAATGGTGGCTGAAATACCCTGCTCAATGAGAACATGATGGAAACGCCTCACCGTTTCCTCCGCTGGTCGCTCAAAATTAGACACCGCATGGTTGTATGGTATTAAGTTCACATGACATGGCATACCCTTAAGCAATCTCGCCAGCTCAAAAGCGTGCTTAGCACTGTCATTGATGCCTTTCAAAAGCACATACTCAAACGATATGCGCCGCTTCGTTGCCCGAAAATATTCCCAACAAGCATTTATGAGTTCTGAGAGTGGCGGCAGTTTTGTTGGTATCAACATTTGGCGAAGCTCATCATTGGGTGCATGAAGTGATACCGCCAAATTAACTTGCATTTTAAGCTGAGCCAACTTGCGAATGCCTTGAACAATGCCAACTGTGGAAACGGTGATACGCCTTGCACCGATGCCGACCTCGTGGTTGAGCAGCTGCAATGCCTTGACGAGATTCCCAAAGTTGAGCAACGGTTCTCCCATGCCCATGAAGACGATGTTTGGACTCTCACGGCGCTTTGAAATAAGCACCTGCCCAACAATCTCACCAGCCGTTAAGTTGCGCGCATAGCTCTCTCCAGATGCGCAAAACTTGCATCCAATTGGACAGCCAACTTGCGTGCTAACACAGATCGTCTCCCACTTGTCGTGCGGGATAAACACACACTCAACAGTTTCGCCGTCGTGCAACCTGCTCAAATATTTCACAGTTCCGTCGGAGGAAACTTTGACATCAATGACTTCCAAGGGATTGATAAGAGCAACATCGCTCAACCTTCGCCTGAGTTCCTTCGGCAGGTTCGTCATCGCTCCGAAATCCGTTGCTCCCTTCCGGTAAACCCACATGGCAATCTGTCGCCCACGAAATTTCGGCTCGCCCAATTGCTCAACGAGCTTCTCTAACTCTTGAGTTGTCAGCCCAACTAACATCAATTGCCCCATTAAGATCCACCTTCACGATTGGCTTTGGTGGTGCAGCACCATCAGCTTTAGAGCGCAATTGATGAGAGACGATGAATGTTACATTTGGCTGGCGATGGAACTCATCTTAAACTTGTCCGCCTTACCATCATTGCAATCTAACCGAGAGCCACATCAAAAAGTAACATCACGAGCACACCCAATATAGTGCCGAATGTAGCCCACCGCTCATGCCCCTTACGATGAGTCTCTGGCACAATCTCATCGCTGATGACATATAGCATCGCGCCTGCAGCAAAGCCCATAGCACATGGCATGACCGATTGAGCCATATTAACAGCCCATGCCCCTATAAGCGCCAGTGGGATTTCAACTAAGCCGCTCCTAATGCCAACGAAGCTGGCATAGAAGCGAGCGCCCATACCTGCACTCAATGCCGAGACCGACACAGCCAAGCCTTCAGGAATGTTTTGCAAGCCAATTGCCATCAACAGCTTCAATGCGTTGGGTAGGTCACCGGAGCCAAACCCTACCCCGACTGCCAACCCCTCGGGCATATTGTGAATTGTGATGGCGATTATGAAAAGCCAAACAGCTTTCAACCTTGATGATGCCAATCCTTCATATCCTAAAAGTGCATGAGTATGTGGAATCAGGTGATCAACAAGGTCAATTGCAATCGCACCTAATGCAATGCCGAGGAATGTTAATGCAAAGCCACCAACGCGAATGGCTGGCAAAATTAAACTTGTGAAGCTGGCAGTAAGCATCACACCAGCAGCAAAACCAAGCGCTGCGTCTAAAAAGCGCTCTGATGGCTTGCTCCAAATTAGCACGCCTAAAGCACCGAGAGTGTTAAGCAGCGTGATAATGATACCGCCAACCAAGCCCTGCAAAACTGTATTGCCACCAGTGATGTTTGCAAGCAACGCCTCAACAGTTTGCACGCTGTCAGACCACCCACCCTCCACTCAGAGCGGCAGTTGCGCAGTTGGCATCGCTTTGTATGGGTGGACGATGGTTCGTCCAATAAACACCGACAAAAACGGGTGATGTGGGCAGACTAAAAGCTGCCACTACTCTCAACTCCTCGGCTTTTACTCAAATCTGTTTGAGCAGTTCCGTTGCTTTCAATTTGAACTCGGCAGTTTGAGCGTTCGGCGGTTGATTCTCCGTAACTGCCTGCTCCAAAAGTTTTCTTGCCCCTACCCTATCGCCTATCTTCAAAGCACACCAGCCTGCCCAGAAGAGAGCATCAGCATCATCAGTCCAATGCGGTCTGCCAACATTCAAATTCAGTGGGTAATCAGCTGCAGCCTCAAAGTGCTCCTTCGCTTTGACAAAATCACCTTTCGCCATCGCTTGATGCCCAAGTTGCATGTTTGCTTCCTTCCATATTTGTCTCAAAGCAAACTCACCCTCCCAAGGCTTAAAGTTTCCTTGAGAGAGCAATTCAATTGCTCTTGCGTAATCGCCAACTCTAACGCAAGCTTCTGCCCAACGGGCGACAACTTGCGATTTGCTACAAACCATTTCTGGTGCTCTCTCAAACAACTGCACCCGCTTTTCGTGTTGCCCTGACGCTGCAAGCACAACATCACGCTCAAGCCACAACCGCCATTCGTAGGGCGACAAGGAGCACTGTGCATTTGACAACAGCTCAATGGCTTTGTCGTAAGCGCTTTCGGAGGCGAGCAAATCTTTTCGGACGAGACGGTGCATCAACCCGATGTTACGCCACGCTAAAACTTGCAATGTTGTTTCACTTGCCTTGCGTCCCTCGCCCCGCACCTCGTCTGTCACCTTCCGCCAATGTGCAATTGCCTCATCCCATCGCCCAACAGATGCGAGCCAAGTGCCAAACAGGTAATGCGCCAATGCATCGTTTGGGTCAAGCGTCAACGCTGTTTGCAGTGCCTTTGCGTCCTCATGCCGATGCGGGAAGGTGAAAAGCGTTGACTTGAGGTTAATGGTTGACGGCGAAGCCTTTGGTTCGGCATCTCCCTCACGGACGATTCCCGGCTCGGTAAGAGCACTACCCTCACCTAACCCGATAGAGGAAGTCTGTGAGGGCGAACTTCTAATTGAGCCGTCTTGATTTGGATGTCCAACAGCTTTTGGCTCGGTGGAGACATCGCCCTCAATTCGGATAGAGCGGATGAGCGACATCGCTTCTGCTAATTTGCCCATCTGCCACATCGCATAAGCAGCGTGATAGAGCACCATTGGGTTGACATTGCCATCACTTTCAAGATGCCGTTTCGCGACTGCGAGCCAAACACTCACCGTTCCCCATGCACCAACTTGTTCGTAATCGCAAGCGGCATCCAACCATAACGCATCATCAACGAAAATCCGCTTCAACGCTGTTTCCGTGTCCCGTGCCTCTTGTCCCTTGTCCGGTAAAAAGTGCCTTTCGCTCCAAAGCAGCGGTTCAAGCGGGTTGACTTTCTCACATCTTTGTAACAACCGCTTTGCCAATTCAATCTCGCCCAACTTGCGAGCAGCAAATGCAGCCAGCGCTAACGCCTTGCTGTCCTGCGGATTGCGCTCCAAAGCATGAACAAAAAGTTCAAGGGCTGAGCGGTAATCGTCCCGCCTCAAAGCGAACTCGCCAAGCAATGCCAACGCTGCTGCAGCATAGACATTGCTTCTCGTCAACGCCCACAAATAAGCAATCGGCTCGGCAGGAGCCTCGCCCTCCCTAATGCCCGTATCCCATGTCCCTCGCCTCGTGTCCCAATAACTTGCCACCGCTTTCCACCAAAGCGCATCTTCATTCTGCGGGTCAACCTGCAATGCCTTTTGCGCCCACTCTCGCCCCTGACGGAATTCGCCCCGCTTGAGATGCCACTGAGCCAATCCACTCATCGCAGCCACGCATTGAGGGTCAAGGGCAATGGCTTTTCGGTAACATTCGGCAGCAGCATCAAGTTCGTTTCGCTCCTCATGGTCGCGCGCCTTAAGCAACCATGCCGTCGGAGTTGCCGGCTCACCCATCGGTTGCTCAGGCAAACCGATGTGCGGAGCGGATTCACCGCTGTAATCCGCAAGAACTCCCCTGTGTTCCGTGTCCCTTGTCCCGTATTCCACAACCAGTCTGACTTGCAAAGCAGTTTGTTTGCCCTCTTGAATGACGACGGAAATAGGTTCGTTGCCTTGCAATGCCACTTCAGTAGCAACAGGTTCGCCAATGGGCAGGCTCATTTGCGTTCGTTCCAAAACTTTTCCACCTTGAGCGACCACTATGGCTGCATCTTCAATTGGCACAAGCGCAAACAACCGCAAGCGAAGTTGGTTGTCAATTCGGTCAGCATTGAGTGCCACCCTGTCGGAAGCGTGGACGACACCACCAATGCCCCAAACAGGAAACCAAGCCTCTCTCCAAGTTTCAACGGCTCTTGGCGGCATTAACCTGTGAATGCCTTGATGGACGAAACGACCGCTTTGAATTTCGCAGTATGGTTCACCCTTATCGCTGAGCAAGTTTATCCACCAAGCGCCATGTTCCGCAGTTCCCCATGTCCACAGTTTTCGTCCATGAACCTCAAAGCGATTGGCGTAATGCAAAACGCCATAGTCAAGTTGCTCGTAGTAGCATCCGAACCAGTCGGCTCGCAAATCCTTTGCGAACAAATCCGTCGGACGCTTGTGGGCTACATAAAGGCTCAAATCGGTTCCGTCTTGAATTGGGAAGTTGGCGACACCTTGAGCACCCCACCACCAGGAGAAAACTTTCGTGCAAGGGAGCAGGAAGCGAAAATCTTCGCGAGCGGTGACCCCAACATTAGTCCAGAAGTAAATGCGATGCCAAAATGGGGTCCGGTTGAAGAGCCAGATGTGAGTGTGCAAACGCAAATCGTTTGGGTGCAAAGTTACGCTTGCCGTCCAAGCCATCCTCGTCAATCGCTCAATCCCACCAAGATGAAGAGTTGCGCTGCCATCGGGATTCTCTGTCAATTGCCAGGCAAGCGGGTCGTTTGTTGTGACTGTGTGACCAACTTGCGGGAAGTTGAACTCAAGCCCGCCTGAATACCAAGCGCCACGCAAAGCGATCAAGCCGAACTTGAGCGGTATGTTGTGATAGAAAACCTCACAGTCGTTTTTCAAATCGCGCACCGAGATAATGTGTCCTCCGAAATCGGGCAGGATAGTGAGACGAAGCAATCCGTTATCAAGCACGACCGCAGTGAACTCGCGCTCAATCAACTCGTCTGTTAAATCGTCCTGCATAGTGTAAGGGTAAACTCGCCTCGTGCCTTCGCGCTGCAACGGTGGAAATGGGTCTTCACTGTAGCGATACATTGGTAGCTTCACTTTTGTAACTTGTGTTTTCACCTCGTCACTCATCCCTCTCACCTACCATTTTATTCGCAGTTAAGGATAAGTTGAGCCACTGCCTTATTTAGTGTTCCTATCAGTGCATTGCAACGAACCGTGTTCGGTGCAGTGAAAATTAAAGCGGGAGCAGCACCCACTCAACCATTATGGCTAATATGGCTAATGCTGCTCCCGCCTTTCAAGCAAAATTTTGTTTTGGGAAGCGACCACTCACCAACGAATAAGCTCAACGACGCCTCGCCGATTGTTTCACCCTTTCAGCAACCCACGCTTCCCCATTAACAGTGCCTATGAGCTTGTCTCCCCTGACCACACCATTGTATGTGCGTTTGCCGTCGCGCTCAATTGTGAATTGAACACCAGCCCCCCAAACATAGAAGTCATCAATTTGTTCACGCCCTTGATTGACAAGCATTCCAAAGTATTGTCCGTCACGCCTCTCAATCGTGAGCAAAAGTTGCTTTCCGCCCTCTGCCCATCTCCAAGTGCCCTCAACAGTTGCTGGGTCTCTCTTTGCCACCCACTTTCTAACCCCAGCTTGCCCGGATATTGTCACAGTGCCTTCAATCGTATCGCCGTTCACTTGCCCATTGTAAGTGACCTTCACTTGTTGCCCGCCGACTTGCCTCACTGTCGTGAAGCTGAGCTGTCTTCCGACAAGCTTTGCATCTGTTTCTCTTATCTCGGTTGCAGCCTTTCCAACAAATAGCATGCCCTTTACCTTCTGGAAGACTTGAGTAAGCTCAAGTCTAAACTGTTGCTCGCCCTTTGGACCACCAGCCCAGCGCCAAGTGCCAGCCACACCAGCTGGTATGACCCAGTAATAGACTGTGTGATAATTGTCCACTGTCTCCACTTTATCGGCTTCCCAATCGCCCATATCAAAGTCGTGCGAAACAACTCTGCTACCCGGCTTGAGCTCACGGAAAAGCTTCGGACGAAGACGCAAGTTCACGCTCGGGAGCAGATAGAGTGTCACGACCGTTGCTTCCCTTATGTCGGCTTTGAACAGGTCACCTTCAATGAATAGAACTTTTTCAGTGACGCCTGCTTTCCTTGCGTTCTCGTTGCTCTCTCGGATCCGCTGCGGGTCAAGGTCAACTCCAACACCCCTCTTAGCGTTGAAGTCTCTAACTGCTGCAATGACGATGCGCCCATCGCCACATCCAAGGTCATACACGATGTCATCCTTTCCAACATTAGCCATCTGAAGCATCTTCTTCACAACTTCAGGTGGTGTGGGAACGAACGGAACATCCAGAGGGCGCTTTTGAGCAACTGCAATGGCAAAGAGCGAGCAAACAAAAAATAAGCCAGCAAACCACACAGCAACATGCTTACGCCACATCTCACATCACCTCCAAGTGGAATGCAAGCGCAACGCTACACAGTCGCCATACAATGTGGCGCACTTCAAATGCTCATGCTAATTTGACGCTCTTATGAGCGAAGTTGCGCGAATGAATCCCTGCGAGAGTTAGCCGCTGACCTTAAGGCGCTTTACACCACAAACTTCGTTGGTTAGGTTCGTAGTTAGCCACGAAGCGAGAGCGAAGCAGCATTAAATTGGTGCGATGTGTGATGTCATCATTTCACCTGCGCTTTGCCCTTCGCCACACACTCACTTTGACCGCGCTTAACTTTGCCCGTGCCTTACTACGAATCAGCAAACTTTTGAGTAAAGAGCGGGCGAAGTTTATGTTAACGGGGTAACAGTGTGGGCATAGAAGGTGACGCAATACGAATGTGCGCTGCAGCTCGCCCAATTTTTCGGACACACTTCATGTGCCCATAAATCAATTCGGGATACAACATGAAGATATCGCACACAGTAAGACCGTTACCGAATATAGCTATGTATGGTGCTCACTTGCTGTGCAGCGCTTTCCATTCAGAGTAAGCATTCTGCATCAGCAGGTAAGCACGCCTTTGATGTATTGGGTCGCCAGTTTCAATGTAGAGTTTTGCTACCGCAATAGCTTGGCTGAAGAGGTCGTAACATAGAAGGCGCCTGTCATGTGAGCGCCTCATCTTCTCTGGTGGCTCAAGCTTTCGTGCCATTGCTGCGATGCGTTCCGCATCTGAGGATAGCCAAGATAGCTCCTCAAGCGCGTCCTCACGAGAGATGAGCTTTCGCCAGAAGTTACTGAGTAAGGAGTTCACCTGTTCATACACCTGTGCCCAGCGCGCATCAAGCATCTCACCGACGAGCTCATACGGCATTTGGCGCAACAGGTTCTCGTCAGGTTCGTCCCCAAGCACTCTTTTGAAGACCCCATAAGCCTCGTCAAGCTGGTTCATCTGTATGAGCAACGAAAGGCACATTGAAAGGGCTTTTAGCGGTAGCTTGTCATCCTTCGCTCTTGACAGGAAGGCGCGCAACAGCTCAACGGCGCTCCTCCTTCCGTTTGTCCTTTGCACCTCCAAAATGAACTCCGATGCTTCAATTGCCACTTCTTCATTCGGCTCAAGCTCAATGGCTCTTTGATAGTAATGCCTTGCGATGTTGCGCATCTCTATCGCGATCGTCCCATTAATCCTTCCGAGGCGTGATGAACGAAGGCGTGCAACCCGCGCAGCCAATAGAAGGTGGCGCGCATTATCTGGGGAGAGGTTAATCAACTCCTGCACAGAATGCCATGCATCCTCAACCCTGCCGAGGCTGTATTGCAACTCCGCGAGTCTGCGCCACGCATCAACGCATTTTCGGTCTACTCTTGTTGCTCGTTCGTATTCAATCAAAGCATCGTTGAAACGCTTCATGCGCTCATAGACTTCGCCAAGCTCAACATAAAGCGATGCTATACCGGGGCTGAGCATTGCCAACTTCCTATAGAGTGCTGCTGCCTCTTCAAGTTTGCCTTCCTTGAGTAACATCCGAGCTTTGCTCAGGAGTTGAGCAAACTCGTCCTCCGTTGGTAGAGCTTTGTTTTCCTCAAGCGATGCAGTATCAAGTGCAGCCTTGATACGGCGCACAATTGCGTTCACAAATAATTGCATAGATGGTATGCCCTCAACCTTTGGCTTAACTTTGCGCTTTGAGCGCCCTCGTTCACTCTCAAGCGCAGCCAATTCTTCCATCTTGGCTTTATCGGCATCAATGAACTCTGAGACTGTGTCTCCCGTTGGAGTTGCGATGCTCACTTCAACAGCTGTAATGCGATTCGCCATTGATTTTACTGAGGCATTAATTTCAGCTACCCTCACCCACATCCCAACTGGCATTCCCAAGCACTTTAACAGTGTTTGGATGTTCTTATGAGGTGATGAAACTTCCCGGTGAGTTATGCGCCCATCGCGCAATGCGAGCTGAATTCCCGGAAGCACAGGCGTAAATGAGATAAGCTCGCATTGCAGCTTTGTCTTTGAGGCTTCGTTCAAAGCCTTCAATAAAGCTTCCTGAGCAGCTCCATCTGCAGGAGCCGTTCTCGGTTGAAGGAGCAAGATAGCAGATGAGCCAGCAGCATTAGTAAGACCTTTCAAACACAGCACTGTCAAAGTAATCATAACGAATACCTTCGCTATATCATTCAACGCTATTGTGCTGCGAATCAGCAAAGGAATAGTGAAATTATTCATCAACGCCCACCTTTAAATGTCCAGCTATGCGGCAGCGTTTCATTGCTCGCACATCTTTAACCCCTGCTTGCATGCCCTTATCGCTATCTCAATTTCGTTTTGATCACCAACGCCCATCTTCAGTTGCCTCTGATAGGCGTCAATTGCTCGCCTATACTCCCTCATCGCCTCTCTGAGCCTGTTGCTTTGACGATAAGCGTCTGCAAGGCTTTGCCTTAACCTGCCCTCACGGGCTATATCAGTGTTGTGCTCAAGCGCTTGTATATAAAGCGAGATTGCTGTGTTCAAGTTGCCCGCAAAGTGAGCTTCAATTGCCTTTCTCTCAAGCTCCTCAACACTGAATTCCACACTTGATGCAATTTGTGGTTGTTCTTGCGGGCGCTGTTCCGATGGGCTTGGCTTCTGCGCCACCTTAACCTTACCACCAGCGCGCACAATTATATGCCCGCTGCCGCCCTCAACCTCGCCTTGTTGCTCCTGCTGCGTAGTTGGCTGTTGAGTGAACTGCTGTATTGGCGGTTGCGTCTGTGGCGGTGTTGGTGGGCGCACGAAGTAGTTCGGTGGGTAGTAAGGCAGTGGATAAGGTTGTGTGACCACCCTCGGCGCTACGAATTGTGGTTGAGTTGGCTGAGCCAACTGAGGCGGCTGGGCTGTTTGATTGCTTGGGCGAGCTTGCTGTGGCATTCCTTGATAAGCCTGCAAGTGGCGCGGCGATGGAACTTGAGTTGGCTGCGGTTGGGTAACTGGCGGCAATACGGGTAACTGCGACGGGCGTCTCTGTGCGGACGAATCCTGTTGACCATGCGTTCTTTGCCCCTGAGTGGCTGCAGCTAACTTTGTCCTCTCTCGCTTCTGTTCCGCAGTCTCGTTTACAAGCTTTTGTATTCGCTCATCGTTCGGCGATAAGCTCATCGCCTGATACAGCAACCTTAATGCCTCGTCGTAGTTGCCGCGCTGGCGTGCGCTTATTGCATCCGCAATCAGACGTTGCACCTTCTGTTGAGCATCTTGAGCTGTAGGCTGTTGTATGTTTGGTTGCGCAGATGTTATCACGGATGCGATATTCACATCGGGAGCACTTTCAAGCTTCGGTTTGTAAAAGGCTCTCACAATGAATATGAGCGCAATAGCAAAGGTTGTGACAGCAACAAGCGGCAGTGAGCGCGCATGCGGTGGCTCTGATGACGGCACATGCTCCAACTTAGCCTCCAGCAAGCCCAACTCCTTACGAAGGCGCTTAAGTGCGTCCTTATCGGCAGCGCTATAAGGATTAAGCCTGAGTGCAATTTCATACTCGGCGTATGCAGCCCTCTTATCACCGACACGCTCATACAGCATCCCAAGCAGTGAGTGCGCAGGCGCATAACTTGGGTCAAGCGCAACAGCTTGCTTGCACAACGAAATGGCTTGGTTTATGTCACCCTGTTCCGATGCTTCAAAAGCCTGCTTGAATATTGAGCGTGCCTGCTCCGCTTTCTGCGGCTCCATTTTTTCTTTAGGCAAATAGAATTCGTCCGGGAGTAGTGTGACAGCACCTGGCACATCAAGCCTTGTGCCACAGTGCCTGCAGAATTTGCTCCCTCGCGGCACAAGCCTACCACAGTTGTTACAATACATTTTTCGCCACCTTCTTGAATAGCCCTTGCATGGCAGTTTTGTGAAATCATTGTCACCAAGAGTTTACCCACAACGCTTCTGAACAAAACTGTGTTGACAGCGAACGCGAAGATATAGGCGCCATTCACACCTTACACCGTTTCATCATTCACCAATGCGTATCACTTCATCTGGCGTGACTATTATGTCCACCTTCAAATCTGTCTCAAGAGCAAATGGAGCAAGGTCCTCAACAATCTGCAAAGGGTGAACAAGTGTGACTACCTTACAATGTGAACGAACCAACCCGTTGTCACGAAGCCATTTCCATTCCATATCAGTGAACCCTTTTCCGACTCCCAAACGATTGCCAAATCTATCTACCGCAACACTTCCAGTGACGAAGATATCAATAGGTGTTTGCAGCGGCTTACCATAACGCTCAAAGCCCTTCACTGATGACGCAGCTTTGATATGCCTATGTTCGTCAATCTCAACAACGCCGCGCATCTTTGGGAGAGCAGTGGCGAGCTTCTTGCCGCTTGCGAGAACAAGCTCGCGGACATGCAAGAGCGAGTGATCAAGTGTGCAGTAAACACATTGCGCTATCTCAAACTCCGTCAACTTGGCAAAGCGTATGGCAGCTTCTTTTGAGCCGATGAAATTTGGTATGCGCCCAAATACTGGCAGCGGGAATGTGGCTACGCCATGCAGCTCAAGCAACCACCAAACTCGTCTCCTTATACGCTCTCGCTTTTTTATCGCCCTTAAGAGCCTCGTGTTTGGTGACGGCTCAATCACACACCAACACCCCACAATGAATTTAGTGCAAACATTACAAGCGATTACCGTTCATAGCACGACACGAAGCTATACCGATGCAGCGCTAAAATCTGTGTCCGACATATTTTTGATGGCACTACAATTAGCCTCGTGCCATACTACGAGCATGACTGTCACTTGCAATTGGCTCACTGTATGATATGAAGAGAACAAGCAGATTGATTGCCATGCCCTCTCGCGCTAAATGAACTTAGCGCTCAGGGCTTTATCATCCTCTGTCGTTTACAACATTCCAAAAGCGCATCATAATGCAATTACAGAAATCCATGAACAATGCCGAGGTGGCGGAACTGGCAGACGCGGTGGACTCAAAATCCACTGGGCTTTAAGCCCGTGCGGGTTCGACTCCCGCCCTCGGCACTTTTATTTTTGACTTGCGCAAAAGGTCAAACTCGCTCTCCACCGACTTAAGCCAACAGCAGCTGATAGCGACTAAGTCTGGTTGAATGGTTTGTCAACTGCGTGTTGGATAAGCTTTTAGAGGGGGTATCTTTTGATGCGTCAATTTTTGTGGCTTGTGAAGTTACCCTCAAAGTTTCGGTCGCACAATTTTTGGTGTTTACCGCAGCGACATTATCCCTTACAACCCGCACCATCACGAGGTGGTTTGAATGCCGAAGCGAGTTTTGTTCGTTTGCACCAGCAACTCCGCCAGAAGCCAAATGGCTGAAGGATTTGCGAGGGCGATGGGCATAGAAGCATTCAGCGCAGGAACTCGTCCCAAAGATACCGTTCACCCGTTAGCGATTATCGTTATGGCTGAAAAGGGCATTGACATTTCTCACCATATACCCAAGCCCCTTGACTTGCAATTCGCCAAAATGGTTGACTTGATCGTCACGGTTTGCGGTGAAGCCGATGCAGAGTGTGCACAGTTGCCATTGCCCGTCCCAAAGGCGCATTGGAACTTGACAGACCCAGCGGTAGTTGAAGGCGATGATGAGACCAAACTAAACGCCTTCAGAAAAGTCAGGGATGAAATTGAGCAGCTGGTCAAACAACTCGCTACTCAATTGCAAGATGAGCTTTCCTGACCCAATCACAGCTGTTGGAGACAACACATCGTTGGCACATCAGTCGCTCATGCTCTAAATTGCTACTGCCTTTCACTAAAGTGTTGCTGGTGGATGCCTTTACCAACCTGCTCCGCTGATAAACTTACTGTGCGATAAAACTCTGTTCAATTTTGCTGAACTTGACCTGAACACAGAAAAAATGCATTGTAAAACTTTAGGGCACAAAACTTGTTCAAACAGGCAACAGCTGAGTTATTACACAGGAAGTTTATTTTTCGGAGGGTGGGGCTACCGCCAAGCCGAAATTAGGACAAAAATTGGAGGGCAAGGCTATTGCCGAGCCAAAATTTTGTTAGTTAGGCTCGTAGTTAGCCACGAAGCGTTAGCGAAGTGGCGTTAAATTGATGCAATGTGCTATGTATCATTTCACTTGCACTTTTCATTTCACACTCACATTGACGGCGCTTCACTTTGCTCCATGTCTTAATACGAACAGACAAAGAACCAACAAACTTTTGAGCAAAGGGAGTGATGAAAAGTTCAAAGACAATTTTCGTCACTTGTCACTTGCACTTTTCATTGAGGACAAGGTTATTGCTGAGCCAAAATTTTCACAGAAAAAACTCGGAGGTCAGGGCTACTGCCCTGCCGAAAAATCAAAACGAAAATTCGGCAAGCCAGTTATCCTCCGAATTGAGGAAAAATCGTTGCGGAAAAATTCGTAGGGCAAGGTTACTACTGAGCCAGAAAGCAAACAGCATACTGATGACATATTGCCAACACACTTTGGAGTAAAGAGCGGATAGGAGAATATGCTGTCGGGCTATTTAGCTTTTTGCAATAAGTTAGGTTGGATACTATAAAAGACCACTATGGGGAAACCGAAACATTAAGTGGGTTTGATACCACCTCAATTTCTGAAAATGTCGTTATTTTGCCAACCAATTAGCTATATCATCCATTGAGAGGTTTTTTTCGGTTATGACCAAATCCCTTTGCCTTCCCATTATCTTGTATGATGTTTGTGCCCAATTTTTGGGAAAATTCTTGTGCGTGTTGTGCAGCAGGAGTGGGCTTGGCGAAATAAGCGCTAAAACTGTTCTGAAATCGCCAATTCTCCGAAAGCACGGGATGTAAAACCGGTTGGCATACTCGTCATCACTTGAGGCATCAAATTGCGCAGAGTCTGCGGCTATTTTCCCATCAAATCCGGATATTGCCTTTGCAAGCAGAGCCCAAAGCCCAGAGATGCCAAACCCAACAATATGAACCTGATTGTAGCGACTCTTCAGGAATGCAAGCGCTGTTAAAACATCTTGAACCCTTTCGGCATCGTCTGTGCGGTTATATGTTGTGAAGAAGCGGACATCCCTTTTTCGCTCTCCGATAGCCATCCCTGTAAGGAAGGCATCAATTGCAAGAACATCAAAGCGATTTGCCACCTTACGAACAAACCCCAAAATATCCTCGTTGCCTCCGATAATTTCCGAAGCAGCTCCTTTCTCACTTAAAATCAACAACGCATCTCTATTTTTGGCGTTACTAATTAGCAGTGCTGTGATTCTGTCACCGATGCCAACCCTACCGATCCATAACCGTTTAAACGCTAATCCCTTTGAGGAATCTTGCCCATCTTCCTGCACGATCAAGCGCTTTTCAGATGGTATATCCGCAACTAAAACTCTGCGCAATGCCTGAAGCATATTTGAGCGAAAATGCCCCAATGATTTCGCATCTTTTGGCATCATTTTCTCAATGGCAACGTTTGCCTGTTCCTTGATCCATTTGACAAGCCCATCCCAAGTAACAGCCTCGCTTGGCTTCGGCAAGTCATCTCCCCAAACTCTGAATTTAGTTGCATCTGGCAACTCCATCTCTGGCTCTTTTACCTTTTCTTCCGGCTGTTTCCCGTTATTCTTCAGCCATTGTATAGCCCACGAATAATATGCCTCCCTTGAAGCCTGTGCAAAATCATGTCCTTCTGAGAAGTGTGCATTCGAGCAAAACTCCTTAGCATTTAGTAGCTTGTATATGCTCTCAACGAATGGAAACTCATACTTTGGTGTTTCCTTCGTCCAATCCCCGTCGTCGGAAATTAACATCAATGGGCGTGGCGCAAATAGAGCCACAATTTCTGGATTGCAAGTATCAATACGCAGAATTGGCGGGTTCTCACAGATACAGCCACCTTGCATGTGTGCTGAGACCATCTTCGTCGGGATAGCAACTGCTAAACGCTCATCAACTGCCGCCAGAAGGAAAGTCTGTGTCCCACCACCAGATGAGCCACAACATCCGATGCGATTTTTGTCCACTTCTGGCAAGGACAGCAGGAAATCAATCACACGAATGCTATTCCAAGTTTGAACTCCACCCTTACTTATCGCCCAGAGGTGCTCTTTAGGCGTTTCGGGTGAACGATGGTCAACCTGGAATTGGTCGCCATATCCAACCATATCATAGGCAAAAACAACAAATCCAAGTTTTGCCGCAGACATTGCCCTAATTCGCTCCCTTTTGTAAAGTCGTCCCTCTGGCTGCGGCACATGCCCGTGTGGATGAATAACAGCTGGGTATGGTGGCTTGCCCTTTTTCGGGCGATAAAGGTTGCCAGTAACGAAAAAGTTGGGCATGCTTTCAAAAGCCACTCTCTCAACAATGACATCTTCGTCTTCATAGCAAACTACACGGCGAGGGTTCAAAGGCGTTTTAGGTAGCATAGGGAACAATCCACAGGCGATCTGAACATGCAACTTTAACTCTTGTGCACGCTTTTCCCACTCATCAACCGAACGATAACTTGGCAGCTCATACCTTAAATTCAAATGTCTAACTTGCGTAAGCCTTGAATCCTTTTGCGGCAAAGTTGCAACCGCCATTAGTATAACACCTCCCATTGTAAATTTCCACAACATCTTCAACCACCTC
>JANXAS010000001.1 GCA_025062195.1 Armatimonadota bacterium
GCTTGAATGACCGTAAAGCCCTTTTGTGCCCTGTCTTGCAAGTAAGTTTGGGCTTCCTCTTTCGTCAGCCGATGGAAAAGTTCCCAAGCGGTGTCGCCGAGGTAGAAGAAAGGTTGGTTGTTTTCGGTGACCAAAAAGCGGCGGTTGTTTGGGTGACTTGGGTCGTTAAAAACTTTCAAGCAAGGAAGTTTTCCTCCCACTTTGCTCACCCTCCTTTGGTTTGCGCTCAAGTTCGCACCTGCCAAACCGACCGCACAAATGCCAACTGCAACTTGCCTCACGAACTCTCGTCGCTTCATCAAAAAGCCACCTCATTGTGAATGCAAATCATTTTTGCGAGAAATTTTCTTCAGAGCGTGCCTCGTTTTTGGCTCCGAGTTTCACTCTCAGAAAGCAGTCCGACCTTCCGATGCATAAGCGAAGTTTTTAGGCAAAGAGCATCTGCCAAATAAATCTGGCGCTCATCCTTTTCGCCATCAACCACTTGACTTAAGCCACTATCATGAGATTTTGAGAGAGCGCTATTTACTCCAAAGTTTGTTGGTTCGTAGCAAGGCACAGAGCAAAGCGGAGTGCTGTCAAAATGAGTGCAGGGTGCAAAGTGTGAAGTGCAAGTAAAATGATAACATCGCACTTCGCACCAATTTAACGCCACTCCGCTTTCGCTTCGTGGCTAACTACGAACCTAAACAACAAAGTTTGAAGTAAAGAGCGTTTCCAACCATTCCACGAAAACTTTTGGATACATTCGCCGTTACGGACAAGTTCATTTCTAAAAGCATCTTTTAACCCTCCATGCGTCCATTCTGTTCGCTTAATTCCCTGATGCGCCAATGCAGCGATGGTAGCCCAAAAGAGCGCTGCGTAGCAGCACAAGGCTGCACCATCATAAAGTTCCTGTTCAATTGCTCATTCTGCTACTCTCAAAAGTTTTTCAGCCCTCGTTAATGCCTACTTAATGTCGTCGTCCATAAGTTTTGCCACCGAACGAATTGACAGTTTTTTGGAACGCTAAAGGCATGCCCTGTGATTTGAGCATCTGCTCTTTACCAAGTGTTGATGAACAGTTTTTAGCAACCATGCTATTGGCTTCAGCCCATAGTCGCTGATGGAAAGTAGGGGCGGGTGAAACCTGCCTGAAATTTGCGGGCGGATTTCATCCGTCCCTACAATACAAATTCTCGCCGCATGAATTCAGCGCTCAGCCTTTTCACCATCAACCACTGGCTAAAGCCAATGGCATTGGCAGCAGAGCACAAACAAGCTTTGTAGAGAGGGCGTTTGTAAATATTTTGGGGCAGACTGTCGTATTCCACTGCCAAACAATACCAATGCGTAAGTCCTATAATTCTTGGACGGCAGACAAGTTTAATTTAAAACCAAAAATGGACCACCATTGGATGATTGTCCACCACAAACTGGCAAAAGTTTGAAATTTTGATCCTAATGCCATGAAACCAAAACTGAGTTATAAGCCTTCGGCTTCATGCACTATACTTCAAACCACTCACGGCGGTAGGTAATCCTTTCGCCCTTCTCAATCGCCATGTTCGCTACAATTGCTGTAACTGTGCTTTGTAGCGCCTCTTTTGCGCCGCATGCTGGTTTCTTTCCCTCACGAATGCATTCAAAGAATTCATTTAAAGCGATGTAAAACGGGTTTTTAAATTCGGGCTTTTGTTTTTCTGGCGGCTTAAATCCGCTTTCAAGTTGCGCTACATACTTTGACGCCTCTGGGTCAAGGACTATACCAAGAGAATCACCAAGTTGTTCTTTTCGGGCATATATTTCCCAACCAAGTTCTGGTGCATCTGGCTCCTTGAACCATAGCCCGATCTGCTCCTTCGAGAACCACATTGCGCCCATCGTCCCAAGAAATAGTTCATAATTACGTTCATAGCTGCATCCAAGTGTCGCAGTATATGTTACCTTTACGCCATTTGGATATTCAAACAAAAGGTGAATGTTGTCACAAACTTCTCTGCCATCTTTCCAAACATCAATCCCGCCATTTCCAACCACTGATATTGGTGTTGCGCCCAAAAACCAATTCACCACATCAAGCTGGTGAGAGCCAAACTCAACAGCTAAGCCACCAGATGTGTCACGATACAACCGCCAGTTAAGCAGCCTTTCATACTTTGTGTCTGGGACTGGACGGCGCATGGAATCTTTGCGATTGTAATGAGCGCGAGCCTGCACTGGTTGTCCTAATGCGCCAACCCTGATGAACTTAAGAGCGTGTTTGTAAAGCGGGCTAAAGCGCCTTTGGTAACCAACTTGAAAAACCTTCCCGCTCGCTTCGGCGGCTTTGACCATACGCTTGCAATCTTCAATATCATTTGCAAGTGGTGCCTCACAGTAAACATGCTTCCCCGCTTGTAATGAATCAATTGAGATGGGGACATGTGTCCCAGTTGGTGTGGCTATAATGACGGCTTGCATATCCTTTTCCCTTTCAAGCATTTGCCTGTGGTCGGAATATGAACGCACTTCTCTCCCAATTCCCTTTAAAGAGCGCTCCAAGTTCGGTTGATAGATATCGCAAAGCGCTACAATTTCAACCCCATCCATCCTCATCAGTTCTTTGAGCAACACCCTTCCATGAGAGCCTGTTCCGATAACGCCACATAATATAGTTTCCTTCCTTTCCTTCTCTTTCTCAAGAGCGCCAATTTCAGTTTTTGCCAAGGACGCTAAAGTGAACACTGTTGCACCACCAACAACAAATTCACGCCTACCTATATATGGCATTTTACTCACCTCGCCTTGTTTAATTGGGTAGCTCCGCTAAGGGAGCATTCGTTAAGGCTGTTCTTGAGCTGCTCTCAGCTTTTTGCATGAAAGCTGTTGCAATGCCATAAGCCTTAATTTGAACTGCACCGCCACTTTGATAGACCAATATTGCTCCAACTTCGTGGTGCCGTTCACAATAGGTCTTTACACCCTCACAACCAAGCAACAAGAATGCCGTTGATAGAGCATCAGCATCTGTTGCACTTCTACAAATTGCATAGGCTCTAAGCACCATTTGACTTCCAGTGCTGGATTGAGTGCGTGGGTCAAAGATATGCAAACGCCTTCCACATGCAAAATTGTCATACCACTCTGAGACACCTATCGCAATGTCATTGACCTCTAAAACTGCCAAACGCCTTGATGGTTCTTTAGGGTTAGTTATCCCAACCAACCATCCATTGAAGTGTGGCAAAGCCCCGGAAGCATAAATTGAACTTTTCCCTGCGTGCACGAAAAAGTTGCGCAACCCCTCCCTTCGCAAGCAACTAACAATAGAATCAACAGCATAGCCCTTTGCAATGCCACATGGATCAAGCATTATACCCTCTTGAAGGAAGCGCACCGTCATCGTTTCATCGTCTAAATGTAACAACTGCAATCCTATCAATGGTTTGGTATCGTTGTTTATACCGAAGTGCTCCCATGAGCGCTCTATGGATGTGAAATGTCTCCTGCGTTTTCTTGGAAGGGTAAAGGCACCGACGGTGATATCAAAAGCGCCACCACTTTCAAGCCCAATTTCTACAGCCCGCTTGAGTAGCTGATAAAGTTGAGGTTCAACTTTTACAGGCTCGCAATGGGCACGCTTGTTGATGTCGCTAATGTGACTTTCAGCAACAAAGGGATTTAACTGCGCCTCCAGTTGCTCAACCTCGTCAAGCGCCCTCTCAAGGACTGCATGAATGTCAACATGCCCCTCATCAACAGCGATGATTTCAAATCTGCACGCCATCGCTATGCGCGCAGCTGCCACAAACGAATTTGATTTCCAATTCCACTCCACTAACTTCAACTCCCGCAAGTATAGAAAAGCTTATGAGTTACAAGTCGCACAGTTGAATGATGGGCAGCTGTTAAGCTGCCCGCATAATCGTATTGCATATTCGTATACTTCGTTTCGCTCCTCACTCAAAAGGTTGTTGGTGGAAGATTGTGGGAAAGGAGAAATTACACCTTCGGCTCATTGCAAAGCCTTTAGCTTAAACAAACAGCCACCACCCTTTGGGCTGGCTATTGCCCGCACATGCAAATATGCAGGCTGTGTAAGCATAAGGTTTTGACTAAAAGGGCTTATGAGACAACCTGCAGAGCACTTGGGTCAAACTTCATCACCTTATCTTGCCTGTAGGATAGCTCTGCAAGACCGACAGCAACCATTACCTTGTATGCAAGCTCAACATCACAATTCGGCTTGCCACGGGTGCGCACACACTCAAAGAAGTTTTTGTGGTGTGCTGCAATATTGTCTGGGGTTGGCTCAACTTGCACTTCTTCAACTTCCCTCTCCTCCGCATATGGGCGTGTTGGGCGGATGACTATCCTGTTTCCACTTATCTCCATTGTTGCCTCATGTCCTCTGATCAATGTTGAAACTCCAACTTCGTTCGCCATTGACGAAAGCACCACGACATTGTAATTACCCGGATACTCAACAATCATATGGTATGTATCTGGCACTTCCCTATCCTTGTGGACATAGATTCCGCCACTTGCAACCACCCTCGTTGGAAATTCAGCGCCGATGGCTAACAGCAATGTGTTGAGCACATGCGGAAACAGGTCGGTCCCTATTCCGCCAGAGTAATCCCAGAACTTGCGCCACCTGAAAAACCTCTCCGGATCCCAAGGGCGTTTTGGAGCCGGTCCGAGGAACGCATCCCAGTCAAGGTTAACACCAGGCTTTGCATCTGGGTCTATAGCATAGTTCCACTCGCCCTCTTTTGAGTTCCTACAATAGCTCGTCTGTGCCCAAACTATCTTCCCGAGCTTGCCCTGCTTGATCAATTCGGCTGCCCTGTGCCATACCTTTTCTGAACAACCCTGTGAACCAACTTGGACAACTCGCTTTGTGCGCAGTGCTGTCTCGTATACCTGCTTAGCTTCATCAAGATATCTTGTGAACGGCTTTTCAAGGTAGATGTCCTTCCCAGCCTCCATTGCGTCAATAGCCATTCTTGCATGCCAGTGGTCAGGCGTGACGATCCAAACAACATCAACATCCTGCAACTCAAGGAGTTTCCGGTAATCCTTAAACGGCTTCGCTCCAGATATTTGAACGGCATTGTTAAGGCGCTTTTCGTAAATATCGCATACTGCAACGACTTGTATGTTCTCCTTGCCGCTCTTTGATGCATCAACAAGCTTGCGCAGGTGATGCGTTCCCATACCGCCACATCCAATTACACCAACATTTATTCGGTCGTTTGCACCAATGACTCTGCCGGGACCTGCAAGCGCATATGTTTGGCTTCTCTTCCAACCGGCAACGCCGGCTGCTGTTGCCGCACCGATGAGCAAGAACTCACGCCTCGTCACCAATTTGGACTCGCGCTCCCTATCCGAACGCATTCATTATCACCTCCACAGATGGGGTTAGATGGACAACCCAGATTGTGCCCTCACACTGTTGCACATGAAGTGCTCTTACACCGCCTTTAATTGCAGCTGCAAATATCCGCACCAAATTATAACGCTCAGACATCAAACCCAACCCGCTTTCCACAGAATTAGAATACGTCCAAGCGTTTTCGTTTGCAAGCCTTCATTTTGACCCGCAGAATAAGCCTCACATAGTGGAACAGATAGCTGTGAGGGTTGCTCCCACAATAACTGCGCTGCTAAAACTCGCTTACCGAAAGTGGCGTTTGGTGATGGCACTAACGGCTTAACCACCGCGCTCATCAATGAGAGCATAATTCTACGACGGGTTAGCTATACAACTTGGATAAGGATCTGCTGATATGAACTTGTGAGCCGCTATGTATGCAAGTATGCGTTGACCATAGCGGAGATGCCCTTAAACTAAAGAGGGTTAGTCAAAAAGCGGCATAAGCTTCAAACCTGCAAAATCATGAGATGGGATATTCACGCTGCTCTGTTACCAAGCTCATGGCTAAGAGCGGCGCGGAAAAGAGCGGGTATATTGCCTACAAAAGATGCAGCGGATGCTTATGGAACGCCATTTGAAGACCGAGATGCGGGGGAAGGTTTATGCGCTGCGGCAAGCAATTAAGCAGTTGCCTTGATAATGCCGACATAGGGCTGCTTAACAGGGCGCAACTTGGCATACCCATTGAACGAAAGCCATTTCAAATCATCGGGCAACAGCTCGGCATGGATGAGGATGAAGTGATAAGCAGGCTTGAGCGCATGAAGAGCCTAAAAATACTGCGCTATATAAGCGCCATATTTGATGCCTCAAAGGTCGGGTATAAAACAGCGCTTGTTGCATTTGCCGTCCACAAAGAGAAAGTTACTGAGGTCGCCGGGAGGATAAATTTAATGCCGTTTGTAAGCCACAATTATGAGCGTGACTCTGAGTTTAACCTTTGGTTCACAGTGACTCTCCCTCAAGCACAAGATTTGCATCTTGTGGTTGCCTCACTTGCTCATGCTTGCGAAGTTGATGAGTGGATGCTTTTGCCTGCGTTGCGAACCTTTAAAATTGGTGTTGCATTAGATGCCTCACTGCGCTTCGGCAATATTTATAGCCGATATGAGGAGAAGCCGATGCCGAGCCGGCAGATTGATGAAGATGACATAACATGCATACGCATTATGCAGGACGAATTCCCACTTGTTAGCAAACCGTTTGAAGTGCTTGCAAACAAAGGCGGTGTTGATGAAGGGTGGCTAATTGAGCGCACATTGCTGCTGCTATGCGAGGGCAGATTGAGACGCATTGCAGCATTGGTGAATCACAGGTTGCTTGGCTATACAGCAAACGCATTGGTGGTATGGGATGTGCCTGACGAGGATGTTGATGTAGTCGGAGAAAGGTTCGCTTCACTTGCATGGGTAAGCCACTGTTACCAGCGCCCAAGATATCCTAAATGGCAATTTTCGCTTTACACAATGATTCATGGAAGGGATGAGCGAAACCTAAATGAGCTCGTTGAACGAATGTTGAGTGTTGCCGGAGAATACAGATGGCGAATGCTCCTTTCAAAGCGCGAGTTCAAAAAGGAAAGGGTTAAACTCTTCTCATAAAAGCTGCTATGGGGTGAAAGGCACAGCTTTAAAGCTCTGGCGCTGCTATTGAATTTGGTCATGAGAAAGCAATGCTCAAGTTGTAAGCAGCGGGAGAGGCGTATGAAATGCACCACGAGTTTTGGAGGCAGGTTATCGTCCATCCATACCCTTGTATCTTTTACAGCGCACGCACCGCTCAAAAGTTTTAGGGAGGTTGATAGTGATGAAGATGATTCATGCCATAATACGCCCTCACAAGCTGCACGAGGTGAAGGAAGCTTTAGAGGAGATCGGCATTACCGGTATGACCGTCATTGAGGTGCGCGGTGCCGGAAAACAGCGCGGATTCGTTGAACGATACAGGGGCGCAGAATACACGATTGACTTAATTTCAAAGGTGAAGCTTGAAGTGGTCGTTAGGGATGACCAAGTTGAGGAAGCAATTGAGGTGATAATTCGCGCTGCGCGCACCGGCGAAATTGGCGATGGAAAAATATTTGTCACGCCGGTTGAGGAAGCGGTTAGAGTGCGCACCGGCGACAGAGGAACAGATGCTATCTCTTAAGTGAGGCGAATTTGTGATGCAGTATGACGAACTCAATACTCAGCGAACTGAACTGCAGGAAGCTGCGAGGCAATGGCGAAAGCGCATATTTGAAACTCCACTGGCCTGCGTGAGCGGGTTGGAGTTGTGCGCTGAGATATCGCAAAGCTTGGACGAACTGATGCGCAGGATTTATGAGTTCTCATTCTTTCACGCTTTCAAGGTTGCTGGTGAACATTACCAACCTGACAGGACAGAAGTGGCTATCGTGGCGACCGGGAGCTACGGTAGGATGCAGCTTTGTCCATTCTCGGATGTTGACATAACCTTTGTCCCGTCGGAACAAGACAACCCCTTCATTGACGCTGTATTGAAGAACACTTTCAGGCTTCTCATATCCACGATAATTGACGCCATAGATTTGCGTCTTGGCTACGCCTACAGACCGCTTGAGGACATACCGAACTTAGATAGCGTCACCAAAGCAGCTCTCATGGATGCTCGTCTCGTAGCTGGCAGTGAGAGACTTTACTGCAAACTGCTTGATTCGTTGCACGGGACAATGGACACAATGGCATTTGTGCAAGACAAAATAGCAGAACGCAGCAGCGTTAGAGGTAGGTCAATACACCTCACCGAACCTAACATTAAGCATGGCGCTGGCATGTTGCGAGATATACAGCAGACGCTATGGCTGCTTTCTGCTGTGCACAGCATACATCCGCCGGTAACGCCCATGAAGCTCTTTGAGCTTGGGATGTTAAGTCATGAGGAAGCAAAAAGGCTTCAAGAGGCGCTTGACTTCTTCCTGAGGGTGAGGAATTGGCTTCACCTGCGCGCCGGAAAAAGAGAAGACACGCTCCTAAGAGAATATCATGAGCAAATTGCTTGCGACTTCGGTTTCGCTGAAGATGCGAAAGCCAGTATGAATGAACTGTTTGAACGCCTATACGGATACGCCGAATTTGTGAACTCGCTTGCAAGGCATGTTGAGCATATGGTGCATGAATTGCAAATCGCTATTGATGAGCATTTCTATGCTGAGCATCAACGCTTGCATATCTATGATGCTAATTCGCTGACGAGAGAGCCACAACTGTTGCTCACAGCGTTTGAACACGCACAACGATATAAGCTGGAGCTCTCGCACGAACTGCGCAACGCAATAAAGAGAGCTGTAACCGCATTTGGTGAAGTGCTATCTCACGCCGATTGGTGCGGGAGAAAGCTGATGAACATACTTGGGCATCCATCACCGCAAAGGATAATCGGGGAGATGGTTGAGCTTAGTGTGTTACAAGCCTGTATACCGGAACTTGGTAGAGCCATGAGCATTGTGCCGAGCAATAGGGCGCACGAGCTTACAGTAGGCGCTCACTGTGTCCGCACGATGCTCAATTTGGCGGAGCTGGAGCAAATGAGGGATTCGGAAACACTCATAGGCGAAGTTTGGAAGGATGTGAGCGATCGTTCAATATTGCATCTTGCAGCACTCCTTCATGACCTCGGAAAGGTTCATTCGGAAGATGAAGAGGGTCATTGCAAAGCCGGAGCAAAGCTCGCCGAGGATGTGGGAAGCAGATTCAGGCTTGACCACGATAGGAGAAGGTTGCTCGTTGAGCTCGTCAAAAACCACATGTTGCTTTTAAGGGCTGCACGCCTGCATGACACTCAGGATGAGACTATCCTGATGCAACTCGCCGAGAAGATTAACGATGCTGGTCTGCTGCGCATGCTCTACTTGCTTTCATATGCAGATGCGCAGGCTGTAAGTGGGCAAACCTTCACAGCACTTGAGAAGGAACTGCTTGACAGCCTTTTCATTAACCTCAACCGTTACCTAATCGCACACGCTGAGGCTGATTTGCAAACTATAGTTAGCGAACATCGCGCAAGGCTTTCACGCCGGCTAAAGCAGTATGGATTAACACCACAGCAGATTGAGTTTGTCCTTTCGGCTTTCCCAACCGGCTACTTGCTCAACACCACTACGGAAACAATCGCTGAGCACCTGAGAATGATTGACAGGTTGATTGAGACTGGTGAACCGATCATAGCTATCCATAACGAACCAGGAGCTGACTTTTCAAGCCTTGAAATTTGCGCCTATGACGAGCCATCTCCGGGATTGCTGAGCAGGATATGCGGTGCTTTGTATGCTCAGGATGTGGACATAAGGATGGCTCAAGTCCTGACTGTGGACATCACAGATAAGTTTAAACATGGCACATCCGACTCGGGCAAAAAGCGCGTCGTCCTTGATACACTGCTCATACGAACAAGGTATGGGCAGGTGAGCGAGGCAAAGGCAAGGCGTATACACGAAACGCTTGTAAGAGTGCTCAGCAAAGATGTGAGCGTTGTCCAACTCCTTGAGGAGAGCGGTCTGGAGAGCACATTCTCGGTAAATGTTCACAGCATATCTGTGAGCAACTCTGTGTCAAAAGTTTGCACAGTTATCCACATTAAAGCCGATGACCGAAAGGGGTTGCTATTCAGGATTACGGGCGCAATATCCTCCCTTGGTTTGGACATCGTGACCGCAAAGATTGCTACATGGCGCGATGTTGCCGAAGACTCATTCTATGTCATTACGAGGGATGGAACGAAAGTGCCCGATGAGGAATTGGAGAGGCTTAAAAGCGAACTCAGGGAGCGGCTTGAAAAGCCATGGGCGCTAACATGAACTCAGATGAGTCACATGCCGCTAAAGTGCTCACGGAGGCATTGCTTCAAAGAAGGTTCAGCGGGGCTGAAAGCTGCCTGATTGACAAAATTTTCAAAGATGGCGCTGGCGCACGAAAAGCGTTGATGCGCATCGTCTCAGACGCACAGGTGGCTTTAAAGCTTGAACACATCTTGGACGACCTACTTGAAGCACTCAAAGATTCGCCAGACCCGGACTCGGCTCTCGTAAACTTTGAACGGCTATGTGATGCCGCTGGGAAACTGCGCTTGCTTCAATGGCTGAGCGACAACAGGGCAACGATATACGCTCTCATCAAACTGCTCGGCACAAGCAACTATGCTGCTGACACGCTCTGTCTTCATCCCGAATATTTGAGTTTGCTCTTTCCAGTCAGCCAGCTGGGGGCAAAAAGAGGTCGCAAGATAATGGCAAAGGAAGCCAAGCTGGCTGCCGATACCTTTATGGCAACAAAAAGAAAGTGGGAAAGCTTGTGCAGGTTCAGGCGCAGAGAAACGCTGCGAATAATCGCTGCCGATATACTTGGCATGATGCGCTATGAGGATGTGGTGGACGAACTTACAGCGCTCGCCGAGGCAACTGTGAAGACAGCGCTTGATATAGCCCTGCAGCAGGTTGGCGCAAGCATTCCGCAGGAAGAATGCGGATTCCTCATTGTAGCGCTCGGCAAGCTCGGCGGACTAGAACTCAACTACAGCTCTGACATTGATTTGATGTTCATCTACGATAGAGCTTCACTCCTCTCGTGGGCATTGGGCAGCCCATCTTCAAAACCGGATAGCAAGCACGCACAACATACCGCTTCACTCATTGCGGAAAAGCTCTCGCAGGCTATACTCAAAGGGCTATCCGAAGTCACCAACTATGGGCGAGCTTACAGAGTTGATCTTCGCCTTCGCCCATATGGGCGCAGTGGTCCGATGGCGCTTGAATGGGGGGCAATGATGAGCTACTACGAATCATGGGCAATGGCATGGGAGAGAATGGCACTTATAAAGGCAAGACCAATTGCGGGCGATGTCAGGCTCTCGCTGCGCTTTGCTCGCTTCGTTGAAAGCTATGTTTACATGGCACCGCTTGAATACGATGCCTTTTCTGCGCTTCGTGAGATAAGAAGGCACAGCGAGGAGGCAGCTGCAGCCTCCTCACGAAATCATGTGAAAGCTGGGAGAGGTGGGATAAGGGATGTTGAATTTGTAGTGCAACTTTTACAGCTCACCTTCGGAAGCCAATTTGATAGCCTAAAGATACCGAACACGCTGCACGCAATTGAAGAACTCCGTAAGTTATCGCTGCTCACGGACGAAGAGGCTAACTCACTCCGTGAGAGCTACATCTTTCTGAGGACACTTGAACACATGCTTCAGATAGCTGAGCACCTTCCGATGCACGAGTTGCCGGCATTGCCAGATGAACTTGAAAAGGTAGCGAGGAGAATGGGCTATGCGGAAGAACCCATTCGTTCCCTCACCTTGGATTACAGAATGCATACTGAGAGGGTGCGTTCAATTTACAAACGAGTGGTGGATGAACTTGATAGCATCATCCGGCAGGCTGTAGAAGGCGTGGAAGCATTTACACCGCCTCTGGATAGCGATGAAGAGTTAACTGGGTGGCTTTCAAACTATGGCTTTGCTCAACCGGCGGAAACAGTGAAGGCGCTTCATTTGTTGGTTGAAGGACCTGCGGAGGTCAAATTAAGCGCGAGGGAAAGGATGGCAGTGCTTCGCGCCCTTCCAATTGTGGTAAAGGCTGCCTCAAAGACGGTCAATCCGGATGCTGCTATACAGCGTTTGGAACAGCTCTCAACAGCTGTCGGAAACAGAGCTGCCTTCATCTCTTCGCTCTGCTCAAACGAAACGGCGCTTTGTATGTTATTGAGCTGTATTTCGCTCTCCGAGTTCCTGAGCGATTTGATGATGCGCTATCCCGAACACCTGGAGACAGTGCTCAGAGAATCCTTGGAGGGCAGCGATGAGGGCGAATCATCTCACCAGCAGTTATACAGGCACATAATGGGCGCAGGGACGGATGAACAGGCTAAGTGTCTTCTCAGAAGGTTCAAGCAGAGAGAGACACTGCGAATCGGCTTTATGCAGGTGAATGGCATCCTCAATGCCATTGATGCCTCACATGCTCTTGCCACAATAGCGGATGCCACAATTAGCGCAGCGCTGAGATACTCTCTGAAAGCCGGTGTGCCTTTGGAAACACTGTCTGAGCATGATGGGAAGATCGCTATCTTAGGTCTTGGGGGGTTGGGCGCCCAAGAGCTACATTATGCATCCGACTTAGATCTGATATTTATCCATGAAGCAAAGCGAAGCGATGCTGAGGAGGTTGTCATACGCCTGATCAAGCTTCTTTCAGATAGCACTGAAGATGGCGTCGCTTACAGGGTTGATGTCCGACTGCGCCCATTGGGTGGAACACTGTTATCGCACCCTGAAGAGGCTTGGGCTGCAGCTTTAAATAAGCTTGAGCCATGGCAACTCATCTCGCTGCCAAGAGCACGTCACATCGCTGGGGATAAAGGTATATCCCAAAGGTTGATTGAAAGGGCTTGGGGGAGCATGCAAGAGCGCTTCTTGAAGGCTGGAACGCTTGAGGAGCTGTTTAAGCTCTGGCAGGCTGTGCAAAAGGAGCATGCACCGCCAAAAGACACACTTGATCCAAAGTATGTTCGTGGAGGGCTTTCAGACCTGCAGTTCATAGCGACATTGATTCAATTGGCGCATGTTTCTAAGCATCGCCAATTGAGGCATCACAGCTATGCAATGGCAATTGAGACGGCTGCAAAGTTGAGACTTCTGAGCGAAGAGGATGCAGGGACTATGCTGAAGGCGCATGAGTTTCTTAGGGCAATGAAATCACTCATCACCATCCTTAAGGCGCCGCAGATAAGGAGCATAAGCATCAATGATGCATCTTTTCCTTATCTGGCTATGCATTTAACTGGAGAGCACTCACCAAGTGACGCTATATCACGCTTGTTAAGCATGTGGGAGACGGTTTGCCGTGCATCGCATGCCGCAATAATGCGTGCTGTTAAGGAGCTAACCAAATCTATGCAAGCTCGCTGATGCTGCCATGATAATGAGCGTCCGAAGCCGGGCGGCGAGCGAATTTCAGATGGCACTCAAAGGTTCGCAGCAAGGCATCAAGCTAATCGGATGTCATCAAAACTAAAGCAGATAGGAGTTACACAGGTTATGTTGCTTTGCAGGGACGGATAGTAGCCCACCCGATAAACACTGACAAAAACGAAGGATGTAGACAGCTTAACAGCTGTCCCTGCATTCAACTGCATAACTCCTGACAGATTCCAAAGCCAACTCGCCATCGCTTTGCGTCAAACTACGAGATGTGCATCATTTACAATATTCGCACCACCAATAATCACAGGGGTGAATAGGATGGGCACTAAGAGAGTATGTGTTGCAGCTTCGCTCCCACCTTTGTTTATTCTGGCTTTCTCCCTCATCCAAGTGACGGCACCACTTTGCGCTGATAAAGTCAATTTCACAATTGTTGGCAAAGCGCAACCTATAACGGGTCAGCCAGATAAATGGCGCATCTGCGCTTCAAAAATTCTGTATGCGGTTATACCGAGCGATACACGAAAACTTGCCGGCATAGCAAAGCTGGATGGCGACGGCTCATTTGAATTAGCTGTAACTGCTGCACCTGGTGAACTGCTCTTTCTATGTGCACACTTCAACGGCGTGCTGTCCTGCAGCTCAATCACCCAAATCAAAGCGCCGGATAAAGACGGTGTGAGAATTGAATTGGGCAAGATGCATCTTGACCGTGTGAGAGATGTTGTTGAATTCGCCATTGAAACTCCTGATGGGAAACGACTCGGAAGGAAAGCTCTCGTGCATATTTACAACATGTATGGGGAAGTAACTGCAAAGGCGAATGGGCTGTGGTCGGACGATAACGGCGTAGTGCGCATTGAAGGCTTGCTTAGCGGGCTTTACGATGTTTGGGTTGAGGATGTTGAGGGTGACAAGGAGGGCAAGTTTGCTCGCATGTTGTTCAGATGCGTTGAAGTTGCTGCGGGTGAGAATGCGCAGCGAATTGAATTAAGGTTGCAGCCAAGTGGGGCAATTTGCGGGCGGCTGCTCTTTAGCGATGGAAAGCCAGCAAGCGGTTGCATCGTTTCCATGCAGACTGCCACATTCCCGAGCGAACGCACACAAGCTGCAAGCGCAAAGGCTGCATATGCTCATGGCGCAATTGATTGCTACGCTGAGGCGGTTGTTCAAGGCGATGGCTCATTTGCGCTCGTTGGGTTGACAGCTGGCATTCACAGTTTGGATGTGAGGGTGAAGGGCGAGTTGCGCCCGAAGCACACGATAAACGATGTCGCAGTCAAACCGGGGCAAACCACAGATATTGGGGCAGTAGTTCTGCCGGATGAGGGATGGCAATTCATGTTTGATGGGCAAACACTAACAGGATGGAAGGAAAGCGATTTCTTTGGCAGGAACGAGGTGCGGATTGAAAACGATCGCATAGTTATGCTTATGGGGAATGATATGACTGGCATAACTTGGGTTGGGGAGTTGCCGAGGATTGATTATGAGGTGACATTGCAAGGGATGCGCGTTAGCGGTTCCGATTTTTTCTGCGGACTTACATTCCCAGTTGGTGATAGCCACTGCTCGCTTATACTTGGTGGATGGGGAGGGGGTGTTGTAGGGATATCTTGCATAGATGGATTTGATGCGTCTCAGAATGAGACAACACGCTTTATGCAATTTCAGAACGGGAGATGGTATCGGATTAGGCTCAGGGTGACGAACCGCAAGATTGAGGCGTGGCTTGATTCACAAAAGATCGTTGATGTCATTATTGAGGGGAAGCGCTTATCCATCCGATGGGAATGCGAACCCTCAATACCCTTCGGCATAGCAACATGGCGCACAACGGGTGCTGTAAGGGACATAAGGATTCGCAAGCTCTAACAGGTGGTTAACCTCAAATTCTGAAACTCCAAGGTGGGGTGAGAGCCATGACTACCTCAACCGGCGATGGCGGGAAGTTTACGAGGCGTCAGTTCGTCCAAAAAGCTGCTACAGCTGGCGCAGCGATTTATGCTGCTGTCTTCCCAACTATAATAGTCAAGGCGCAAGCGAAGACATTTAAGATCGGTCTTATCGGATGCGGTGGCAGAGGCAGAGGAGCACTTGCTGATGCAATTGAGGCTGGGAAGATACTCGGATTTGATGTGCGCATAGTAGCACTTGCAGACTGGTTCCGTGAACGAGCACTTGATGCCGGGAAAAGATTCGGCGTCCCTGAGGAGAGATGCTTTGGAGGACCAAAGTCGTATGAGGCACTGCTTGAGACAGATGTTGAAATAGTGTTTCTCTGCGAGCCACCTTCGTTTGTCCCAGTGCACCTTGAAGCAATAGTCAAAGCTGGGAAACACGCCTTCGTTGAGAAACCGTGTGCGGTTGACCCACCGGGGTGCAGGCGAGTAATTGCAGCTTCAGAGGAGGCTCAAAGGAAGGGCTTGGTCATAACCTCTGGGACTGAGATGCGCCATGACTTTAATTTCAGACTAACACATCAAGCTGTGGCAGTGGAGGGCGCACTCGGAAGGCTATTTTATGGACGAGTGGCATTTTGCATTGGGCACATGTTCGCCACTCGCCCAATTAATCCAAAGAATGCCGATGACCTTGTCCGCACCTGGCAAAACTGGGTATGCCTGTCTGGCGATCACATTGTTGAACAACACATCCACAACATAGACATCGCAAACTGGTTTGTAGGAAGACCACCAATTAGTGCTGTCGGATTTGGCGGTAGAGCAAGGCGCAATGCGGGAGACCAATATGACTTCTTCAGCGTTGACTATGATTATGGTGATGGTGTGCACATCCACTCAATGTGCAGGCAAGTTAACGGCTGCTGGAATTGGATCGGACATGACTTCGTCTACGAGAGGGGGCGCACTGACGGTGCAAATTATCCGAAGCCAAAGCAATCCCCTATCCCACCAGACCTTCCAAGGGGTCCAAGCAGCCATGTCCAGGAGCAGATTGATACGCTTTATTATGTTGCCAAGGGCATACCGGTAAATCAGGCAAAGGACCTCGCCGAGTCAACCGCAACGGCGATCATGGGGCGCATATCAGCATACACCGGTCGGCAAGTCTTTTGGAGCGAGGTTATGGGCGACCCGAAAAAGAACCCCGAGCTTTATAACCTCACGGTGAAACCAAGCGCTGAGGATTTCATAAATGGCACAGTTGAACTGCCGAAGGAGAATGTAATCCCCCTGCCGGGCTTCTCACCATAAGGGAAGCTTATCAAGGTGGAAGGAAGAAGCCAAATGTTTGCCCTTTGCCATGTTTCGGTATAGTATCCGAGCACGACGCAAATTATAGTATTGAGGCATCCCGCCAAAAGTTTTCCCGGCAGGCTCTCATGCCACATAAATTTCGCGAGTCGGACGGCAACAGGTGGGTCGTTAACATCGTTAACAGATCACACAAGCAGGGGGTGGAAAAGATGAAGGCGCAAAGCGGCTCTGGTAGCGCAGTTGATGCAGCTGAGTTGGAACGCAAAAGGAGGATGCAATGGTGGCACGAAGCCAAGTTCGGCATGTTCATACACTGGGGGCTATATAGCGTCATTGGAAGACACGAATGGGTCATGGAACTTGAAGCCATTCCGGTGGCTGAGTATGAGCAACTGACAAAACTTTTCAGACCAAAGCCGCACCCGGCTAAGGAATGGGCAAAACTGGCAAAGCTTGCCGGCATGAAATATATGGTCATGACAACTAAGCATCACGAGGGGTTTTGCTTGTTTGATACAAAGCTCACCGATTACTGTGCACCAAAAGTGTGCGGGCGAGACTTAGTCGCTGAGTTTGTTGAGGCGGCACGCTCGGAGGGTTTGCGAGTCGGCTTTTATTATTCGCTCATGGATTGGCATCATCCGGACGGCGTTCGCTGCGCACATGACGAAGAGGCGAGAAAACGCTTCGTTGAATACATTCATGGACAGGTGCGTGAGCTATGCACCAACTATGGCAAGATTGACATCCTTTGGTATGATGTCCCTTGGCCATTGAGTGCTGAGGGATGGGAGTCCGAGAGGATGAACCGGATGGTGCGCGAGTTGCAACCGGACATCATCATAAACAATCGTTCGGGTTTACCGGAAGATTTTGATACGCCAGAGCAACACATCCGACCGAGCGTTGGGAGGGCGTGGGAAGCCTGCATGACAATGAATGAGAGCTGGGGCTACCACAAAGCCGATGATGCATGGAAGACGCCAAAGCAAATCCTGCGCAACTTGATCACATGCGCAAGGGATGGAGGCAACTATCTCCTCAACATCGGACCGATGCCAGATGGAACTGTGCCAGAGGAGTCTGTGCGCATACTTGAAGAGGTGGGCAGCTGGATGAGCAAACACGGTGATACCATCTATGGAGCGGAGCCGTGCGCCGTCAAAAGCTCTGTATTCGCCAACTTCACACGCAAGGGAAACAAGCTATTCGTGCATGTTTACTTCTGGCCGGGCTCTGAATGGGCTATAGGTGGCTTGCGCACGAAAGTGCTCTCTGCGAAGCTTCGCTTAACAGGTGAAGAGGTGAAGCTTGAGCAGGACGAATTTCGCGTGCGCTTTAAGGGCTTGCCCGAAGAACCACCTGAGCAGCCGATAACCGTCATTGAACTTGAATGCGATGGGGAACCAATTCAAGATATGATGTTCGTCCGCCAGAACATGCCTCGCAGGAGCGTTTAATTGGATAGGTATGTTGCCGATTGTTTCTTGCTCCCGAAACTTAATGGGAACTGTGCAATTGGATGCACAAGCAGTCGTTGAGCCACCCGCAAAATATGAGTGGCTTTCAAAGGGGCATATAAGGAGGCTGCGCTTTTCGCCGCAGAGGATGCTGGCTGTGCAAACCCGGCTTTAATTAATGCCCGGAAATCCCGACAGATGTCACGGTGATGATGAGGTGATGATGATATGAATCCGGAGGACAACTATTTCCGCGCAGTTGAGTTTCGCAACCCGGCATGGATACCTGTGAGAGTTGGCTTGATGCCAGCAACATGGATGCGTTATAGAGAGGCGCTTGAAGAGATCGTCCTCCGCCACCCGCTAATATTTGGGGAATACAAGAGGGGCAGCAAGAACTTTGACGAGGTTGGCGGCACTTATCGCTCCGGCGAGCATACGGATGAATGGGGATGTGTTTGGAAGAACATCCGTGACGGACTTGATGCAGTTGTCATTCACCATCCAATTGAAAGTTGGGATGCACTGGAGCGCTACCGTCCGCCGGAGCCAACAGCTGAATCACTCCCTCACGGATTTATGTTCCTTCGCCTGAGCTACCTTCGCGGCTATGAGAATTTGATGATTGACTTTGCTGAAGAGCCACCGCAACTTCACAAGCTAATTGAAATAGTGCTCTCGTATAACATTGCAGTTGTTGAACGGATGCTCTCTCGCAAACCCAAAATAGTTCACTTCGGAGACGACCTTGGAATGCAAGACAGGTTGCCGTTCAGTCCGGCTCACTTCCGCAAATACCTCAAACCATGCTATGAGCGCATATTCAAGCTATGTAGGGGAAGAGGTGCTCATGTTTACTTCCACACCGATGGGCACATAATTGAGATAATCCAAGACCTGATTGAATGCGGCGTGAGCGTGCTCAACCCACAAGTGCGCGCAAATGGTTTAGAGGAGCTTGCCCGAGAAGCCAAAGGCAAAGTCTGCATTGACCTTGACCTTGATAGGCAGATGTTTCCCTTCTGTTCGCCAAAGGATATTGAGGAGCATATCAAAGAAGCCGTGATGAAACTCGGCTCACCAGAGGGCGGTCTTATGTTATATGCCGAGGTTGAGCCCGATGTGCCGCTTGAGAATATTGAGGCAATATGCTCGGCATTGGAGCGCTACATGTTCTATTACTCGCAGCGCTGATGCACCACTCTCGGTAAACGCCCCTGCAATTTTGCGCCTTGAGCATGAGCGGCATGAACATTGCATCCGATACGCAAAATGACAAAATCAAAGTGAGCCGAATTCCGCTCGCCTTACAGATCCAATTTGGCGTGAGCCTTTCGCTTTCAACTAACTCCACTATCTCCGCGCCCAAATGCATTCATCTCACCATGAGAATGTATCCCAAATTGACCTGATACCTGTAAGGTTCACCATTCGGATAGCGAGTTATAATACCATGCGATTTGTGAGACCAGTGAGGCTGAACAAGCTCAGCTTAAATCGGCTTTATGCTCTTATGTGCTTCCCTATTGATGGCGCACAAAATATGACGGTGGGTGATGCTCCATGAAAAGGATACCGTTCATTGCTGGCAATTGGAAAATGAACTGCACTACCTCAGAAGCAGTTAGCCTCGTTGAAGGCATCAAGGCGCTCATAAGTGACATCACTCCTGAGCAGGTTGAAGTTGCTGTATGCCCACCATTTACGGCACTACACCGTGTAGCGCAGCTAATTGAGGGCACATATATACGCTTGGGAGCACAGGATGTGTTTTGGAAGGATAAGGGCGCATACACTGGGCAAATCTCACCGGTCATGCTCAAGGATGTCGGATGCACTTATGTCATCATTGGGCATTCCGAAAGAAGAGGCAGGTTTGGCGTCCCAGACCCAGATATGAGCGATGAGTTGCTCAAATTGTTCGGAGATAACGATGCAACGGTCAACCGTAAAATCACAGCCGCCCTCTCACACGGGTTGAAGCCGATAGTTTGCGTTGGCGAGACACTCTCAGAGAGGGAAAGAGGACTAACCGATGAGATTGTGCGAAGACAAGTTATTGGCGCTCTTAACTCCATTCCAACTGAATCGGTTGAGAACATAACATTTGCATATGAACCAGTTTGGGCTATAGGCACTGGAAATGTGTGCGATGCATATGAAGCTAACAGAGTCATTGGGATGATAAGAGGCATCATTTCCGAACTATACAGCAGCGAGTTGGCGGAGAGAGTGCGAATTCAATATGGTGGCAGCGTCACACCGGAGAACATTGAAGAGCTCGCATTACAACCGGAGATTGATGGCGCTCTCGTTGGCGGTGCGAGCCTTCGTCCGGATTCGTTTTCAGCAATAGTGAGAACAACAATGAGTGCAAAGCAGCGCATCGGTCAAAAGTGAATATCGCTTTGAAGGCAAATTGAGGGCTATGCCTGCGCTGCGATGTGGGCGTCAATTACGCGCCATAAAAACATCGCCATCGGGCAGCCAATAACGATAGCGCTGAAGATGACGGTTAGTATTGGCGCACCGAAGAAGGAGACAAGAAGCGCCACTGTGCCAGTGCAACAGACATAGAGCGCTAACTTCTCAGCCATGGTTCGCCGCAAGATGGCTGCCAAAATCCAACCGATAAGAACGCCGGCAGTGAAGCCAGCTGTGGCGGCTGCAAATGCCCCCTCAAATGGCGGGGAGTTGTTGTGCGTATCCGAACTTGTTAGAAAAAGGGCAGCTGCCCAAAGCGCCCAACCGATGCCCATGGCTAATCCAATACCAAAGTTAGTCAGGCAACCAGATTGAGCCTCTACAAACTCGTGAGGGATAAGGTAACCACATCGCGGGCAACGAACAGGGCTGGTTGAGATGACAAACGCGAGTTGACAGCGTGGGCAACGCAGCGAACGCCCTTTGTGCTCTGCCTGTGTTGTCATTTTTTATCATCCCGCTATTTGCCGATTGCACCTACGAGCTTAAGCAAACAACCCATCGCTATGATTTAACACATCAATTTGAAGTATGCCATTTTGGCTTGCGCAAAAGGTTAATGCCGTGCGTGGCTTTTGCTCGCATTGCTTCTCTCAAATTGCGGGGTTGATAGAGTCTTACGCCAGCTTGAACCAGCTGGGAACTGCACAACTGCGATGTTAGGGGACGAATGCTAAGTCCCTTTGGTAGCAGTTCTTCAACCCCTTAAAGGGATGTTTTTTCGGGTGAACCATCGTTTACCTTTTGCATAATCCCGCCTTGCGCTCTGACGGTTTGGAGCGAATCGTCTAACCGGTTCATTGAGAACAGCTATCCGCTTCACCTTCCCCTTCTCCCTTACAGTGCACGACGAATGTGTCAACGATGACATCATGCAAGCTTTGCCTCGTCGGAGTTTGAGTAAGCACAAATATATTGATGAGCATACAGGGGAGCAGCGTCAGAGCGAAGATTATTTCACGGAACAAAATACGAAGCAAAGATGGCTGAGTGCCCTTGTTGGTGACGACGCACAGTTTGAATAGCGACTTACCCATGGTTTGACCCCACCACCAATGGGATAGGAAACGGTATAGCATGAAGCCGCCAATTACAACTATCAATGCAAAGTCTTTAAATCCCGCCTCATTAACAGCCCAGTTTTCCGGTCCATAAATCATGCTCATGGCTATCTGCCCCAACCCCCATGTCCCAATCGCGACAATATACAGAGCCGGAATGAGCACTGCCAGGTCAAGGATGGATGCAATGATTCGGATCGCAGGGCTGGCAGGCGGACCCACTGAAAGCACTTCCTGTGGGACACTGAGCGAAAATATGTCCTGCTGCATATCTTGCGATGGTGTTGGATGCGGCTGAGGTTGCTGTTGAACGCCCGATTGAGCTCGGTTCATCCCGGCGTGATGTTGACCAACTTGCGCTTTCTGGCTTTGTGCCATTTCATATGTGCGTTGCGGGGCAACTGCCTTTGGTGGCGAGATCTTAACCAAAAGCTTGCCCTGCAAAGCAAGCCTGAACTCATGCATGCTTTTGAACCGCTCATCCGGACGAACTCGCATTGCTACCCATATCGCCCTATCAACATGCGGTGGGACATTGGGGTTGATTGAACGCACCGGAATAAGCTTATCCGTAGCTCCAGCAGCACGCTCAATGGCTTCCGGTGGAACTATTCCGCTCAAGATGTAATAAAGCGTTGCACCAAATGCGTAGATGTCACTGCGTTGATCCGTCGTCCCATGCCCATATTGCTCAATTGGTGAAAAGCCCGGTGAAACAGCCCTTGCTCCGGCGAGCGTTTTTTGTCCCGGACGATAGAACTTAGCAATACCAAAGTCAACGAGCACTGGCTCACCAGTCGGGGTTAACTTGATGTTAGATGGCTTAATGTCACGGTGTATGACTGGCGGGTCATGCTCGTGAAGGTATTGGACGGCTGCAGCTATCCTGTCAGCGATGTAAAGCGCTTTCTGTATGGGCAAAGGACCTTGCCTTTGGACAAGCGTGTCCAAATCTTCACCGGCAATGTAATCCATCACCATATACTGTCTGCCGTTATGCTCAACGAAGTAATCCCTGACTCGCGGCAGATTTGTGTGGCGCAACTTCATTAGTATGCGTGCCTCACTGACAAACTGTTGCTGAGCTTCAGGAGACTGGTCAAGATTTTCCTTGACAGCCACAGGGGCATCGTTAACCCTCGTATCAAATGCGAGGTAAACTGCACCCATCCCGCCACACCCGAGGACACGCACAACTTTGTATCGCCCCTTAAGCATCGCACCAAATCCAAGCAGACGGCGAAGTTGTGCACCACAGCGAACGCAAAATTTTGCCCGCTCTGAATTGTCAGCGTTGCAAGATGGACACATCTGCATATTTGCAACACCCTTTGAAGGCGCGAGCGAAAGAACCGAAGCCAACGCGCCCGCCAAGCAATCACATTTAGCCATCAAAGCTCATGCCCACAATGCCCGCAGAACTTTGCAGTGTATCTGTTGCGGTGCCCACACTTGGTGCATCTTCTCCCAATCATTGACTCCGGAAAGCGATGTAAGCGGGGCGCAGCAATCTTGAACGCCTCAACAGCAGTAGGTTGTGGTTGTTTATGTGCGCTGGCAATCCTTTTTGCGCCACTATCACTACAATGTGTTGGCACCAATTGCTGCCTGATACGATACACCAATTTGGTGTTGCCCACGGTAATGATGTCGCTGTTCTTTACCGGCTGCCTTAAAACCGGAATGCCATTTACAAGGGTGCGTGCACCGTGCTGCGACTCAAGTAAGTAATAACCATCAACCCAACGCAATGTGGCATGCAAAGGTTGCACAGCCTTATCGTAATAAATTGCGACATCGCAACTCTCTTTGCACCCCACAGTGATGAGTGGCTTGTCAAGTATGAATTCCTTCCCCTCAAGCTTGCCGTTGATGACCTTTAGCAGCGCCCTTGAAAACACTGTTTCAACATAACCGATGCATAACCCGATAAGCGAGCCCACCACAACCAAGCTGAAAAGCCTTGCCAACGCCCCGCTCATTGCACCGCTTAGCGCTTCAAATGCAAACCCACCAAGCATTCCACCGAGCGCACCACCAATCGCCGCATTTGTTGCACCTTTAATTGAGCCGCGCATCAATCCGAGACCAAGACCAAGGATACTGCCAAAGATGCCCCACCCAAATGAGCGAGCCAACGCGCCACCCATTCCGCCAAGCAAACCAGAAATGTGAGTTTGAGGCTCATATAGCAGTTGACCAACCACTACCCCAGCTGTGCCGGCAATGCCACACCAAGGTATGGAAAGGAGAGCACCGACAGCGATGGAACGAAGCGGGATTAAACGGGGAGTGTCACTCAACCTTATCGCTAACCCAATGCATATTCCCCAAATCAAGCCGAGCGCAAAGAGCTCACCGATTGTTGGCTCATAACTTGCCCTCTCATAAGCCCTCACAAGCCACTCGCTAAATGCCCACGCAGCGAATCCGCCTAAGGCGCCGCCAAGTGCTCTCCACAACGGACGAACGCTAACATACACAGCTGCTTACACCTCGCGAAATATGAATTCAAGCTCACCCAGCTTTATGCGATAGCCATCACGAAGGACATTCTCACCGGTGCGTCTGCCGTTAACGAACACACCTTTACCAGTTAAGTCCTTTATGACCCACATCCCATGCCAGAATTCTATCTGCGCGTGTTGTTCGCTTACCGACTCATGGTGCGGATAACTTTCATCAACCCGCAATTGGCATCCTTCACCTCTGCCTACAGTAACCACATCACCTTCAATTGGTAAGGTTCTGCCATCATCACCTGCAAGTTCCAAATAAGGTCGCGCTGCACCCGCTGTGGCTTCCGGCGGTCTTGCCGTGATACTTTCACCACGAGCCTGAGGTTGCTCAGGTTGCGCTTCCAATTCAACTCGCTCTACAATCGCCTCCCCTTCCAATTCACCGGGGGGAAGCTGCTCAGCCTCACCTTTTCTTTCCTCTTTGGCAAACAGCCGTCTAAGCCATGAGAACATCTACCTCACCCCGATAATGGAAACAATGTGACCAGAGCGTGAGTCACCATCAGACTGCTAAGGAGCACCATTTAGAATTTTGCAATAGGAAACGAATGCAGGACGCAGCATGCTTGGCACTGCTCAATGAAGTTGATCGCAAGCACTCATTGAAGTAATAACTCAGGGAGCACTTAGCCATATATCCTCTCATTAGTTGCGAGCGGGAATTTGAGGTATTCATTTGCCCCAATTGAGGAGTGTCTTAGCCGCGCTGTAAATCTTGTGCGCGTTTGGCAGTATGGCTCTTTCAAGGTTTGGCGCGCACGGTATTGGCACATCTTCAGCGGCAACCCGTATGACCGGCGCATCAAGATACTCAAAGCAGTTTTCCACGACACGACATGCTATCTCAGCGCTTGCCCCAGCAAACTTATTATCCTCGGCAACAACGACTGCCCTGCCCGTCTTTGTCACGGACTCCGCTATGGCTTCCTCATCCATTGGTGAGAGAGTCCTCAAGTCAAGAACTTCAGCACTTACACCCTCTTCAGAGAGCATGTCAGCAGCCCTCTCACACTCCTGAACCATCCTCCCATAGCTTATGAGCGTGATGTCATCGCCTTCCCTCGCCACCCTTGCCTTCCCCAAAGGGACAGTGTATGGCTCACTTGGGACATGCCCACGAAGGCTGTATAAGAGTTTGCATTCAATGAAGATGACCGGATTGTCATCACGGATGGAACTTATCAACAATCCCTTCGCATCATATGGTGTTGCTGGAACTACAACCTTGACTCCGGGGGTGTGCATAAACCATGCCTCAAGCGTCTTTGAGTGTGTAGCACCATATGCTCTCCCACCGCCAGCAGGGCATCTAATGACCATCGGGACTTTTGCCTGCTCACCATAGACATAACGGAAGTTAGCTGCGTGGTTGGCGATAGCGTCCATTGCGAGCGTAATGAAGTCCATGAACATGATCTCAACTACAGGGCGAAGCCCAGCGAGTGCCGCACCGACTGCTATACCAACAAAGCTGTTTTCGGATATAGGCGTGTCAATTACCCTATGCGGTCCGAACTTCTCAACAAGCCCCTTTGTGATTCGGAACGCGCCGCCATAAACAGCTATATCCTCACCGATGAGAATGACCGAATGGTCCCGTTCCATCTCCTGCTCAAGCGCTTCCCTGATCGCCCAGCTGAAGTAGATTTCCCTCAGTTCAGCCTCCGCTCTAACGGTCATCATCCCTTCGCTCTGTTCATCTGTGTGGCGATGCATTTTCAAATCCCCACCTTAACTTGGAAGGGTAACGGTGTAGCCCAATACAATTAGGAGAAGACGCCACATGTTGCAAATTGCTCGTCAGGTTCGGGACTTGACTCAGCAAATGTAACAGCGCTATCAATCTCTTCTCTTGCGGACTTGCGTATATCATCAATCTCGTCTTGTGTGGCTACGCCGCTGCTGACAAGGAAACGCTCAAACCGAGTTATCGGGTCTCGAGCCTTCCAGTCAAGCTCCTCTTCAAGGGTGCGATACTCACGATAGTCCGATTTTGAGTGTCCGTAGTAGCGGTATGTCTTAGCCTCAATCAGCATAGGTCCATAGCCCATGCGAGCCCTCTCAGCAGCTCCCTTTACAGCTTCTCTAACAGCGAGCACATCGTTACCATCAACTATCATGCTCGGTATGCCGTATGCGGCAGCCCTCTCCGAAACATCCTCAATTGGGAAGGCATAATCAAAAGGGGTTGACATGGCATAAAAGTTGTTCTCGCAGAGGTATATGACTGGCAGCTTCCATATGGATGCCATGTTCAGCGATTCATGGAAGTAGCCAGTGTTAGCAGCGCCGTCTCCAAAGAAGCAAAGCGCAACCCTGTCCAAGCCGCGAAGCTTGAATGCAAGTGCGATGCCAGTCGCTACAGGTATGCCGCCACCGGTTATGCCGTTTGAACCGAAAAAGCCGATCTCAAAACAAGCCATGTGCTGACTGCCGCCTCTACCTCCAACATAACCTGTAGCTTTGCCAAATATCTCAGCCATGATGTGCTTAGGGTCTCCGCCCTTCGCGATGAAGTGCCCATGACCGCGATGATTGCTTGTTACGGCATCATCGGGGCGCAACGCAGCACACGCACCAACTGAAACAGCCTCCTGACCGGCGCAAAAGTGAGATGTGCCCTTGATCAAGCCTTTACCAAAAAGCTCGTCAAGCGCCATTTCAAAAAATCGTATGAGCCACATCTTGCGAAGGTATGAAAGGAGCTCTTCCTTCGGGAGCATGCTTCACCACTCCAATGCTCACTTCGGATTAATAAGAACCTCAAATACTCAAATGGCAGATTGCAATTCAATCCTGTAACGGTCCTGCGGACTCGGCTACGCTTATGACGCTTATGTTTGGGTTTCACTGACATTAACTGAAAGGCTTGTCCTTCGCATCAACTCAATCCATCCAGAGTAAACTGGGAATGACTCACACAGCTCTCTGACATGCTGGCGCACATTATTGATGACAGTCTCGGTTGGCTCACGCAGAACCTTCGCTATCAACTTCCCGATCAACTGCATGTGCTCAGTGCGCATACCCCTCGTTGTGATGCCGGCAGTCCCAATCCTTATGCCGCTTGTGATGCTTGGGGGCTGCTCATCAAATGGCACTGAGTTCCTATTGACTATGATCCCAGCTTCGCTCAACCATCTCTCCGCATCTATACCAGTGATTGATAGCGGGCGTAAGTCAACAAGCAGCATGTGGTTATCTGTTCCGCCGCTGACGAGCTTGAAACCGTGTCTCATCAATTCCTCGGCGAGTGCCCTTGCGTTCTCAACGGTTTGACGCTGCTCATCCTTAAAGCGTTGCGTCATTGCCTCCTTGAGGCAAACAGCCTTTGCAGCAATGATGTGCATCATAGGTCCGCCTTGCACGAATGGGAACACAGCCTTATCAATTGACTCCGCAAATACGCCCTCGCAAAGTATTAATCCACCCCTTGGGCCTCGCAGCGTCTTATGAGTCGTCAAAGTGACGAAATGGGCGTGCGGCAAAGGCGATGAATGAACCCCGGCAGCAACCAAGCCGGCAATATGCGCTATGTCAGCAAGCAAATATGCTCCCACATCGTCACATATCTCCCTAAAGGTGGCAAAGTCTATGGTGCGAGTATACGATGAGTAACCTGTGATAATGAGCTTCGGCTTAAACTCCCTTGCCTTCCTCGCCACATCATCGTAGTCAATTGTTTCTGTATCATGTCTTACGCCGTAATGAATGACATTGAATAGCCGACCGGAGAAGTTAGCCCTTGCTCCGTGAGAAAGATGACCACCGTGATCAAGACGCATTGAGAGTATCACATCACCCGGCTTTAAGATGGCAAAGTAAACAGCCATATTTGCTTGAGTTCCAGAGTGCGGCTGAACATTTGCGTGTTCTGCACCGAAGAGTTGTTTGGCTCGCTCTATGGCGAGCATTTCAACCTCATCCACATGCTCACACCCGGCATAATATCGGTTTGATGGATAACCCTCAGCATATTTGTTGCTCATTGGTTGACCACATGCCAAAAGAACTGCTTCGCTTGCATAATTCTCCGACGCGATGAGATTGAGCACCTCGTTTTGGCGCTCCATTTCCCTGACGATGGCTTCAAACACTTGAGGGTCAGTTTGGAGCAGCTGAGCCAAGATAGCCTCATGCATCCACCATACCCCCCTTGCTATCCCTGGGGAGAGCGAGAAGGAATACTGCCCACCCGTTTAAAATAAGCTGCCGTTGTTTCACCTCTCAATGGTAGCGCACAAACGCAAGAATCGTTTTTAAACTTTACTTCATCTGTAGCGCGAATCAAACTAAGACTTGAAGCTATTGAGAAGCTGATTGATGTGAGGCTTGAATTCCAAGGGGTGAACTTAAATGTCACTGCTTGAAAGGCTTGAGAGACTCCGTAAAAGTGCTGAAGCACTTCCAGAGGAACGCCCTTCGCAAACAGTTTCACAAACTGATGCTGCAGCCACACAGACTCCGAGCACAACTGCGGTTGCAGAGCCAACTGTTGTTGAAGTTGATGAGAGACATTATCAGCTTAAGCACGCAATATATGATGCAGTTATGCGAGAGTTCCGTGACGAGCTACCTGCAACTGAAGCGCACATTGCACAGACGAGGATGAAACTTGATGAACTTATTCAAAGGCTTCTTGCTGACATGGGCATGCTTGCCACAAGACATGAGCGCAATGCCTTGATTGAAGATTTCGTCAACGAGATTTTTGGCTTTGGTCCGATACAACAATTCCTTGACGACCGCACAATAACAAAAATAGTCGTCAACTCGCCTAAGGAAGTATTCATTGAAAGAATGGGTGTTGTTGAGCGCACGACAAAGCGCTTTAAAGACGAGCAACACTTGATGCGTATCATTGAAAAGATTGCTCGCCTCCTCGGTTCAAGGATAGACCGAAAAGTGCCGATGCTTGATAGGGCTCTACCCGGTGGCAGCAGGGTGAGGGCAAAGATACCGCCGTTATCGGCGCATGGTCCAACGCTCACGATTGACAAAGGTCCAGACAACCCATTTATGCTGCTTGAGCTGGAACGCCAAAAAGAACAGGCAAGGAGAACGCCTTTGCTCACTTTGCGTGAACGGGTGATGGATAGAGTTGTAAGGGAGCTTGACCAAGAGGTGTATGCACCAGAGCAAAGGGAACGCCTGACACAGCTCGTTGAGCAGTTCATAGAGCTGGAAACGCAACAGCAGAATATCGTTTTGTCACGGGCTGAAAGAAGCCAGCTCCAAATTGAAATACTGAACGAGTTAACTGGCTACGGACCAATAGAACCTCTCCTGCATGACCCAGAGATTACCGAGATAATGGTCAACGGACCGTATCAAGTTTTTATTGAGCGCCGAGGCAGGCTTGAGCTGACCGAGATCAAATTCCGAGACGATGAGCATGTAATGCGCATCATAGAGAAGATAGTTGCGCCGCTTGGAAGAAGAATTGACGAACGCTGCCCAATGGTTGACGCACGCCTACCGGATGGCTCACGAGTAAACGCTGTTATACCACCAATAGCTTTGAACGGACCTTGCATCACCATACGAAAGTTCTCAAGAGACCCATTCACTATGACCGACTTGATCAACATGGGCACCATAACACCGGAAGCAGCACAATTCCTCCAAGCGGCTGTCCAGGCGAGGCTCAGCATAATGGTCTCCGGCGGAACCGCATCCGGTAAGACAACGACATTGAATGTCCTTTCGTCCTTTATTTCGCATAATGAACGCATTGTCACAATTGAGGACTCGGCTGAGTTGCAACTTCGCCAAGAGCATGTTGTCAGGCTTGAGGCGCGTCCGCCAAACATTGAGGGTGAAGGCGAAATAACCATAAGGCAGCTTGTAAGGAACGCACTCAGAATGCGCCCAGATAGGATAATCGTTGGCGAGGTGCGAGGCCCTGAGGCTCTGGACATGCTTCAGGCTATGAACACAGGTCACGAAGGTTCCATGTGCACGATACACGCAAACAGCCCGAGAGAAATGCTATCACGCCTTGAGACAATGGTGCTAATGGCTGGCGTTGACCTGCCGGTCAGAGCCATAAGGGAACAGATAGCCGGTGCAATTGATATCATTGTTCACCAAGCGAGGCTTAGAGACGGCTCAAGGCGCATCGTTTATATCACTGAGATAGTGGGCATGGAAGGCGATGTCATAACAATGCAGGATCTCTTCGTATTTGAACAGGAGACTATTGACGAGATGGGGCGAGTCAAAGGCAGGCTGAGAGCAACAGGCTTAAGACCAAGATGTTACGATAGGATAGTTTCCGCTGGTATACGCCTACCGCTCACCATCTTCCAAAGGTGATGCGCATGGACATATGGGGCATAATGCTCATTTTGCTCGGGCTGACATGGGTTATAACATTCCTCATCGGCATCTACCAAACATTTGCGGCACCAAAGTCACCAGCGGAAGCTCGCCTTGAAGCTATAGCACGCCGCACAACAGTAATAGAGCGTGAATTCCTGATTGAAGAGAGGGGCGAGCCATGGGCTGAGGCTCAAAGACCAAGGCAAGCCCAGCTGCTGCCCACATTCGCACGCCTTCTCTCAAATATTAAACCATTTGAAAGGCTTGAGCGAGAGCTTAAGAGGGCTCGCTCAAATTGGCGTGCGGCAGAGCTTGTGTATGCAAGCTTGGTGCTAATGTCCATTACCATCATAATCATCAACCTCATCTTGGCTCGCCTATCAACACCTGATAGACCAATACCGATGTCATGGCGTGTTGCTCTCTCGCTTGCTGTGGGTGGATTTACGCTCACACTCCCGTTCATATATCTGCGCCTCTTACAGGCTCGCTGGCAAAGACAGTTTGAACGCCACCTGCCGAACACGCTTATGCTTATGGCTAACGGGCTGAGAGCCGGAATGGGTTTCCTTCAAACTGTTGAGATGGTCGCACAACAGGGCATGCCACCGATTTCAGATGAATTCCAAAGACTACATCAGGAGCTTGAGATGGGAATACCACTTGAGAGGGCACTCAATGATTTTGCTGACAGGGTTGGAACACTTGAAGCCGAACTGCTTGCCACATCAGTTCTGATACAGCGGGAGACCGGTGGAGGGCTTGCCGACATCATTGATATAATCGCCAACACGATAAGAGAGAGGTTGCGAGTCAAGGGTGAAATTCGGATCATAACCACTCAGGGCAGGTTCACAGCGTTTGGGCTTGCACTGTTGCCCGTTATCTTCGGCTTAATAGCGAATGGCTTGCCATCATTCTTGGTGCCCGGCGCTGAGCCATGGCTCATGCCACTCTTTACCACTACTGCCGGAAGATGGATGCTCTTCATCGGCTTTGTGATGCAGGTTATCGGGTTCATATGGGTGCGCAGGATCGTAACAATTGAGGCTTAGAAGACCAATAAACTTCTTGCGCAATAAAACCCTGCTCAATTTTATCGGGCTTAACTTGAGCACAGCAAGAACGCCCCGTAAAACTTGAGGGCACAAAACTTGTTCAAACATGCAAGAGGTGGGTTATCACGCAAGAAGTTTAATGGCTCAAGAAGTTTAATGCCTATAGGGGGTGTCTCTTAGCGATGGCGAGATTGGAATGGATGCCGCGAAGAAGGAGACCCCTTGAGAGAGTGATGACGCCAAGGGAAGAGGGTGAACCGTTCTTTGAGAGGGTTGTCCGTCCATTCATCCACCGCATACCTAAGTTCTTGGCTCAAGTTACCGGCGAGGGCGTTAAGAACAGAATGAGGACCCTTCTTATGCTCGCCGGATTGCAAGGGCGGGTCACGCCGGAGCAAGCTATAGCGATGAAATACATGGGTGCACTCGCCTTCCTTGGAATTGGGTTTGTGTGCATAGTTGGCATTGCGAGAGCATTCGGGGTAGCACTTCCAATCGCTTATTACCTTCTCGGCGCTGCATACGGCGCACTCATCGGATATATGGCACCGGATGTCATACTCAACATCTTCTTCGTTCAAAGAAGACAACACCTTGCGAGGCTGACATTACCGGATATGGTTGACCTCATGGCTACAGCAGTTGAAGCTGGTCTTGGACTTGATGCGGCAATAGCGAGGGTTGCAACACGCTTTAGAGGACCACTTGGTGATGAGTTCCAAAGGGTGCTTAGAGAGATATCGCTCGGGCGACCGCGCTCTGAGGCGCTGCTCGCAATGTGCGAACGGCTGCCAATTGAGGAGCTACATCTATTCATCAGGGCATTGCTTCAGGCAGACAGGTTTGGATTGCCTTTGACAAATGTGCTTCGTGTGCAAGCCGAGCAAATGAGGGAGCTTCGCTTCCAGAGGGCAAGGGAACAAGCACAAAGGGCACCAGTAAAGCTTATGCTACCGCTTGTGCTGTTCATCTTCCCCACCCTCTTCATTGTCATCGCCGGACCTGCAATCATAAGGGCGCTAAGCCAATTGCAACAACTCTTTGGTGGACGCCCTTGAAGCGCCACTTGGGAAGCGCACCATACTCCCCATAACGCAACTTCAAAAATTAAGGTGGAATACAAACTGCGAGATATATTGGCATTGGCGTCGTGTGCATGGTTTTAAAGGCTTTAAGCAGGCTTTAATTTCTCACACGAAACTGATCCTTTGAAGGCGAAAGTAGAACTATACCAAGAAGCTTTAATGGGCATGATTCTAAGATGCTTGCATTAAGGCAAGCAGCGAAATGGAATGACATAAAAACACCGCCTATGCTTGTGTGGTGCGCCCACGCTACATTTGTTTAGGGGCTGTGCAGGCAGCATTACTTTTGCGGGGATGGATAGCAGCCTACGGAAAAACAGCGACAAAGAGAGTGACACTGGCGGCTTTAAAGCCGCCCATACACCAAACCGCATAGTTCCTATGATTTTTGAATTGGTATAAGACGAGGCAGGTGTGAACCGCCGTTGGTTAAAGCTGGCAGCCACTTTAGGGCATACAACTGGAGCATTCTGACCAGTTTGTAGCGATTGCCAGAGCATCCCATCCATTTATTCCGAATGGCGCATGCACTTGCGGCACACGCCACAAAATATTACAACGCACAAGACTTAAGGGGGTGAAAGGGCGCTTTCATCTGCCGGCTAAAGTCAACACTCTGCTGCGCCCGTTATTCTTATGGGGACCATGCTCGTAGGTGAAGTTGTCAACAGAACGAAGGGAACAGTGTTGGCTGACAAATGCTCAATAGCCATAACCGTATCTGAGAGGGTGAGAGGATTGCTCGGCACAAGTGAACTGAAGGATGGCTTTGGCATGCTCATTGTGCCATGCAGCAGCATCCACACATTCTTCATGCGATATCCAATTGATGTCGCTTTCCTTGACGGCAAGATGCGCATCGTCCATTTGGTTGAGTCGCTACCGCCTTGGAGAATTTGCCTACCGAGGGGAACCGGCGCAAAGATGGCGCTTGAACTACCATCGGGAAGGCTCATGAAGACAAACACGGCAATCGGTGACGAGCTTGAAATCAAGTTGCTTGCGATGAGGTGAGTTATACAGGTGGAGTCAAATGCGAGCATGTTCAGCGAACGAACTTTGCAACAAGGATTGCGTGTTGCCATCTTCAGCGAATGCTATCGTCCGACAAGAAATGGTGTTGTGAGTTCGGTTGAGACATTTAGGGAGCATTTGAGCAAGCTCGGTTGCCATGTCAAAGTTTTTGCACCATCATACCCTGGCTATAATGAGACGGATGAGGATGTGCATCGCTTCCCATCATTCTGCTTCACCACTTATGTTGAATATCCAATTGCCATACCATTGGCGATAGAACCGTGGCGAAAGCTGGGTCAGTTTGCGCCTCACATTGTTCATGTGCATTCGGTCTTTTGGCTGACTCGCTTTGCCGGCTATTGGGCGAAGCGTCGCAGAATACCGCTCGTGCTCACCTATCACACGCTTGTCACAGAGTATCTGCATTATGTCCCCCTGCCAAAAACGCTTGCAAGGATGCTCGCCATCAAGCTCTCAAAGGACTTTTGCAACATGTGTGATTTAGTGATTGTGCCAAGCCCAGCAGTCATACCGATATTGCGAAGCTATGGAGTGAAGACCGAGATAGTGCCACTGCCTACCGGAGTTGAGATTGAGTCATTCCAAGGTGGTGATGGTGCATCTATTAGAAAGCAATATGGGATACCGCAGGACGCAATTGTGTTGCTTTATGCCGGGCGAATTGGCCTGGAGAAGAACATTGAGTTCCTACTTAAGGCAACATCAATCGTGCTGCGGGAATACGAGAATACATATTTGCTACTCGTAGGACCAGGTCCTTACTTGTCACGCGCAATGCGCACAGCCAGTTCACTAAACTGCTCTCACCGGATAATATTTGCTGGCGGTCACCCGAGGGAACGAATGAGGGACTTTTATGCATCTGCCGATGTATTTGTGTCGGCGTCATTGACTGAGACTCAGGGATTAAGCATAGCCGAGGCAATGGCTGCTGGGTTGCCTTGTGTAGCAATTAATGCGCATGGTGTATCATGGGCTTTTGAAGATGGTGTTCATGGTTTCCTCTCACCAAATGACAAAAGGGCGTTCGCAGAGCGAGTTAGGTGGCTTATCTCAAACAGGGCTTTAAGGAAAAGGATGGGTGATGCTGCAAGAAAACATGTTGAGGAAAACTTGTCACCAAGCAGTATAGCCATGCGCTTGCTACAACTTTACAGATCACTGCTTTGTGAGAGACAAACGCAACCACCAGTTCATCTCCTATCCTCGTAAAACTGCCACAACCATGGCTTTGCTGTCTCGGCATGCTTGCTTTGCACTTCAAGTATTTCATCAAGCGACGCAAAGAACGCATCCACAACCTTTGGGTCAAAGTGTTTACCCCTGCCCTCGGTGATGATGGCAAATGCCTTCTCATTTGGATATGCCGGCTTGTAAACCCGCTCAGATGTGAGCGCATCAAACACATCCGAGATAGCACATATGCGCCCAAAGAGCGGTATCTCCTCGCCGGATAAACCATATGGGTAGCCGCTGCCATCCCATTTCTCATGATGAGTCAAAGCAATAGTTCTCGCCGTCTCAAGGAGTTGTGACTTAGAGCCAGACAGTATTTCAGCGCCCCAAACTGTGTGCTTCTTCATTATCTCCCACTCATCCGGGTCAAGCTTGCCTGGCTTTAAAAGTATCTTATCTGGAACACCTATCTTACCGACATCATGCATTGGGCTGGCGTAAAGTATCATCTCAACCTCCTCATCAGATAACCCAAGCCTCCTCGCTAAGATCGCACAATAAATGCTCATGCGTAGAATATGATTTCCAGTCTCGTCATCCCTGAACTCAGCGGCTCGCCCAAGCCTCCTGACGGTCTCAAGCTGCGCCTCACGCAACTCCTTTGTTTTTTTGTCCACCTCAGCTTTCAGCATATCAGCCAAGCTGGCAAGGAAGTCATGATACTCCTTCACGGAGAGGAGTGTGCGAACCCTCGCACGCAACTCATAAATGTCAATTGGCTTGTTCAAGAACTCGTCAACACCAAGGTCAAGAGCATGATACCGCACATCTCTATCCATCAACGCCGTCATTATGATTACTGGGACAAACTTCAGCCTTTCAGTCCCCTTAATATGCTTGAGCACCTCTAAACCATTCTTACCCGGCATTACGATATCAAGCACAATCAAGTCATAGGCATTTTGATCAACCAATTTCAGAGCTTCATCCCCATCACCAGCGACGCTCACCTCATAGCCCTCCTTTGAGAGGACAGCTTGAAGGAGCTGCTGAATGGACTCCTCATCGTCAACGACAAGTATGCGCTTTCTTTTCGCTGACACTTCCCTCACCACCGTTGCCATTTCGTTCCGATAACAGCGCTTTCACCATGCAAACATTAGCTATAGCTGCTTCACCTCAATGGTAGTTCAACTTCCTTTCCCTCCCTCGCCGACTTGTAAAGGGCAAGTATAACCTCAACAGCTTTCCTTCCCTCCCTTCCGCTGACAGTTGGCTCACGGTCGTTGCGTATGGCATCAACGAAGTCAGCTATCACCTGCCTGTGGAGCGTGAATGGTTCCTTGCGTTCCTCAAGCTCCTCAAGGTTTGGCTTGATGTCCGAATCAATCAGCTCCCAAGTTGTTAACCTTGGTGGTGTGCCATCAGTTATGACCGTTCCCTTCTCAGCGTAGATGTGAATTGAATCGCCAAAGTCAGGATATGCACATGTCGTGCATTCAATCATCCCGAGTGCGCCACTTTCAAGTTCAACATCAGCGACTGCCACATCCTCAACCTCAAGCGCCTTGTGACCAAGTGTGCCAATGCGCGCATGAATGCGCTTAACACCGCCGACCAAGTAGATGAATGTGTCAATTACATGAATGCCTTGATTCATACATGCTCCACCGCCATCAAGTGCCCATGTGCCACGCCAATCGCTCTCAGCATAATAAGCCTCAGTCCTGTAGCGCCTGCAAAATGCATTTGCAAGCAACGGCTTTCCCAAGTAGCCTTCGTCAAGCGAGCGCTTGATGAACCTCACAACCTTTGAGAAGCGCAGCGGCATTACAACAGCGAGCTTTATGTCAGCCCTCTCACATTCTTCAATCAACGCATCCGCCTTCTCAAGCGTCACATCAATTGGCTTCTCAACAAGGACATGTTTTCCTGCCCTCGCAGCATCAATGCCTATTTGAGCATGCAAACCGCTCGGTGTGCATATTGAGACAGCGTCAATATCATCACGCTCAAGCATCTTGCGATAGTCAGTATACCAGTTATCGCCAAGGTTGAACTTCTGGGCGAATAGCCTCACATGCGCCTCAGTCCGAGAAGCTGCTGCAACCACTTTACAACCGGGTGTCTCGTTTATGTAACGCGCATGCCACTCAGCTATGCCACTGTAAAGGTCTGCCCCAATCGGTCCTACGGAAACTTGGTTTGGGACACCAACGCCGATGATGCCGAAGCGTATCTCACGCATAATGAATCACCACCATTAGATTGAGGGGCAAACTTACAAACTGCACAATTCAGCACGCTCAAATTCAAAATAATAGCATCGTATCCCTCATCCGTTAAAAACAACAATGGGGACATACTATCACACCACAGGGGCTTTAACTTCGCTCCCCATATCGTCTTTGGAGGCACTACAAGCTATCTTAAAATGGGTCACTCTTTACCACAAACTTCGTTGGTTAAGTTCGTAGTTAGCCACGAAGCGATAGCGGAGTGGCGCTAAAAATCCGGTCAGGTTCGTAGTTAGCCACGAAGCGTTAGCGAAGTGGCGTTAAGTTAGTGCAATGTGCAATGTCATCATTTCACTTGCACTCTCACTTTGCACTCACTTAGACGGCACTACGCTTCGCTTCGTGCCTTACTACGAACAAACAAATCTTCATCACTTGTAGGGCAGGCTACTGCCAAGCCAAAAGCTTCGTTGGTTAGGTTTGTAGTTAGCCAAGAAGCGTTAGCAGAGTGGCGTTAAGTTGGTGCAATGTGCAATGTCATCATTTCACTTGCACTCTCACCTTGCACTCACTTAGACGGCACTACGCTTCGCTTCGTGCCTTACTACGAACAAACAAACTTTTGGGCAAAGAGCGAAAGCAAATATTCACTGACAGCACATTACCAACACACTTTGAATCATAGGGCTGAGAAATTAATGCGACATGCGCATCCTGTCCGTAAAAAGTCTGATGATATTGGTGGCAAGCCATGTTGAAGACCGAGATTGCAAAGCCGTTAAACTTTATGGATGGCAAAGGCAACTTCATCACATGGTTGGTGAATGGCAATGCGTTACTACGAGATGAAGAGACATGCAGTTGCTGCTTACCTAACTTGCGTGGTCGGATGTGACAAGGTGCTCTACGAAGTGAACGCATTTGGTGGGCGTGACTTTGATGTTGACCTGATTGGGTGCTGCGGCGATAAGCTGGTTGTGTTCGTAGACCTATCCGAAAAGTTCTCTCATTACCCTAAGGAGATGAAGCATGCGACAATGCGCCGCAAGTTGATCCAACGCTATATGACACTGAGGCAAAAGGAGTCCGGAGTATCATCCAAGCAGGTGTTTGAGATTTGGCATTTTGGTGTGCCACCGGAAAAGCTTGAGCTTGTCCTGCCGAGCGTGTGCGAGACACTGCAAAGGGAACATGGCTTGACGCTGAATATAGTTGATGGGGACAATGTTAAAGAGCGCTTGAAGCAAACTGTGGAGCAAATTTTAAGGGGCAGCAATTGTGACTACACTAATCCATTCACTCAAGCTGTCCTGATAGCCCACGGCATGCTTGAACTCCCAAGGTATGGAATAGCACAAATGCCCGACAAGTTGCCATTGCGTCTGCCGAGCGCTTATCTGATACCGGAGTTCGTTTGGACAATGCTTGAGAGCGAATATGTTGTTGGGTGGCTTGGATTTGATGTTGGGGCGTTTGACTTGCTCATAACGATAGCACATGAGCTTCGCAAAGGCATCTGGGACAGATTCCTGAAGTGCTTCTCTGAGCCGGCTGCATTTGCTGAATCAAGTGAAGTTTTCTTTGCCGAGGATGAATGGAGCCACATTGAATGGACTGAACTGCCAATGCTTGAGCTGCGCCGATACAGCCATGAAGAGCTCACAGCAGCCCTCAAGTTCATATTCTCGCATGCGGGCGAATTCCTTGAAGTGTGGCAGTCAAGGATAAGCAATACAATGGTCATCAGAATTGAATACATGCTCCCATTTGTGTTCAAGCATCCTCAATTCAGTGCTGAGTTGATTGAAGCTGAGGTGGCAAAGTATGGTGGTGATAGGGAGCTTGTCCGAATGCACATGCAAACAAGCAATCCTGATAAGCGCCCTTACAGAGGCTCAATAGTCATTGAGTTGGCAAATGCGCTTGAGCACATGCGCTTCAGTGAGCCAAATAGGGTGCTTGTGCCAATTGATGACCCAAAGGTAAGTGATGATGTTGTGGCGGGAATGTGGCTGACATACCAACCGGAGTTTGCCGGCTATTTCCAATTGACATTTGATTCGCTACTGCCACGCTGGCAGGAATTGCGCAAGTCAAGTTAAGTTGGGCAAGCTCGGGGGAAACAAAAGGAAATGCCATCGGGCAAGGTGCACGATGCTGTCAACTTAGCATTGCTTCCATTTGCCATTTTAACCCCCGAACCATTTGAGCCATTGATGCTAACGGCAGGCTATCTTGTTGGGACGCTTCTCCTCTCACCGGACCTTGACTTGAGTAGCTCTCGTGTAGCGATGAGGTGGGGATTGCTTCGCGCCATTTGGCTACCGTATGCAAAAGTTGCTGCTCACAGGCGCATATCACATGTGCCTATTGTTGGATTGACTGTGCGCATGACATATATTTGCATCTTCGTCGGGTTGGTGTTAGCTCTGCTTACAGTGTGCGGCATTAAAATTGATCTAAATCCCAAAGGGATGCTATTGAGACACGCTTTTAGCTTCGCCCTCGGAATGTTTATTGCCGATACACTACACATAGCCCTTGATGTGCTTGTCAGCTCTGCCAAGAAGCTGATGTCCAAGTGAGAAAAGAATGATGTGGGGTGGATAGTAGCCTGTTCGCAAGTTTTGACCACCAGCAGGAAGTTTCCCGCAGCAAGAGATGGTGCTAAGAGTTCGTTGAAGCTGTATCGTTTGCCAACCACAGAAAGGTTTGCCTGTCGATGCTCAAACAACCCCGTGCTAAACTTGAAATTTGACGGATGAGTATGGCAGTGTTTTGCACATCTTAAAGATGAGCGAGGGTAAGTGGAAATGAGCACAAGCCAGGTTGAACAATTGCTTGAACAACTTAAGCACCCCGATTGGACGGTGCGTTCCTCGGCTGCATACGAACTTGGCAGAATTAAGGAGACACACGCCGTTGAACCGCTGATTAAAATGCTGCGCAACGATGATTCTGACGCTGCAAGGAGTGCGGCAGCATCAGCGCTTGGTTGGATTGGCGACTCAAAGGCTGTTGAGCCACTGATAGAGGCTCTAAGGGATGAGTCATGGGATGTGCGAAATGCTGCTCAAGCTGCTCTTGTCCGTCTTGGCAGCGCAGCAGTTGATGCGCTAATAAGAGCAGCAAAAGATAGGGAGGCGGAGGTCCGGCACCTTGCCGTTGAGGCTCTCGGATATATTCGTGATGTGCGCTCAGTTGAGACGCTAATTGAAGCAATGGAAGACAGCTCTTGGGATGTGCGGACTGCAGCCGGACAGGCATTGGAGAGCATCGGGAAAGAGGCTCTGGATGCTGTAATCAAGACTCTTGACCATACGAGGGTCGGACCGAAAATAGTTGCTGTGAGTGTTCTTGCACGCTTCAAAGACGAGCCAGCTGCTATTGAAGCCCTGATAAGGGCTTTGGGGGATCCAGAGGAGAGGGTGAGAAAGGCTGCGGAGAGAGTGCTTGAGCAATTGGGCTATAGCGATATAGTCAAGCTTGCCTCCGATGTTCTTTCAGGTGTTGATGGCGCAATAGAGCGATTGAGCGAGCAAAAAGAGAAACGCCTGCTTGAAACATTTCTTCGTGCACTTAAGGCGAACGAGAAGGAAGTCAGGCTGAACGCAATTGAAGCTTTGAAAGTCCTCTCAGACATACGCTCAATTGATGGCTTGATTGAAGCAACGAAGGATTCAGAGTGGGAGGTCAGGGCTTCAGCAGCAGAGGCACTCGCAAAGGTTGGTGGCAAAGGTGCAGCCGAACCTATCATCTCGCTTCTTGGCGACGAAGTTTGGTATGTGCGCAGGGCTGCAGTGAAAGCGCTTAAGACACTCAAAGATCCTCGCGCCATACCTGAGCTTGCAAAGGCGTTGAGCGATTGGGATGAGGAGGTGCGTAAGGCTGCAGAAGAGGCAATCGCCGAAATAGGTAAGCCAGCAATTGAAGCGATGCTGACAATGCTGCGCACAAGCAGGGATGAAAGGGCTGTAGAGGCAATCATTCGCATCCTTGGAAAGATAGCCGATACACACACGGTAGCGCAACTTTTACTTGACCTCAAAAATCCAGACTACAATGTGAGGGCAAGAGCTGCTCAAGCCCTTGGCGAAATAAAAGACCCAAAAGCGCTTCCACACTTAAAGCGGTTGGCGAGATGGTGGCGCTTAAAAGAGCGTAAGGAAGTTAAGCGTGCTGCGAGATTGGCAATCAAGAAGATACTTGAGGAGCGGAAGCGGCAAAGGAGGGCGAGACGCTTAAGGCGACGATGAGCGCTCGCTTTGGGACATCAAAAGAAATACCTTGCAGGAACTAAGCGGGTGAGCACTGACGGCTTTTAAATCGCCAAAATCCCTTTTGGCTACTTGACGAGCTTTCATCAGCCCCCTGTGAACAAAGCCAGCTGCCCAACCCCTATACCTTGTATGGGTTAGGCAGTTGAATACACCATTCGTTTTTGAATGATGCCCGCACCGTAAATGAGGAATTTATATGATGAACGGCTCCAGCCACGAGATTTTTAAAGCCGCAAAATTTTTGTTCCGGGCTAAAGTCCATCCTACATGTGTGTTTGCCATTTATGCCGTTTGCGTTATTCGTTTCTGTGGTGGATTTTCTGGCATGCTTTCGTCCAAGCGTGCGCAACAACGCTAACTGTGCAAATTGAATCGGTATCTATCGGTTGGACATTCGTCCGCCCTACAAAACAACACCAAGCAAATGTTGCTGTAAGATGACAAGGTTGAAAACAGCTCCCACTAATTGGCATGAAAGGTCTTCAAGGATGACAAGCAATAACGCTGCAGGCAAACGGTTGTAACTCAGGTTAACCAACTCACTTTGGTGATTGCGATGTTCAAGGAAACATTGCTCAGAGCTACATTCATCCACTTACCGGGCGTTGGAGAGAAGAGGGAGAGGATTTGGTGGAGGATGGGCATCACCTCATGGGAGAGATGGCTGTGTGAGTGCAATAGAGGGACGCTAAAACATGTCCTAACGAGCTGGAGAGAATTGATTGAGAAGTCAATAGCAGCGCTCAGGGAGGGTAATGCTTATTTCTTTGCGAGCATGCTGCCAAAGGTAGAGCATTGGCGATGCTACCGTGATTTTCAAGAAAGCGTTGTCTTCCTTGACATTGAGACAACAGGCACAAGCGATGATGACCATATCACTATTGTCGGACTTTATGATGGCTATCACTATAGAACTTTCATACGGGGTTACAACATCCAAGACCTGTTTGAGGAGCTGCATGGCAAAGCCATCGTGGTGACATATTACGGGTCTCGTTTTGACATCCCATTTCTACAGAGGCGTTTCCCGAACATCCGCATACCGCCAATCCACATAGACCTGTGCTACTTGATGAAGCGCCTTGGATACAAAGGCGGCTTAAAAACTGTGGAGAGACAACTCGGCATAGTGAGGGATCACGAGATTGATGGATTAAGCGGCTGGGATGCCGTGAGACTGTGGAATAGTTATGAGCGCTACAATGACGGATATGCACTGGAGCTGCTCATCAAATACAACCGAGCTGATACGGTTAACCTAAAGCCGCTAATGGAATTTGCATACAGCGAGATGGCATTGAGGTTGTGGTTGAGCGCGATTGAGAGGTGAGACATTTGTGAACTGTGAATGCGTTCCATTTCGTGTCGGGATAATCGTTGGCACTGGGATTGAGGACCTTGCAAAGCAATTTCAGGCTGCAATGCATGGATTGAGCGATGTGGCAATAAGCACGCGCTATGGCGAAGTCAAACTGCTGCAAGCGAAATGTAAGCGCTCATCATATGATGGAGAGATTGAAGTTTTCATCCTGCCACGGCATGGTTTAGGATGCCACCTGCCACCGCACTTGATTAACTACAAAGCTAACATAGCTGCAATGAAGCGTCTTCAAGTTGACGGCATAATCGCCACTGCTGCAGTTGGTGCATTGCATAGTGAACTTAGCATCGGCAAGATTGTCATCCCTGACCAACTCATTGATTGGACGAAACAGCGTCCACTCACATTCTTTGATGAATGTGCCGTAGCTGTCCATGTTGATGTGACTCAGCCATATTGCGAGCGCTTGAGAAAACTGCTTCTTGCCTCAGCCGAACATGCAGGTGTAAGCGCCATAGATACTGGTTGCTACATTTGCGCCGATGGACCGAGATATGAAACTGCAGCGGAAGTTAAAGCCATGAGAATACTTGGCGGTGATATTGTCGGTATGACCGCGGCTACCGAGGCAATCCTTGCAAGGGAAGCCGAAGTCTGCTATGCGCTGGTATGTGTGGTAACGAATTACGCAGCTGGTGTTTTAGGCGCTCGCCCGTCACACTCAGAAGTGGTGGAAGTTATGAGGCAGGCTAACACCAAACTGATGAACATAATTGCCACCTCAATTGAGAGATATAAGTGTTATGATTGTCCATGCAAGCACTCGCTTGATGGCTACGGTGTGAAAGCGCCAGTTTGAGCGCATTGGGTATTGATTGATGTATGGTATGTCCATTCTTCTCATCTGCCAGACATGCCCCCTGCTCACTTGGCTTAGTAGGATGATGCACTCACACCTGCACAACAGCGAGCTGCGCTTTTAGCTGCACACTCAAAATCAACATTTAGCGTGGCATCAAGCCATAGTCGCAGTTACAATGTTTCATAACCGAACCAGTGTGTGATGTTATGCCTGTCATGTGTCCGGTTGCAAGGAGCCCTGCTGATTGGTGGGAAGCACTTTCCCGGTTGATGAGAGGAGGAGCGATGCCACATGAGGCGCATCAAAGCGTTAAGGTGCCGTGAATGTGGCAGTGAGTATCCGATTGAGCCATTGCATGTGTGTGAATATTGTTTTGGACCGCTTGAGGTGGAATACGATTATGACGCCCTCTCAAAGCTTGTTACGCACGAGAGCATTGCAAAAGGTCCTACAAGCTTGTGGCGCTACTACGACTTGCTCCCTGTTGATTCACCGCTCCATGAATGCGTTGATCTGGGCGGTGGGTTTACACCACTGGTTGAAGCCACACGGTTGGGTGAGAAGTTGGGGGTGCGCAGGCTATACATCAAGAATGACACAGTCAATCCAACATGGTCATTCAAGGACAGAGTTGTATCGGTCGCTGTGACGAAGGCAAAGGAATTCGGATTTGATACAGTTGCGTGCGCCTCGACTGGCAACTTGGCAAACTCACTTGCCGCGCATGCTGCAAAGGTGGGCATGCGCTGTTTTGTATTCGTGCCAGCAGATATTGAACTTAGCAAGGTGGTTGGCTCGCTCGTTTACGGTCCGCAACTTGTAGCCGTTGAGGGCAACTACGACGAGGTGAACAGGCTTTGCGTTGAGGTCGCATCAAGGTTTGGATGGGCATTCGTGAATATCAACATACGCCCATACTACAGCGAGGGGAGCAAGACGATAGCGCTTGAAGTCCTTGAGCAATTGAACTGGAAAGCACCAGAGCATATCGTCGTCCCAGTTGCATCCGGTTCTTTGCTCACAAAAGTTTGGAAGGGGATAAAGGAATGCTATCGCATCGGTCTGATTGAATCCGTGCGCACAAAGGTGCATGGAGCACAACCATCCGGATGTGCACCAGTTGTGAACGCCTTTAAGTTGGGTGCAAGCATGCCAAAGCCTGTTAAGCCACAGACAATAGTTAAGTCACTCGCTATAGGTAATCCAGCAGATGGTATTTATGCGCTGCGAGCGATAAGAGAAAGCGGTGGTGTGGCTGAAGAGGTCACCGATGAGGAAGTTGTTGAGGCAATAAAGCTTTTGGCGGAGACGGAAGGTATATGGGCTGAGACAGCCGGGGGTGTCACTATAGCTGTTTTGAAGAAACTTATCCGGCAAGGCATTATCAAGCGAGATGAATTGACCGTAGCTCTTGTGACTGGCTCTGGAATAAAGACATCCGAGGTAGTGTGCGAATCCCTCAGGGAGCCGATACGCATACAGCCAAGGTTGAAAGCTTTTGAGGAGGCATTGCAAAAGCTGCAACTTTGATGTTATCAATTAGTGTGCAGCTACGAGGCGTATGAAATTTGACGCTGTCATGCGTTATACTATTTAGCAAAGCGAGCCGAATATGAGGTGAAGTTGTGATGGCGGTTCGCCGTTATCACCTCACATTCCCGAAAGAGCTTGTGACAGAACCAGTTATCTACTACTTGGGGAAGGACTTCAATGTGATCACGAATATAAGGCGAGCCAATGTTGATCAAGACGGTGGATGGGTTGACTTAGAGATTGAGGGCGACGAGGAGGAGATTGAACGCGCTGTGGAGAGCTTGAAACGGAAAGGTGTTGGTGTTGACCCGATTGAGCGCCAAGTGATTGAGTGAAAGCTCATCTGGAAGCATTGTTGTGAGGGATGAGCAGATGAGCCAAAGGCATGGTAAAGTGGCTAAAGAACATAATTGTGCATTTGATGGGCGGACGAAACTGTGTTTAGTAGGTTATCACCATGGGAGTGTCCTTTCCATCCTTCCTCTACTCTTAGCCTTTGTCCTCCTGCCCGCTTAAGGCGGGCAGAGAGATGCGACCCCTTTAACCTTAAATCCCTAAAACAACGCTGCTTCATTTACTCCGACTGTGAGGGGGGTTATGCTCATGGGTATTAAAGCAGCCGAACTATTAGTGCACACGCTCATAGAGGAGGGCGTGGAAATAATCTTCGGAATACCAGGTGGGGCTGTGTTGGAAATCTTTGATGCCATTTACCATCATCGCGACAAGCTCAAATTCGTGTTAACGAGGCATGAGCAAGGCGCGGCGCACGAAGCTGATGGCTATGCTCGCTCAACTGGTAAAGTAGGAGTTTGCATGGCTACGAGTGGACCTGGCTCAACAAACTTGGTGACTGGGTTGGCTGCAGCAATGATGGACTCGTCATCCGTTGTCGCCATAACCGGTCAAGTGGCAACGCCGTTTATTGGGAGAGATGCTTTTCAAGAGACGGACACAACCGGAGTGACGATGCCGATCACAAAACACAACTTCCTTGCGATGAGCGCGGAGGAACTGCCGAGAATTATCAAGGAAGCTTTTTACATAGCGAGGACTGGAAGAAGGGGACCTGTGCTCGTGGATATACCGAGAGATGTATCACGCACAGAACTTGATGAGGACTTTCCAATACCGAAGGAAGTGAGCCTGCGCAGTTACAAAGTTACATTGAGGGGTCATCCCCTTATGGTAAAGCGAGCCGCCGAAATGATAGCGAACTGCTCAAAGCCAACACTTTACATTGGCGGCGGCGTGATCGCATCGGGCGCATCTGATGGAGTAAGGGAACTTGCCGAACGATGCAACATACCTGTTGTCTACACTCTCATGGCTAAGGGTGCATTCCCGGACAACCACCCCCTCTGTCTCGGTATGGGTGGAATGCATGGGACAGTAGCAGCAAACATGGCTTTGAACACCTGCGACCTGCTCATATGTATTGGTGCTCGCTTTGATGACCGAATAACTGGCAACCCAAAGGAGTTTGCGAAGGTGTCAAAGAAGATCCACATAGACATTGACCCGGCAGAGGTGGGGAAGAATGTCAAGGTGGATGTGCCCATCGTCGGTGATGCAAAGGCAGTCTTACAACAACTTCTTGAGAACTTGCAACCAAAGAGACATGACAGTTGGCTTGAACAAGTTATGGATTGGAAGAGGAATTATCCGCTCACATACGATCGCTCTTCCGAGCTGCTCAAGCCACAGTATGTCGTTGAGGTGACCGCAAAGTTGACTAACAACTCCGCTATTGTTGTGACCGATGTCGGGCAGAACCAGATGTGGGCGGCTCAATATTACCCGTGCAGCCGTCCGAGGCAATTCATAAGTTCGGGAGGGCTTGGGACGATGGGCTTTGGCTTTCCGGCAAGCATTGGGGCACAATTCGGCAATCCGGACAAGCTTGTCGTTGCGTTCGTTGGCGATGGTGGCTTCCAAATGACGATGTATGAACTTGCTACGGCTGTATTGCACAGCTTGCCAATCAAAGTCATCATCTTCAATAACTTCTTTCTTGGAATGGTGAAGCAGTGGCAGGACTTGTTTTTTGGAGGCAGACACTCAGCTACGATGCTGCACGGCAACCCAGACTTTGTGAAGGTGGCTGAAGCATTTGGTGCAATCGGCTTCAGGGTTCAAAAGCCGGAGGAGTTACAGCCAACGCTTGAGAGGGCTCTTGAAGTAAATGATAAGCCCTGCATCATTGATTGCTGGGTTGACCCGAACGAGCATGTTTATCCGATGATACCCGCAGGTGGGACGATAAAGGACTTAATCCTTCCGCCACAATTTAGACACAAGAAGCAGGAGTTGCTTGAACAGGTGGCAGCAGCACACGCAGCTGCCGCGTAGCGGCATAAAGCTAAATTCCGTGAGGTGGCTGCAGCATGGCAAACGAACGCAAGGATTACGAGTTGCACACTCTCTCTGTTCTCGTTGAGAACCGCCCAGGAGTGCTTGCGAGGATAGCTGGATTGTTCAGGAGGCGCGGCTTCAACATTGAGAGCCTGTCAGTGAGCACAACTGATGACCCAACCGTATCAAGGATGACTATCGTAGTTGGTGGCGATGACGCAACGATTGAGCAGATAACGAAGCAGCTAAACAAATTGATTGATGTGATCAAGGTGCAAGATCACACTGGCGAAGATGTGGTTGAACGAGAGTTATCGCTAATAAAGGTAAGTTGTGAGCCGGAGCAGCGAAGTGAGATACTCAACCTTGTCACTATATTTCGTGCATCAATTGTTGATGTGGGCGCAAACACAATGATGATTGAGATAACGGGCACTGAGGATAAGATAAATGCAATGCTTGAGCTGCTCCGACCATATGGCATACTTGAGGTCGCACGGACTGGAAAGGTGATATTGGCTCGTGGCTCTAAGACGACTTAAATGCTCCTTAGCACCTTGATAAATTGAGCCTCATTTGGTGGTGAAAGAAATGCATCCTGAACAAATGCGAGAGCTGATCAGTGAGAGCACCGCTGACAAACTGATTCTCATAATAGCGCTGTTGTCGCCAGTTATTGGATTAGCCTTTGGAGCAATTTGGGGCATGTTTAAAAGGAAGCTTTTCTGGGGTTTGTGCAACGGTCTTCTAATTGGTATGCTCGGCGTGCTCAACCTTATTCTGTGGCGTTTCCACAAATACCGAATGAGGTTTGACCCAGCAACTGGCTATGCTGGGTTACACAGGGTTGATGTGCTTCTTGAAAACCTTCTTGTGTTTATCTTGGTCGGTATAGCCGTTGGTGTTGCAGCAGGGCTTTATGTAAGGCGGTTTGGGAAGTATTGGCAGGGTGAGCAATCCAAAACTGAGGGGGTGGACTGATATGGCGAAGATATATTACGATGCCGATATGTCGCTTGAACCGCTGCAAGGTAAGACTGTAGCTATAGTCGGTTATGGTAATCAGGGGCGCGCTCATGCGCTCAATCTGCGTGACAGCGGCGTGAGCGTAATAGTTGGTGCACGCAGAGGCGGAGCATCATGGGAACGAGCCAATAGTGAAGGCTTCCAAGTGACGGAGATAGACGATGCAGTAAGTAGTGCGCATGTCATAAGCATGTTGACGCCTGACCAAGTTATGCCACAGGTATACCGAGAACACGTCCATCAAAACTTGTCCGAAGGTAAAGCGCTTATGTTTGCGCATGGCTTCAACATACACTACAGGCAGATAATCCCGCCGAAGTTCGTTGATGTGTGTCTTGTTGCTCCAAAAGGTCCTGGCGCACAATTGCGCTCCCTCTACGAGGATGGCAAAGGGCTACCGGCACTTGTTGCAGTAGAACAGGACTACACAGGCAATGCGATGCAAATTGCGCTCGCATACGCAAAGGGAATAGGTGCTGGCAGGGCTGGAGTGATAGAGACGACATTCGCTGAGGAGACGGAGACGGACTTGTTTGGTGAACAAGTTGTCCTATGCGGCGGATGCACCGAATTAATCAGAGCTGCTTTTGAGACACTTGTTGATGCTGGCTACCAACCCGAGGTGGCTTACTTTGAATGCCTGCACGAACTGAAGCTCATCGTTGACCTTATCCACACAGAGGGAATAACTGGCATGAGGAAACGCATAAGCGACACAGCCGAATACGGTGACATAACGAGGGGCAAAAGAGTGATTAACGAGGCAAGCAGGAAAGCCATGAAGGAGATACTGAGAGAGATTCAAACTGGCGAATTCGCGCGAGAGTGGATACTTGAAAACATGGCAGGGCGAACAGTTTATCACACGGAGGGTAAAAGGCAAAGCGAACACCTTATAGAGAAGGTTGGAGAAAAGCTGAGGGCAATGATGCCATGGCTCAAAGGCTCCAGTTGAACAAGTCGGATTCAAATGTCAGCGATTAAGGTGAGTTTCTATCTAAAAGAAGGTTACAAGAACCTTAATAGGTTGTGGTGATGTCCCAAAGTAGGCGATGCTCCTCTTGCGGGTCATGGCAACGGCATTTAATGAGCTGTAAAAGCCTGCGCTGCTGCACAGGGGCACTAAAGGTTAGGGGCGTGCATTCGTGCATTTGTTGGAGGTGAACCAAATGAAGGAAAGACGCATTATTGTGTTTGACACAACACTCCGTGATGGTGAGCAATCTCCGGGTGTTAGCCTGAGCGAAAGCGAGAAGCTTGAGATAGCGATACAGCTTGCAAGGCTTGGTGTGGATGTCATTGAGGCTGGTTTTCCGGTCGCTTCCAAAGGTGAACTGGAAGCAGTCAAGCGCATCGCCAAGGAAGTTAAAGGACCTGTTATAGCAGCGCTTGCAAGGGCATCGGAAGAGGACATAAATGCAGCTGCTGAAGCACTATCCCCTGCGGAGCGAAAACGCATACATACATTCATAGCCACCTCGGACATACATATGCAATACAAGCTCAAAAAGAGCAGGGACGAAGTAATTGAGATGACCCGTGAAGCTGTATCTTATGCGCGCAAGTTCACAGACGATGTTGAATTCTCAGCTGAGGATGCAACAAGAAGCGATCCGGATTTTTTGTGCAAGGTCTTTGAAGTGGCTATTGATGCTGGTGCCACAACAATCAACATACCTGATACAGTTGGCTATGCGCTCCCGCATGAGTATGGTGAGCTTGTTAGAACGGTCATGAATAAGGTGCCGAACATAGACAGGGCGGTAGTGAGCGTGCATTGCCACGATGACCTTGGTATGGCTGTTGCGAATTCAATTGCCGGAATAATAGCTGGGGCATCACAGGTTGAGTGCACGATAAATGGCATCGGTGAGAGAGCTGGGAACGCGTCACTTGAGGAAATTGTAGCGATAATCTACTGCCGTCAAAAAGTGCTTAACTGCTATACATCTATTAACACCGAGTTGATAAGCCGCACAAGCAATCTTGTCAGCATATTAACAGGCATGCCTGTGCAACCAAACAAAGCCGTTGTCGGTGCAAATGCCTTCAAACACGAGTCTGGCATACATCAACATGGTATGCTCTCAAACCCACTCACATACTCAATACTTGACCCAAAGCTTTTCGGAGTTACTGAAGAGGTAATAGTGCTTGGGAAGCATTCTGGAAGACATGCGCTTGAGATGAGGCTGCAGAAACTCGGCTACGAATTAAATAAAGGGCAACTTGATCAAGTGTTTAAGCGCTTTAAGGAGCTTGCTGAGAAGAAACGAGAAGTGACCGACATGGATTTGGCGGCACTCGTCTCGGATGTGCTTCACACAGCCCCAGAGATTTATCAGCTTGATTACATGCATGTCGTCAGCGGCAAGGGCACAGTCCCAAGTGCCACTGTCAGAATACAATTTGGTGATGAAATACTTTTAGCTACTGGCACTGGAGTTGGTCCAATTGATGCACTTTACAAGACGATAGATAAGCTTATCACCATACCGCATCGTCTCGTTGACTTCTCTGTGCGCTCGGTAGGACCTGGCACTGATGCAGTTGCTGAAGTGTTCGTCAGAATTGCCGACGAAGAAGGGAATTTATTTGGTGGCTATGGCATATCAACTGATACTATTGAAGCAGCTGCCAAAGCTTACATGCACGCTCTTAACAAACTTGCACACAGCAAAGCACAACAAAAAAGCAAGCCAAATCAGCTGGCAGTTGGCAGTTGTGCTGGCGCATGAAATGCGCCAAAGAATTAACCAACGAGTGGCTTTGGAGCAGCAAGTTTTTTCTTTCCCTACTGAAAGGTGACGGGACGGTGCAGCAGGACAGACGCTTTGGTTATCTTTCATGGGCTCAAAGCTTGTGCCATTTTTGACAATAATATTTTGGGGGTAGTATAACGCTCTTGACTTATTCAATTAGTAGTTACGCAGTTGGCGTTTTTGTAAGGCTGGAAAAGCCTGCCCGAAAAAGAATAAACTTCTTGCGTGACAACTCAGCCTTTAAATGTTTGAACAAGTTTTGTGCCCTAAAGTTTTACAAAGCGTTCCCGTTGTGTTCAAGTTAAGCCAAATAAAGTTGAACAAGGTTTGGTAGCGAACAGCAAATGGGAAGTTGGCACACATATAGCGATGGTTCAATACTTTACTTTAAGGCAAAAGCTTGCCCGATATGTTCGTAAGAGTTTGTCTTTTCCAATTGGTTTATGGTGGAATACAGCATGGAAATATCAATTACAACTTGACCACTACCAAAATTGTATAGTCGGGCTACCGCCCGACCGAAAAATGGGGCGAAAAATTCGGTAAGCCATAGGCTTGCCCTCCAAAATAACAAAAATTTGGAGGGCAAGGCTATTGCCGAGCCGAAAAATCTAAAGGGACAGTTTGTAGTAAGGCACGAAACGAAGTGGAGCGCCGTTGAAAACGCCATTACGCTATCCCTTCATGGTTCACTGCGAACCATGCTGTAAAAGGAAAAAGCCAAAAATTGGCAAGCCATAGGCTTGCCCTACGAAGTGAGAAAAATCGTGACAGAAAAATTCGGGATGTCGGGCTACCGCCCGACCAAAAATTGGGCGGAAAAAATCAGCAAGCCAGCAGGCTTGCCCTCCGATACTTTCCCTGCGAAACAATACCAACTGCGTAAGTCTTAGAAGAAAAGCTCAAACGCCAAGTCGGGGGCTATTCCTGCCCCTGCTAAGGCGAGAACGGTAAATTACCGTTAGCTGAAGCCAAAAGCTTACGGACACACAGTTGTATTATGACTCGCTTAGGCTTGTGGTGAATGCCATACCATACTGTCCGTTTGTCCTGAATAGCAGCTCGCTATTGCGGCACAAGCCACAAAATGTTACAACGCACCAAACTCAAGGAGGTGAAAAGGGCGCACCTACCATCGGTTAAATCCGATAGCCCTATGCGCCTATTAACCTATGGGAATGACTGTGACCGAAAAGATACTCGCAACGCACTCATGCGAAAGGCATGTTAAGCCAGGACAATTGATCATGGCAAAGGTTGATTTTTGCATGGGCAATGATGTGACGGCAGCACTTGCAATAAAGGAGTTTCGCAAGATTGGCGTTGAGCGCGTATTTGACCCAGAGCGGATAGCGCTTGTTGCAAGCCACTATGTTCCAAACAAGGATGTGGGTGCGGCAGAACAAGCAAAGGTAATGCGCCAATTCGCTATTGAGCAAGGAATAAAGCACTACTACGAAGTTGGACGAGGTGGAATTGAACATGTGCTGCTTCCAGACAATGGACTTATACTTCCCGGCATGGTTTATGTTGGCGCTGATTCTCACACATGCACAGCTGGCGCTCTATCATGCTTTGCAACAGGTATTGGGAGCACAGACCTCGCTGCAGTTATGGCACTCGGCGAGATATGGCTCCGAGTTCCAGCAACGATGAAATTGGTTTACTATGGCAAGCTAAACGAGTGGGTTATGGGTAAAGACATAATACTGGCAACGATTGGACGCATCGGTGTTAATGGTGCTTTATACAAGGCGATGGAGTTTACCGGTCCAGTGATTGAACAACTTCCCATGTCCGACAGGTTCACTATCACAAACATGGTTGTTGAGGCAGGCGCAAAGAATGGCATCATGCCATTTGATGAAGTCACTCAGGATTACTTGATGAAGGTTGCTCCGTGCAGCCAAGATAGATGGGAAGTGTATCTGCCAGATGAGGATGCTCAATACACTGAAGTGATTGATTTTGACTGCTCACAGCTTGAGCCATTGGTAGCATACCCTTACCTACCCTCAAATGTGCGCACAATCTCTGAAGCAGTGAAGGACAAAATTTCAATTGACCAAGTCTTCATTGGCTCATGCACAAACGGCAGAATTGAAGACTTGCGAATCGCAGCAAAGGTAATTAGAGGCAGGAAGGTTCATCCAAATGTGAGGATGATAGTTATTCCAGCAACACATCGTGTTTGGCAGATGGCACTTGCTGAAGGGCTGCTTGAAATTTTTGCCGAAGCAGGCGCTGTGGTAGCAGCCGAAACATGCGGACCTTGCCTTGGTGGATACATGGGCGTGCTCGCATCGGGTGAAAGATGCATCTCAACTTCAAACCGAAACTTTATTGGACGGATGGGACATCCGCAATCTGAAGTGTTTCTATCCAACCCCGCAATAGCAGCAGCGTCTGCAATCCTTGGAAGGATTGCTCACCCGGATGAGTTGTAAAGGCTGCTCAGAAGCCCTATAAGTAGCATCGCCATCTTTGGTGTAATTTTTCACAGATGGCGCTGCTTCAAAAGTAAGCGACACCTTTCAATTTATACCTACTCTCTTCACTCAAAAGCTTGTTGGTTCTTTGTTTGATCGTAGTAAGGCACGGAGCAAAGCACCGTGCCGTCAATGTGAGTGCAAAGTGCAGAATGCGAAGTGTAAGTGAAATGACTACATTGCACATTGCACCAACTTAACGTCACTCCGCTATTGCTTCGTGGCTAACTACGAACTTAACCGGGTTTTTAACGCCACTCCGCTATCGCTTCGTGGCTAACTACGAACCTGCCGGATTTTTAACGCCACTTCGCTATCGCTTCGTGGCTAACTACAAGCCTAACCAACGAAGCTTTTGACTTGGCAGTAGCCTTGCCCTACAAGTGATGAAGATTTGTTTGTTCGTAGTAAGGCACGAAGCGAAGCATAGTGCCGTTTAAGTGAGTGCAAGGTGAGAGTGCAAGTGAAATGATGACATCGCACATTGCACCAACTTAACGCCATTTCGCTAACGCTTCGTGGCTAACTACGAACTTAACCGGATTTTTAACGCCACTCCGCTAACGCTTCGTGGCTAACTACAAGCCTAACTAATGAAGCTTTTGGCTTGGCAGTAGCCTTGCCCCACAAGTGATGAAGATTTGTTTGTTCGTAGTAAGGCACGAAGCGAAGCATAGCGCCGTTTAAGTGAGTGCAAGGTGAGAGTGCAAGTGAAATGATGACATCGCACATTGCACCAACTCAACGCCACTCCGCTATCGCTTCACGGCTAACTACGAACTTAACCGGATTTTTAACGCCACTCCGCTAACGCTTCGTGGCTAACTACAAGCCTAACCAACAAAGTTTGTGGTAAAGAGCGTATACCTATTGCATCTTGCGCCACATAGCTAAAGATGAAGATGCACTGAGCGTGATGGCAATTGCTTCCTCTACGCAGCCACTTTACATCCATTGCATTGCGCGTCATGTTCCAAATTGAAGATGTGAAGCAACATCTCACTGTCGTTGGAGACCGGACAGTGAAGTGAGGGCGATAGGAAAGGGAAACTTTCTTTCTCTCGTGTATGTAGTAGTCACTTTGACCCTTCTTAGTGTCTGTGGAGTTTTCACCTACTCAAGGAATTTTCCTAACACGACTAATGCCTTTGCACAGTGCGACTTATCCAATTGCGAGTTTCGTGGAGCATACATGACTGAGTGCTATAATTGCTCCACAATCTCATACTGCCCCATTTGCCTTACCTGCTACTTCTGTAACTACATTGAAGACGCCGATGCAAATGGCTCTCAAGAAGTGTGCGAGCAAGACGATGGTGCCTATGAGCTATACGAATACGAGCCATATTGGTGTGAGCCATGTGAGTCGTATAATTATGAGCCGATAGAGTCTTATCCGCCTTTGGATGAACAAACTGAGTCTTGTCCATCAGATACTGAGCCAAACAAGGGGATTAGAAATAAACTTATTGAACAAGCTGCGCAACAAAGCAATGTTGCAACAATTGAAATGCTTTACCCAAAGCGAGTTTCCTCCAATGTATACATCACGAGTGCAAAGCATAAACAAGCGATGTCTGAAGCATCCACTCAAAGCTCAAGTGATGCGCAAGTGGTCTCTGGAGCACATATCCCAATAGTCGTTCACATTGCTGCTTCAGATAGAGACTGGATAGCTTCTCGTGATGAGGTAGTTATTGGTGTCGGAGACGAAGAGTTAGCTCGTTACAATGGAGTGGATAGTGGATGGCAACCTTCATTCTGCCCTGTGTATATTCATCATGTATATGACCCTAAGGGTGGCACAAGGCATTGGGTTATCCATACGCGGTGGACTGCACGCGAATACGAGAATGGAACATATAGCCTATGGGCTAAGGCTAAAGGGTCGTGGAGAAGGTGGCGCATAGGCGAAGATGGTCAATTTGGCATGGATAGGATTTCATTTGCAATTGAAACAAGCTGCAATGTTGTGCTTGATAACACACCGTTAGTTAAGGGTTTAACGGCATACAAAGCTGTCTATGACCCAGTTAGTCGTAAGGTGAGGGAGAAAAGTGTCGGAAAGATAACTGGCAATGTGAATTTGAAAGTGATTGCTCGCCCTGCAATGGGAGTTGTTGAATACACATATCCAGTTTATGTTGATGAAGAAGGTAACTTGAGGTATGTGACTGTGAGATATAACAACTGGAATTATCTTGACGGCGTTGAATTCAGCGCAAATGGTAAGGTGATAAAGTTTGTGAACCAAGGTGAACCGCTTATTAGTTGGGGAGATGAGAATGTGAGTGATGAGGATAGGCATACATACATTTACAGGTGCGTGTTTGACAGTGCGAGGAAAAGCAAAGATGACCCATACTCTCCGGAGTGGGAGGATGGAGAAGTTGAGATAGTAGCGAAAGCTATAAGTGGGTTAAGCTTTGCGCAGACCAAGATAAACGCCATATTGAAGAACGAGGGGAAGATATACGGCAAAGTAGTCCATGCATTGAAGATGTGCCCGAACGGAAAGGTGGCTGAGGAAGATCCAGAACCCCCAATAAAAGGTGCAAAGGTGAAATTGATTGAACTTAGGGAGGGGGAAGATGGTTCAACTTACCAGGAATGGAAGATTTAGAGAATGTTGGAATCCAATTCGCGCCAGATTGGGTGGAAGAGTAGCAGTCACCAGGGATGGCTACATATGGAGTGGAATCCATTGGGCTGAACCTCCATTGCCTGGATTGCCAATCTTGGTCCACCGAAAAGGGAGAAAAAGTCCTGTATTGGATTTTCGGTATAGGTTGCCAAAACATTTTGAGGAGGAGATGCGAAAGGCATTAATTGAGAACGGTTTCAAATGGAAGGAAGGTGTGGAGTGGATGGCGGATTGGTTTGAAGCCGGACCATCGCAAGTTGCCTTTTCATTATACAGCAAACTCCTTCCCTCAGAGGGTATATTTGGCAGGTCCTTGTGGATGCTTGTGCGAAGCGATGGTAGCAAGGTGCTGGAGACAAAAGTCTGCGTAAACTACTCTCCTATGCTGGCAGCTAATGGAACGATTTGGCTGGTGGATTCCGACATGGGTCAGGACTGGAGGTGGAGCAAGATATGGATATACAAGAGGGGTGAGGAAAAAGGCAAACCATTAATTGACCGAAGTGTTGAGAAGGAGCCTTGGGCTGACAAAATTATATTAGGGAAGGTAGGCCATCCACTCATAGAGTAAATTGATGCAAAGGGACAAATTTATCTTGTTTTCAGTCGCACAAAGGTTGCCACTCAAAAGCAAGTGATTAGATTTAAAGGCGAAGTTGTTGATACGGTTTTACCAGAGGAGCTAATTTATGAACATGCAGTTGTCGTCTTGAATGAAGATGGTAAAGTTGTGTCTTACTTACCTTGGCAATTTGGCGATTCTTCAATCATACCCATCCCTGATGGGAGTGGTTTTTATTCCATATATGGTCTTAAGAAAGGGGTATGGGTCTATTTTTATGCTCTGCCTAATTCAGGCTGAAGCATTAAACTTCTTGCGTAAATAACTTATGACTGTAGTTGTTGGATTGTTCTTTTAAAAGGCTTGACTATGCATGGGTGAGAGTTGCGATAGCAGAGGCTAATATAAGAAAGTTCAACGATGAATTTGCCCATCCTTCTAAATCGTGACTTCTACCACAAACTATCACGAACTCGTGAATGAAACTCTCCTCATCTGTGACTATGTGAACTCTCAAGCTATAAAATTAAACCCTTTTGCTTATACCATTTTAAAAAATTGTCGTTATTTAGGGGGATTTCATATCCCGCCGAAAATTTCTTCGGCGCGGTATAAAATCGCGCCCTATAAACAGCAATTTTTCGGCATAGGCAGTGCCTTCGTCCTAAAACATTTTACGAAAATTTTTTGAAGTGGTATTACAATGTAGCCCCTCTTTTCTTCACCCTTCATCAACTTTGACCTTGAAATCCTTATGTTCTCGCAAACAGGAATTGGGAAACTGTCAATGAAGTAGCGAGACCTTAGAGAGATTTTCTGTTTTATCTGTGAAAGGATTGAAAGAAGGGTCGGTAAAAACTCAAGGAAGTAGTGAATCCTCCTTGCAAAGCGACTTTTTGACAAAATCCTTGGGAAAAGAGTTTGGTAAGTTGAGGCAAGGAAAGATAAAGTTGCCTGATAGTTGGCACAAAAATACCTGTGAGAAATCCATGCTAAGGTTAAAACTTCACTTTCGCTCATTTCTTGCTGTTTGGCACCTTGCATTCCTAAGGCTTTGAGAATACCATCAATGATGCAAAAGGTGATGAGGATTTCGTCCTTATCAATTTCTTTGTTTATCATTTTTGTCACCTCTGAGAGTGGGATTTTAGGTTGCTCTCGGAGGTAATTTTATCCCTTCAAATCAAGGTAGCAACTTGGGTTCCAATATCTGCTCGGGATGGAGGTAGAGAAGAAAGCAATTGAAAACAAGCGTGTGAAGGGATGCAAAGTATATCTGGCAAGTGAGTTTTTCAGGAGAAATGAAGCCAACCTTGCCAACCTTCGTGAGAGTCTACTGGATAGAGAATTGGGAAAAAGAGGAAAGTGTGCGGGAGAATTGATGGGTCTTACATAGGTTGGCTTTAGGGAGACTATTCTGAAAGTCGTGAACGAGGGGAATATCCCCTTTTCATTTGAGAAGAGATAGAAGTAGACGAGGCGAATAAAAAGGTTTGGGTGAGTAAGCATATGTGGAACAACTTTGTGCAATTAGAGATTAAAAATGTTGAAGGCAAGAGTTACTTTGTTTGCCCTGGGAAGAAGGCACCATTTTGGGGGAAAGGAGGGGCAAAATATTGATAACGCAAGATGTAATGGAAGATTCATCATTCACATGCGGATTATTTCAAACTGCGAGCCAGTGTGTGGGTCTTTAGTCACTTCAATCCTGACTGGAAACGAATCCTTAAGCTGTTCAAGGTGAGTAACAACAATGATTTTGTCAAAGTCACTCTTGATGCTATTTATCGCTTCAACCAGATGCTTTAGTCCATCGGCATCCTGCGATCCGAAGCCCTCGTCGATAACAAGGAAACGCACACTCGTGCCGGCTCTTCTTGCCAACAGCTTTGCTAATGCAACTCTTATTGCAAAGTCAATCCTGAAGCGCTCACCACCTGAATACAGCTCATATGGTCTCGTGCCAAGCTCATCGCTCACCTTTATGTCAAGCGTCTCCTTTGGAGTTCCACCTTTTGTCTCACGCTGCAGCTCAAATGCAACATGCACTCTGTTGCGTGTTAGTCTCCCAAGAAGGTTATTTGCTTCCTCTTCAACTTCGCTAATTGCATTCCCAATGATGATCGCCTGTATGCCATCTTTACCAAAAGCCTGTGTAAGCAATTCGTATATGCGTTTTTCATGGCGCAGGCGTTGTAAGTCACTTTCAATCTCCTCGCGCCTTTTGGATAACCCCTTGCACCTCGAGATGTTGCTTTCAACCTCTCCCTTCTCAGATTGCAATCTCAAACGCTTCCTATCAAGTTCTGAATGCTTCCCTTCCAACTCCATTATCCCCTGCTTGACTTGTGGGATTGCTTGCAGCTCTTTTTCAAGCGCTTTGATCTGCTTAACCAGTTCCTTGTATCTCTTGTGTCCATTCTTAATTGACTGGCGGAGCAATCTCAGTTGCTCTAATAATTTTGGTATTTCAACTTTTGCCTGCGATAGCCTTTCATACAACCCGACATAGCTTTCAAGCCTCTCTTGCTCTTTGCGCACCTTATCGTGTTCCAATTCGTCATATCCAAGCTCATCTATGAGCCTATTTAACTCTGCAAGTTGTCTTTGTTCATCATGTGCAAAGTCGCCCTCTGCAATCCTTTTCTGCAACAACGCTATATCAGTCTTTACCTTGTTGAGCTTACCCTCTGCTTCTGACAGTTTATCCTGTGCTCGCCTGAGCAACTCCATTTCCGTCTCATAGATACCCATTGACTCCAACCTATCTTTGACTTGCAAATGCAACTCCTCATCATAACCGAGTTGGCTTATCTCGTTCTCAACAGCCATCAATCTCTCTCTCAACTCAGCTGCAAAATCATTTTCTTTAATTCGCCGTTTAAGTTCCTCAGCTTCGCCCCTCAACCTCTCCAACTTCTTTGCTGCCTCATTTGCTTTCTCTAACCTTGCCTCAGCATTCGCTAATCGTTGTTGAACAGCACCCATACTTTTGAGCCTTCCCTCAAGTGCCCCGTATCGTAATTGCAAATCTGAGCGCTGCCCCATTGCCCTCACAATCTCCGATGTGATAGCCTCAAGTTCACTACGCATGTTATCCAATGAAGACTCAAAGTCCGCTTTGAGTTTTCCCTTGCGCTCCTCATCCAATGGTGAATCACACACGGGACAGCGTGGCTCTGTAGATTCAACCAGCAGGTTGAGTTTCACTTCTGTATCTTTTATTTCATCCTCAAGCCGTGTTTGTTTGAATGAGAGTTCACTTATGCGTTTATCGCAATCAATTATCCCGCTTGCAACCGAATCCGCTTCCTTTTGTAATTCCCGCAATTCTTCAAGCTGTGCATTCAACCTTGCAATTTCACTCTCAAGTTCTTCCTTCTGATTTGCCTCGCTCTCAATTTCCTTACACTGCCTCAAAATGGACTTAAGTTGCGTCTCAAGGCTCAATCTCACTCCATCAATCTCCATCTTTATCTTTGTGGCTAACTCACGCAGCTCTGAATGCCTCCTCCTCAAGCTCTCCAGATGCTTATCTTTACGCTTTAACGATTGCAATTCCTCATAGCCTCTCTCAATTTCTTGGCGCCTGTTAACCAATTTCATCGCCTCATTTATCTCTCGTCGCAGCGTATCACCCTCCTTTCTCAACTCCGCCAGCTGTTTCTCAAGCTCGCCTTTAACCCTCTCAATTGCCTGCTCAATTTTTCGTTTATTCGTCTCAAGCTCCCTCAGCTCCTTCAGCTTTCCCTCAAGTTCCCTGCCCTTCCTTGCAGCTTCCTGATAGCGTTCGTAGTTGGATTTAATTTCGCTTTCCTTATTCAAGATATCCTTCAATTCTTTGTAACGCTTGAGCCAACTTTTGTATTGCTCCATCATGGTGTTGAAATTGTTGAAAAGTTCTTTGGCTTGCCACCTCAAACTCTCCAACTGCCTCCTTCTTTCTTCAAGCGTAGCCAAGCGCTTCTTTTCGCCGTCAAGCCTGTCTGCCACACTCCTCAACCCCTCATTAACTTTGTTCAACTCCTCATCCAACTGTCTTGCCCTCTCCTCCAAATTTGGCAGCTGCTTTAGTTCCTCATCTATTCTATCAAGCTCATTCAAAGCCGCTTGCTCGCTACTTGCACATTCTTTCTGATGTTCCCTTGCCAACTCCGACAATCGCTCATAATGGTCAAGCCCGAGTATGCTCGCCAAAATTTCTTTTCGCTCGCCGGGCGTCCTCCTTGTGAACTCATCGGCACGCCCCTGTAGTATGAAAGAGGAAGCAATGAATGTTTCGTAGTCCATGCGCAAGGTTGAATTTATCCTTTGCTGCGTTTCATGTTGCGATCTTCCAGTCAGCGTGATCCACCTGTTATCGCCCACAGAATAGGCATGCAACTCAAGGCCTGTGCGCCTGTGATGCTTCCGTGAATATCGCCTGATGACGCGATAACGATCGCCCTCAACTTCAAACTCAAACTCAACTTCCATTTCTTGGGCACCTATGCGAATAAGGTCTTCATCGGGGCTTGTGCGTCCACGAGCCTTCCTCGCTTCACCCCACAATGCCCATGTGATTGCATCAAGCAATGCGGACTTGCCATGCCCATTTGAACCTGAAAGGCATGCCAAGTCAAAGGTTGTAAAATCAAGTGGCGAAACATTCTCACCATAGCTCATGAAATTGCGCAGCCTCAACTTTATTGGCACCATTCCAATTCACCCCGCACAGCTTGAATTGACGGACTGTGCGAAAGCGCCAGAGGTGGCGAGCAAACTTTGTAGGAGTTACGCAGTTGTTGTCCCGTATTTACTGACGATAGCCTGCCCGATAAATACCATTGCTCTGCGTGCGGATGAAATTTGCCCCAACATATGATTTTGAGGCAATATTTGGGCACACTTCCGTCTGACCCGGCGAAAAATTCCAACTGCTTAAATCCCGATAGTATTATCGTCCACGCTTCTTGCACAATCGGTTTTTGGAGCGATTTTCCGGAAAGCTATTGCACACCCTTAAGAAGCGAAGCCAACTGTGCAACTCCTAATCCAACTAAGTGGCTGACTCTCTTATGAGTTCGCTCTCAAGCTGCTGTGCATATCTGATCAGCTCATCCTCAAGTTCCTTTAGTTCACTCTTGTGTCGTATATAGCGGCGCAGTGCCTCTATAGTGCTCATCTGTTCGGTTATCACAGCCTGTGGGCGTTGCAGTGGCTTCTCAACTTGCCTTGCCACACTTACAACTCTAAACGCCCCAGAGAGAGCTTGTTCAACCGCTTTCCAATCAATGGTTGTTTGCTGTTCATCTGTGCAACTGTATCTTATGCGCACAATGGCATCTTTCACATTGCGCTCCATTATAGCATTGATTAGCGCTTGAGTTGGATTTTTCAAGCCATGCATGTTCACATCGATGGTGACGAATCGCCTCGCTGGTGTCTCAAGGAATTCAAGCTCAACTCCATCGGCAATGCTAACTACGCAGAAGCCCTTCTGTTCATTCTCTTCGGCGAAGTCGCACCGATCAATGCTGCCGGAATAAACCACATGCGGCGCACCGGACGGATTCAAATCCTGATACTTGTGTATGTGCCCAAGTGCCACATACTTAAATTGCGGCATCGCAAGGGCACTGAGCATCAACTTCGGCTCCGTGCTCAATTCGGCAGTGCGCTCCGAACCAGCATAAACTGCATTCCACGCAGCCACATGCGCAAGCAGCACCGACGGAGCATCATGAGAGAGTCTTTCAGCCATGCTTGATATGCAGTCACTGCAAATGCCTTCAATACGCTTTGCAATCTCTTCCTCGCTCATAGCGCGAACTTCTTCCCTCGTCAAAAGTGCGCTCCTGTTTGGGTATGGCAAGCAAGCCACTTGAAGCACTCCGGAGCGCGTCGTTACATTGATGACCTGTGGCTTGACAGCTACATGGATATTTGGGACACCAAGGACACCAAAAAGTTCAAGTGGCGAAGCTTTGCCATACGATACTGGCATATCATGGTTGCCAACGATGAGCACAGTCGGAATGCCGGCATCCGAAAGGCGCTTCATCTGCGCACCGAACAGCTTTTGATATGTTGGAGTTGGATTGGCGTAATCGTATGCATCGCCAGCGAAAAGCACGACATCAACTTGGCGCTCTATGGCAGCATCCACAATGTATTCCAAGCAACGCACGAAATCAAGCAGGCGCGTATTTAAGCCACTTGCCGGATCAAGCTTGCCGTGCGTCTCAATACCTATGTGAGCATCAGCGAAATGCAGAATTCGCATCGCCATCCATCACCCCACATAAAGCGAGAACAAACTGTCACGCAGCTGTTCAACTTGCACAAAGTTTGATCCATCTTGGTAAGCACATTCAAAGCCAACAAGGCGCCATTTAAAGCATAGACAGCGAAAACTCCATGACCTCTTTACCCAAAATTTTAGCAATGGACGCATTCACCAATTCATGCTACGGAGTTCAGCCTAAAGTCACTGACGGTCTTCACAAGCATCGTTTTTAGACGGTGAATTTTTATGAACGGACAGCAGTAAATCCTGTTCCAAACGGTTCACACACGGCTCAGCCTATCTCGGCTGGCACACAAAAAGACAGCAAAAATTCCGGCGCTTTTCGCACTCCCCTACACTGCCAAATGAATTCGGCGCTCATTTGCTTCACCATCAATAACCGGCTAAAGCCAACAGCATGGATTAATGACCATGAGCCAAAAATCTTTTGAGGGGAGCATGCCATATAAATTATGCAGCAGTTAAACACCTTACAGGTGTGCAGCTAACCGAAATCCGGCACATCAAAAATTGTGCGCATCGTGAAATGCGCCCCTCAGAAGGTTCAATAGAGCCGCAGTTTATCCTTACCGCCGCGCCGCATATAATGCTCATGGTTCATGCTGCTCTCGCATCGGCATGCACTTGTGATAGACTGCAAATTAGCTCTGCGCATCAAACTCAACAAACATTGTGGTGGTGATGAACCGTGAAGTTGAAGGGAAACATGATGAGCATCATAATGATGGTCATTCTCTTCCTGCCTCAGGTTGCTGCCCCGCAGAGTGTAACAGTGAGGCAGGAGAAACGCGCACCAAAAATTGATGGCTCACTTGACGAGGATGTCTGGAAGCATGCCTCGGAGTTCGTGATAGCACAGCCACTTCGTGGGTCTAGGGCGAGCGCTAAGGCAAAGGCGCTCATGTTCTTCACAGCCGATTCCATTTATTTTGGCTTCCTATGTGAGGAGCCACAAATGGCGCAACTGCGCCGCAACATCAAAGAGAAGGATGGAGAAGTGTGGCGCGATGATTGCGTTGAAATTTTTATAGCACCGTGCCAACAGGCTGCAACTGATTATTACCACATCCTCATCAATAGCATTGGGAGTGTGCGTGACGAATTCTGGAGGGAGGGGGAATGCGATATCCGTTGGGATAGCAAGGTGACTCTTGGAACACGAGAGGGCAAAGAGTCATGGTGTGTTGAGTTAAAGCTACCGCTATCCTCACTTGACCGGCTGCCAATGCTGAGGGATGTATGGCGAATGAACTTTGCAAGGGAGCGATATGCCATCGCCCCGACAGAGCTAACAACATGGTCTGAGTGCATTAGCAGTTTTCATGAGCCAGAGAGGTTCGGCGAAGTGAAGCTTGAGGGCATCTCAAACCTCAGCATCGTCAGAAAAACAACGCAAATGGCAGTGCACACCGAAATCAAAAGGATGCTCACGCATGTCCGAGAGGCGCTCTCCCAACTACCCAAAGCTTGCAAAACGGAAGAGGGAAAGAAACTGCGAGCGACGCTAAAGGATTGGGAGCGCAAATTGAGTGATGGCACGATAGAATCCAGATGGCATTATGCGCTGGAAGCGAGGCGCAATTTGCACCGCCTTAAGGAGCAGTTGAACATGGTGAGGTTAATGGAGAAGTTGGGAGCACCTTATGCGGTTTTTGCGCCATCGCCGATGCTCAAATTCAGGCAAGATCAGATGCCTCAATTGGAGCCGTGCAAGACAATCGTTCTTCATTCAGCACGCGGTGAAGCCGAATCAGCACAAATACTTATCACGCCCTTGAAGGACGAATTGAGCAATGTGCGAATTAATGTCAGCCCGTTAATTGGTCCGGGCGGCAAAGCGCTCTTTACGGAAGCGCGTCTTGTTGGATATGTTGGCGTGAAAAAGCCAACACCGTATGGGTTCCGTCTACCCGGACGGTATCCGGATGCATTGCTGCCATTGCAACCATTTGATGTGAAGGTGGGCAATGTGCAATCAATCTGGATTACAGTCTGGGTGCCTCAGGATGCAACAGCTGGAGAGTATCTTGGCGAAGTAATCATAATGCCAGAGGGCGCCCCAAAGCAGGTTGTGCCGATCAAACTCCGTGTTTATGATGTCACCTTGCCGAAGCAGAGTTTCCTACGAAGTTGCGTGCTCATATGGGATGGTAAGGCTAAACAAATTTATGGTAATGCATGGACGAGCGAGAGACGAATGCGCTTTTACGAAACTTGTATGAGATACAGATTCACCCCACCGCCACCACTGCCATGGGACAGAGTTTTTGTGAAGCGTCCCGATGGAACATGGGAAGCCAAGTGGGATGAATTTGATAGAGAAGTGACCTCATGGATGGATAGGGGTGCAACCGCATTTTCCATATGGGGCATACTTTCCTGGGGCACAAAGCTGCCACCGAAAGAAGAACAAAAAGACACCGGGGCAAAATTGCGTTTGCTCGGGGCGCACCTGAAAGAGCGCGGTTGGAATGACAGGTTTTATTTCTATGTGTTTGACGAGCCATCGGAGAAAGCCTTTGATGAGATTCGTGAGTTGTGCAAGTTCGTTCATGAGCACGCCCCTAACCTACTCATCTTGCTGACGGCTGGCTACGGTGCCACTGGCTCATTTAGAACACACAAGCCAACACCTGATGGGGCTGCATATCGCGCCCTTGTAAACAGCATCGGAATTTGGGTTCCGCACATTGATTGCTTTGACGAACCATTCCTTAGCGGGCGCAAAGCAAAAAGTGAACAAGTGTGGATGTATGTTTGCATCAGCACGCTTGCCTCCACGTATCCAGACATATGGCGAATTGATTGGACGGGCGTCTCACACCGCGCCGTTGGTTGGTGGTTATGGCGCTACAACTGCGATGGCTTCCTCTACTGGTGCGTGAACTATTGGACGGATGATAAAGGCAAGCCGTTTAACTTGTTTGAGGATGCCGTTGCATATCCAGGGGGCAATGGCGATGGCTTTCTCTTTTACCCGGATCCGAAGCTTGGCGACCCACTCCCATCAATTCGTGCGGAGCTATTCAGAGACGGAATCGAAGATTACGACTTGCTCTGCATGCTCAAGGGAAAGCTTGGTCAAGTCGTATCCGACCCGAGGCTTTTAAGCAAGTTACAGCCACTTGCCGTTAAAGCGCGCCGCCTGATTGATGCAAGCGAAATAATTAAGGCGCCAAACCAATTTGTTGACGACCCGAAGGTGTATGAGGAACGCCACAGGGAAATGCTTGAAACACTTGAGCAGTTTGAAGCAACAATGAAGAAGGCTTGCAAAACACAGCGCAAAATGACACCGTAAGATGACAATACCACTTCCGCAGTGATAGATAGCCTGCCCGAAGAATAAATTTGTTTCGTAGGGGCAGATGAAGTCCACCCGAAAACGAATTTGTTCCGTAGTGGCGGACAAAGCTTGCTCGTATGAGCAAAGTTCGGACGGATTAGTAACCACCATTATATTCAACCGATGTCGCCATAAAAACAAAATGCAGCATCTGAGCTTAGCCCCGACGGAAGTTAAAATTTCCGTCATCGGCAATGGGCAACGCTACAATTGGCATCATAAATTGCAATCATGCGCAGCATCATGACTTATCTCTGAGGGAAATTGATGTCCATCGCAAACAAGTGGCGAGGCTACAGGATAACAAGTTTCGCCATTTTGCTATGCGAAGGTAACTGGGGCATCTTGAAAAGGTTTAATGGACGGATGCCAGTGGCATGCCTATCTCTTGAAATGGCATTGCTAATGATAGGCGCTACCCAAAAGGTGCACATTGCCGATGTGGACTCTTGTTAGCCCCGCAGCCCTTGCCGCCTCAAGGCAACGCAAAGCATGTGTTCGTGATGTGGTTGGTAAATCGCTCATGTAAAATTGCGGGGCAAAGGCAAGCAAGCTATATGGTATGTCGGGGTTAAGGTCGGCTATGAACTTAGCTATCGCAGCAACTTCCTCTTCGTCCACATATCCCGGCACGAGCAATGTGCTCGCTACAAGCAGTGGTGGTTCGGGGCGCTTCAGCAGGTATTCGTTTGCCACCATCGCAAAGTTTTCAAGCGTGCGCTTGTTGCTCACACCGCATAATGCTATGTGCAGCTTTTCGTTCCATGCTTTAAGGTCAAACTTAACACACCCACCTGAATTAAGCGACAGCTCAACCATCTGCCGCATCAGCTTTGGATGCGCACTACCATTTGTCTCCCAGCATATGCGCAGAAGCCTATTTGACTTGTTCTTGAGAGCGATCTTTGAAGCCTCTAATGCATGAGGAAGGAATGGCGTTGGGTCGCCACCAAAATAGCATATGCATGCAATGCGCTTATGGACTTGGGAAGCCAATTCATCTGGCGAGACAAGGCGTGATGTGTGGGTCATGCGCTTGTAATGCCAGTTCTGGCAAAAGAGGCAATCAAAGGTGCACGCATGATAGAACACAGCGAGGTTAAAGTAGCCATATTCAGGGCCTTGTCTGTAAGCGAACTCTGGATAGCCAACACCGGTGCCTGCTGGGCAAACCCATGTGGCAACACAGTTTGTGGGCAATGGGTCATCATACCACGACACGCTTGCAAGCCTTCTCCCACCGTAACGCAACCCACAGTAGCCAACTTCATCATCTTTCAGAAGACACTCATTGTAGCATATGTTGCAAAGCTTACCGTCATTGGCTTTTGGCGGCATCTGCGGGAGAGAAAAAGGTTTCCTCGCCGCTGCGTGTGCTTGCCAAATCAACGGCTCAACGTCGTCGTAATGATTTTTAATGCAATCAGCACAAAGATGCAGTGAAGATGATATTGTGCGTGAACGCCTATTGCAGTGAATGCATTCGCTCATCTTCATCACCGAGCATTTCCAAACTAATGAGTGCATCTAAAAGCCGAATGAGACCTTTCCCAATTGCTCATTTTAGCATCTGCATTGGATTTCATTTGGTGCGCCCATCGCACCAATGCAGATGGCAAATTCGTAGCAAGGCAAATTTACACGGGGCAACAAACTGACTTTGGCAAACCGGTGTGCGAGGTGAATGAGATGCAACCACAGCCAATCAAAGTCCTCGTCCTATCTGGTGGCGTAATCCACGACTACAGAGGTTGTGGGAACGCAATTGTGAATGCTTTGTCTGAGGATGAGTCTTTCAATGTGACCTGTGTTGAAGACGACCTTGACATGCTCAAGTTTGACAAGCTTGAGCCATTTGATGTGCTTGTCCTCTTCTACACTGGTGGGACGCTGACAGATGAGCAAAGGTTTGGGCTGCTTAAATGGGTTTCATCCGGAAGGGGATTTGTCGGGATACACAGCGCAGCTGACTCATTCCGTGATTGCCCAGAGTATAGAGCAATGCTTGGTGGGCACTTTGTCACCCATCCACCATATCGGCAATACCAAGTGAGCATCGTTGAACCATCGCATCCGATCACTGATGGCTTAGATGAGTTCATGGTGACTGATGAGCAATACATCCTTGACTATGATAGGCGTGTAAGGGTGCTCGCCACGGCATTATACCGTGGGGAAGCTATGCCAGTCATGTGGGTAAAGCCGTGGGGTAAAGGGAATGTGTTTTATCTTGCACTCGGACACGATGCAAGAGCGTGCCAAGATGAAAACTTCAAACTGTTGCTTAGGCGCGGGACAAAATGGGTTGCATCGCAAAATGTTTGAAATGATGGTTACATCCACATTCAAATCAGGTGTTGCGAATGCTTTCCTTAAGCCGCTTCGCTTTCAAAGGTAAACAGGCTGCAGCCCATATATGCTTTGCACAATATGGGTTATAGTTTCTGGGAACAGCAAGCAAACAACAGCTGCAAGTGACAGAAACGGACCAAAAGGCATATAGTGATGCGGGCGCTTCCTCATCATCAACAAGATAACGATACCAACAATCGCACCAATCATTATCGCTATAAGGAAATAGCCAACCAACGCCCACGATAGACCAATGTGCGAGCCAATTGCGGCGGTAAGCTTTACATCGCCGAGTCCCATTGCCTCTTTGCGAAAGATGGCTGTGCCAAACTTCCTAATGAGCGATAAGACGAGCGCTCCTACAAGCATGCCCATGATGGCACTTAGCAGCGTGGCTTGATTGCCTACGATATTGATTAACGATGGCGAAAGGAACTGCCGAGATAACGACGCCACAAGCGCCCCAAATACTCCAAGCGCTCCAATTGCTAATGGAACTTCGTCGGGGATAAGATACCACTCGCAATCGGTGAAGAAGGCAACGATAAGCCCAACGAGTGTCATCGCTACAATTAAGCTATGCACAGTCACGCCATGCCGCCAAAATGAGGCTACAAATGACAGCGCACAAAGCAGCTCAACAAAGAAATGCCTATAGCCAATTGGGTGCTTGCAATATCGGCATTTGCCAAGCAACATGAGAATGCTTAAGATGGGGATGAGGTCATGCCAGCGCAAAGTTGTCCCGCAGAATGTGCAATGTGATGGTGGATTAAGTATGCTCATTCTTCTCGGCAGCCTGTAAATGCACACATTGGCGAAGCTGCCAAAGCAAGCGCCGACTACGAAAGCGATTACAATACCAGCAATTTGAAGGGGTGAGATAAACCCTGTAGGGATTGCTCCCAAATGTGCTCACCGCCCATAGCTCAGGAATAGCCGTCCCCAATCTGTCCTCAGCATCTCTTTGACCCGCTTTAATCCGACAAAGTGATACCAGTATATGTCGTAGTAGAGGCGTGAAGCAAGATAACTCCACGGGACAATCGGTGAGCGCAAGAGAAACCTTTCAAGTGGCTTCAGCGGACCCCAATAGATTGCCTTTTGACCCTTGCTTGCAAATGTGTCGCCAACCGAAAAGCCAAGATTAATATCGCTTATGTCATCTCCAACTATCTCAACCTCACGGACATCGCCACACCCAAGCCCAAGCTCATGTGCCAGACGAATGTAACCAATTGAGAGCGGCTCAAAACCCATTAGCTTAGCTGCCACCGCATCAATTGCAACCATGTCATTGCTTGCCAGAATTAAATTCGCCACAACTGGCTGCATAGCTCTCGGACCGGCACCATTGCCTGCAAATGTTCCATCCATGACGGCAAACAACCCCGGATGAATTTCCCTCTGTATGGTAAGCAAGTCAACAAGTGATTCATGTATGTGAGCATGACACCAATGCCTGTTCTCACGCAACAATCCACCAAAGGCATTTTTCATTGCGCCTGTGGTCGTAGTGAAGACATGCGTCTTAAGCGTTGGCAGATGGATTGCATTCATCCCGATGAAGAATTTCGGTATCGTGATACCGTTTGGGAAGATCCTGTCAAGCACGAGCATCTTCCCCTTCGGCTCATATACGACCCATTCAACGCTTGGCTTATAAAGCCAGATGGTTTGCACGCCGTATTTTTCAAGGACTGTGTTGTGCTTGTTAGCAATTGCGCCGACCTCTGGGTTCACCACGACTGTGCGGTTTTGCGCCGCTACCAAACTCTCAGGTCTATAGCCGTCTTCAATCATAGTCTTTATGACACCTTCAAGCTGCCATGGTGTGGTTGAGCACGCCGGGAAGAAGTAATGCCAACTGATGTTGATTTTCAATATCGTGCCGCAATCCTTTGGGAGCACTGATGTGTAATTAAGCATGCGCATCAATCGCCCATAGTCCTCAACAACTCTTTCTGGGCTTGTGCGCAACACTGCCACCTTTGATCTTCTCTCGCTAACAAAAAGCTGCTCCAATTGCTTCAGTTGCGTGGCTAATGAAACTGCCATACGCATCACTCCTCAATCAATTCAACATTCGCTCTTGGTATTGTGACCACCTCACCACTATCAAGCCTTGCCTTCAGCACCCTCACCTTTGAGCCAGTCTCAATAACTTGCGGTTCAGGTGGTAGTTCAACAACTGTAGCCAACTCACCAAAGTATGGCTCGCGTATGATACGCACCCTGCTTCCGACTTCAAGTATACCCACGATAACCTTTGACGGCTTTGGCGGTGCAGTCCCTTTCAACGCTTCAATCGGCACGATTATCTCGGGTCGTATTACACCAGCTCTTATTTGCGTTGCCCCGCTTATGGAAGCCTCCATGCCAGATAGCGAACAAAGCAATTCAAATGTGCGTTTTGCCATAGGCATAACTCCGAACCCCTCGGTGACAATGATTGTAAGCCCGACTTCTTCCTGTCCCGTTATCGCCACTCCGATCTCGTATCCAAGCAAGCTCGCCAAATCAGAATCAAGTATCCCACCAGTGACGATGCCGACTGCACCAACCTCTTGCGCAGCTTTCAGGAATTCATATCTTGCGATTGAGCCACAAACTAACACTTTGCCACGATGGACATCTTCAAGCCTTGATGGCGAGACATCCTCATCCGGAGAATTCGCAACGATTGCTATTTCACCAACAGCCTCACCACCAATTCCGAAGATGCCTTGTATGAGTGCGCCCCTCGTCTCCACAACTGCACCTTCGCCCTCAATGACATCGGTCACGATGCCACGAATATACGCGAGAACTTGAATTGGAGTTGGCGGATGCCTTATCCCAACATTGCCAGTCACATCTGAAACGAATTCAATTGTCCCATCAACTGGGCTTTCAACTTGCGCCTTTAACAAGCCAAAGAAAGACCTGCTCTCTGCAAGCACTTCTCCCTTTTGGACGCTCTCGCCAACCCGCTTTCGCATCACTTGTAAGAGCACTCGTGGCTCTACTCCGAGCCTGTCAGCAACGCGCACGGTTGTCAACGGACCGAGCAATTCGGCTTGCGCAATGACATCCGTTGGCAGAACCTCATCACCAATATTTACGAGCACTTTACCCCTGACTGGCAGCCTGCGCTCCTTTCGTATGATTGTGTCTCTTGTGACGATCAATCCCGGGGTGTATGCTGTGCTCATAAAGTATCACCATCGTCCCATAACGGTGTGGATATAGTGAGCTGTCCTTCACTGCAAATGTTGCCAGTGAATACTTTCTCAGCTATGCTATGGGCTTTAACCCGTGGTCGCTAACGAAATCCCTGAGAGCCATCCTAATAAGGCGAAAATAATCTTTGCCGAATATATTCAGCGCTAATAAGATTCCCCATCAACCACTGGCTGAAGCCGCTGGCATGGATGGCTAACAACCAACGAAGTTAATGACCATCACACAATTAGTGGCGCTACAACTCGGCATGCGCTGACAAGCCACTGATGCACCTTACGGGACAAACTTCAAGTCGCAGGCTATGATGAAGCCAGAGCCATCTTTACCCGTCGCTGTCCCATGAACACCTACAACGACACATTCCACCTGTCCCAAGTCAAGGCGCTCATTTTCATCCTTTGACCATCCACCAAGTTTGAACGAAGAAAATGGTATCGTAACAGTGCGCCATTCTGAGCTTGGTGGCGGTGCTGGCTCAGCGTAATACTGTGAGCCATCCCTTTCCCAAAGGCAGATGAGCAATCCACCTATCCCTTCGGGCAACTTAGCCATGTATGTGAATTGCAGAGCGCTATATTCAAAAAGTTCGGCATCACTAAATGGTATGACTGGCAGCGCATACATGTGCCTTCCTGTAGGGAATACAAATTCAAACTTCATGCACGGCTTTGGCGGTGTGCCCTCATGGATTAATGAGAGCTGCCCTTTGACAGCTGGATCTTTGATAAGCCTCCAATCGCCAGTCAATGATACTGGCAACGGCTCTGTTGGTTTGTAAGGTTCGTCGCTTAACGAAAGCTTGTAAAGTTCAATTATGCCCGATGACTCACCGTCGGCAACGAAACCAACCCAAAGGCGCTTTACGCTGCTGATGGAAAAATTCACATCAGCGCGTTGGCTGAATGCCGTTGGGACAAAACCAGCAAGTGAGATGCGTGTCTCCCTGAACTCGTTGGTGGGAGAAAGCGGTCGTGAACTATTGAACCATGAATTGCCCATTGCATCAAATGCCACAACGCAAGGTCTTGGTGGCTTGCCATTAGTGAGGGTGAAACGATAAGTTGCAACCAAGGCTTTGAGTTGTGCGTTTGCCACCTTAACCGTTGTCTCAATTCCGAAGAAACGCCTTTCGGTGCCTTTGTTGGAGAAGCTTATGCGAATCACCTTTGCCCCAACTATCTCAAGGCGATGTATGTTTGCCCCGACAAGCAAGATACCCTTTTGCTGACGCCCAAGCTCAATCAACTGAACTTCCACAGCGTGAGTAATTGAGCAAGTCATAGCGAAGCTGATGATTGCAACATGCATGGCTTTGTAAATGTGCCTCATTGTCACCACCTCTCCAACCATCACTTGTGTGAAGTCGCTTTTAACGGCTTTGCGATTAGCAAGGCATATGCGAGCCTCTCTTGTATGACATGGACATCAGCGCGCAGCGATTTCAGCAGCTCATCCAGATCCTTGCGCTTTGCAATTATGAATGTGCGCCTGTGATTTCGTATCACCCTCTCCAACTCGCTGACATCATTAATTCGCATGACCACGAGACGAGAGTAGTATACAATGCTTGACTGATCCCTTCTGAAAACAACAACGGCATCATACGAACGAGCCGTTGCTCCAATCGCTACAGCAAAATCTCTCAACGGCTCCTGCCTGTAGTGAGCAACCGATGGCGCAACTGTAGAAGCGAGCGATAGATTCACAATTACCATAAGGCATGCGAGCCACAATGGAAGAGCAACACGGCTTTGCACTCTTTCCCTCAATTGGAATAGTCCTGTAAGACCACAAATAGCTATTGCGAGCGCCGCAACCCATATTCCCCAACCTAAGTCAACTGGCTCAGCACCGTATGTGAACCTCTCTTTGAAGAATTTGTTGATTACACTCGTCGCTGACAATGAAAGCAAGGTGAGCAGCATACTAAACGAGACCAAAGCTATACGAACGCGGCGTAGCTGCTTCGCATCAAACCTGCCCCCGAAAAATCGTTCAAACCACCAACCGCAAAGCAATGCCAGCGCTGCAAATGAAGGCAGTATGTATTGCGGGTTCTTCCCTTTTGAGATTGAGAAGAAGATGATGATGCTGAGCGACCAAAATGTGCAATATGCAACAATGTGCTCATGCTTGTTCAGCTTGCTCAGCCGTTCAATTGGTGATGCAAGCTTGCGTAACGATATCCTTATGCCATATAGCCATCCCTGTGGGACGAAGATGCTCCACGGGAAGAAAAAGACAAAGAGCACTGGAATGAAATACCAAAGTGGTTGCGCATGCTCCTTCGCTGCGAAGCGCTGCAAGTTTTCACGCAGTATGAAGACACGCAAGAACTCGCCGTTCGTCTCGGCATTGATGAGCACCCACCAAGGCAGGTTGATGAGCAAGATGATAAGCAGCCCAAGTGGGATGTGAGAGTTCTTTAAGCCATCCAAGAAGCGCCCAGTGAAAAGCCAGTATGAGCCGATACCAATAATTGGCAATAAAAAGCCTATAGGTCCTTTCGTGAGCACCGCAAAGCCGGAAAGAGCATAAGCTAAAGCATACCAAAACAACCCTTCAGTTTCTTTGCCTTCAGCGCTTAGGCGTAAATGTTCGGCATGAAAGAAGGACATAAACGATCCAGCAATAAGCAAGTGCAGCACCGCATCAGTAGTAGCCACATGCCCACTCACAACTATGCCAAAAGATGTGGCGAGTGAAAGCGCAGCAATTGAAGCACCAAGCGAGCCCAAGTATACTCGCCCGAACACGAATGTCACTATGATGAGCACAACGACAGCAAGTGCGGATGGAAACCTCGCTGCAAACTCGTTTACACCAAATAGCTTGAATGAGCCACACATCAACCAGTAGATAAACACAGGCTTTTGATAGCGTGGCTGCCCATTGAAATACGGCACAATGTAATTACCCGTCTCAAGCATTGTCCTTGCTGCCGATGCATACCTTGGCTCGTCTTGATCAAACAACGGCAATGAACCGAGGTTGTAAAAGCAAAGGACAACACCAAAAAACAGAGCCAGCAAAAATATGCCCCTTGAATTAACAGCGTCGTTCATTACAGCATCACTCGCAGCAAAAGACACATCGTATAGCGCATCATTGACCGTTCGCTTGTAAAGTATGCAATAATGCGAGCATTGCAAGCAATGAAATATTAGCGGACAACGCCTATCCGAATTCTTTTGAGCGCATTTCATGCGCCCCCCGCATCATTCGTTGGCAAAAGCGGTGTCACGGATTGATATGCACAAGCAACTTTTGAGCAAAGAGCATTTTTAAAAATAGGAACTGCGCGGATGGTTTTGCTTTATAGGGGCGGACGATAGCCCACCCGATAAACACTGACAAAAACGGAAGGTGCAGGAAGCTTAATGTCTGCCCATGCTTCAACTGCGTAACATTGCGCAACTTCAAAATGGTATTTCCCATAGCAGATAACCAAAAGCATTGCCTACAATGTGACCTTAATGACCTTACCAACTATGCTTGGGGGTATACTTACAGCGCAACAAAAACAGATAGCCGGCAAAAGGGCTTTGCAAGAATGACAAAAAGGCATCACCTGCTCAATTCATCAAGCACTCTTTTAGCATGCTCCCTAACCATCTGATCGGGATCGTTCAACATCTCCTCAATCACTGGCTTTGCTTCAGTTGCTCTTAACTGCCCGAGTGCAATGATGCAAGCAATCCTTAGCGACACATGCTCTTTGCTCCCTTTGACCTCTTTCAATGTGGCTGCAAGCGCCGACACTGCTTCCCTTGCGCCCAAAGAACTAAGTGCATATGCAGCGTGCATTGAGGCAGGAGTCTTCTTTCGGAGCAATTCAATCAATGGCTTCACAGCTCTCGTATCTCGCAATGCACCAAGCGCATTAGCTGCTCCAACTGCAGCTTTCTCATCCTTAAGCAACTCAATCAACTGAGGCACTGCTTCTTTTGCGCCAGCGATGCCAAGCGCCACTGCTGCGTTGCTCCGTATCAATGGGTCTTCACTCTTCAACTTGCTGACCAAAAAGCGTATCGCTTCAGGATGTCTTGTCTGACCGAGTGCTGATAGAGCTGTTGAAGCAGTCGTGGAATCCTCTGCAGCTTTGAAAAGCAACTCAAGTGTATCCTTTGACGGATTCTTTATAGAGCCAAATTGTGAAAGCAATTGCACTCGCTTAATTTGATCGCTAACAGCCCTGTATGTATCAATCAACGCCCTTTCGGCTACATCGCCCATCAAACCGATAGTGAACGCTATGTTATTGCTGTATGCTGTGTCTTTAGTCTCAGTGAAAGCTTTCGTCAGCATCGGAAGGGCATCTTTGCCGATTCGGCTGATTATCTGTGCAGCGCTATACCAAATCCTGTGCTCCTTTGATTGAAGCATCCTCATCAACTCCAGCAGTGCATCTTTCCCAATGCCAACAAGGGCATATGCTGCGGCACTCTCGGGTGCACCCATAGGGATCATATCAGCAGTTGAGATAATAGGCATTTGTTGCGCTGCCTCTATAAGCTTGATTAACTCGGGCACTGCCGGCTTACCAATAGCAATGAGTGCTGTAGCTGCGCTTGCCCTAATGACAACATCATCGCTCTTTAAAAGCCCAACTAACTCGGTTGCGGATTTTGCATCGCGCAATGCTCCGATTCCGCAAAGCGCAGCGACTTTATCACTCGTTGAAGCCCTCTTTGAATGCACCACTGAAAATAAGCGTCCGGCTGAAGGTCTTGTGGTTATGGCGTAGATCGCCACAACAAACATGAGGATGGCTACCACCCACCCAACGATGCAACATAACAGCATGCTTACTTTGCGTTGGCTTCGTTCACTCACGCCTAATGCACCTCCCGATGCAATTGGTATTGGTTTTGTATCTCATATCACTTTCAAAGTAGCGTATGGGCTTACCCACGCCGGTCGCTTGAATTTCTTCTGTGCGCTTCACTTTGAGCTTTGACTATCGTGGAAGCTACGCAGTTTGTTTTTGCCACTCCTTTTTGGGTAGCTTTCGTCCAGCCATACAAAAACAACGCTAACTTCGTGACCCCTATATCGTTACAACTTGTTGGCTATTCCAATGATGCCCTATGCAAGTCATCAATGAAACGTTCAACGACTCTTCGCCAACGCTTGAACGCACTCTCTATGTCATCGGGCAAATGACCTCTGTAAAAGTATGCAACATGCAATCGGTTGACAATCCTCCTAAATCGGCGCTCAAACCTTTGCGGTAGCCGTTTGCGTAATTCACCCCAACGGGTCTCCTCGGTGTTCAAAAACGCCATCACTGCCATCCTCGCTGCATCAAAAAGGGCATTGAATGCTTCACGATAAATACCGGCATGCTCTGCGTTGGCAGTCCGAAAAATTAGCTCAGCCTCCTCAATTCGTTTCATTGATTCCTCAAAAGTTGGCACAGGTATTTTCGGCAAAACCTCTTCAACTGCCCCAACATCACCCCAAATAAGTTGCCCAAATGCCCTAACACCTGCAGCAATTAAACCACTCAATGGTTCACCCACCCGATGAACAATCACATCAACCCAAACTGGCAAACCACAAACAGCATCCCAATAAACTTCATCCTTGCGTTTCCTTTCGGTTATAACGAGCAAGTCCAAGTCATTTGCCAATTTCGGCGCATAAACAGCGGAGCCAAATAGGACAATTGCGCGAATGTTTGGGTCAAATCGCCTCAGCAACTCTGCAGCTTGATTGGACGAAGACAAAATCTTGCAGCGTGTCATAAGCATTTCCACCATCCTTCAAACATGACCAGAACGCTTTCCCTAATGACCACCTGACATTGACTTAAACGCTCTTTACTCAAAATTTTGTTGGTTCGTATTAAGGCGCCCACAAAAGCATAGTGTCATCAAAATGAGTGTAGAGTGCTAAGTTCAAATTGCAAGTAAAACTATAGCATCACACTTTACACCAACTTAACGCCAATTCGTTTCTTGGCTAACTACAAACCTAAACAGGTTTTTGACGACACCACGCTTTCGCTCCATGGCTAACTACAAACCTTGCGGAACAAAGCTAATGTAAAGAATAATACACCCTCAAATCACACTTGAATGCCATAAAATTTGCACAGCTGAATGTGTGTGACTGTTAAATCACCAGCACCTTTCGTTTTTGTCAGTATTCATCGGACAACCATCATCTACTCCACAAAAACACCAAATGCATAAATCCTATGACATCATTGCAACCGCCACCCAAGCAACTTAGACAACACTTCCGTCTCCTTAGGTCTCAAATCCATAAAAAGCCAATCCACTCTCAGCCAAAAACCTTCCACCGCTGCCGACTCCAATACGCCTTTCCTTAAAGCCAATTCCCTGTAGCCTCTCTTGCCCTTCAATATAACCCTCAAAACCTTCCTGCCAAGGTCAATAATCCATATCTCACTCACACCAACCCTGATGTAATCCGCAATCAAACTGACTATGCGAGATTTCCTCTCGCCAACTGAATGAATCTCAATCACAAAATCTGGTGCCCCATAAATGCCATCTTCCTTTACAATCTCCATCCTATCCTTCCTCACAAACAAAATGTCCGGCAAACGACCACTGAAAGCGTCTATCCTAACTGCAGTCCGAGAACCTAACACAATACCTAAGTCGCGCTCAGATACATAAATGCCAAGTATTCGCAGAAGCCATCCTTGCAGGCTTTCATGGGTCAAATGTGCCGAATTCCTGCCAAACACTATCCCGTCAATCAACTCCACATTCTCATCCTCACCAAACCGCCTCACAAACTCCTCAAAAGTTAATGGTCTATCGCCAACAAGCAAATTCAATTGTTCGCTCTCACGATGCAGCACAACGCCTGCTCTTCTCCCCATTGACTAACCCCTCTCAAAATGCATTGTGATGCTTTAAATAACCCTCTAAATTCGTGGATAAGACCATATAGCCTGCACCATATCTTCCCATTCATTCTTTGCCCCAAAGTGTGTTGGTAATGTGCTGTCAGTAATCTATTTGCTTTTTAGCTCGGCAATTTTTCAAGCTCGGCAGTAGCCTCGCCCTACGATTGGTTCGTAGAAAATTTTCGCCGAATAAATCCGGCGCTTATTTGTTTCCTCATCAGCAACTGGATAAAGCCAGTGGCATGTATAACAAAGCACTGAAAAAGTTACGCAGTTGAGGTGGGGCAGGAGATGCCCAAAAGAATCGCTAATTTTTGGCAATTTTGGCTTTCCTCCGCCCCCTGCAAAACAATTTCAACTGTCTAAGTCCCGTTTGTATTGAATTCTTATGGCAGGACAGTAGTCCTGCCCCCGATTTCTTTTTGTTTTTGCGATAATTTTCTGGCGGACTGCTACCTGCACCTACAAAACAATGTCACCTGCCCAACTTCTAATGGCGTTATCTCAATCCGCCTCTGTGGTTACCAATGCGTTGCTGGTGTTGTGTAGCGCCTTTGATCCCAACGAACGAGCTTAACATGACCGTCATTAAAGAGAGCATTATAGCCATTTGGGTGATTATACTCGCCGCTATACATTGGCTTTGGTCCATCCCAGCCAAAAATGCCCTTTTCACCGAACATTATCCTATCAGGTTCGTTGCCAGCCACAAGGACACCAAGATTTGGACCAACATCTGGGAATGTCCCATCGCCATCGTTCCAAATCCACCGTGGAAACCAAATGTATGACACCCATCCATTGATTGGTCCGCCACGCCTCTCATACTCTTGCAAGTCTGAGTCTGATGGACAATACCAAATGTCAATGTTTTTCATATAAGGTTGCAAGACACTAACAATATACTTGTAAGTTCCGGTGCCAATATTAGCTCCATATTGAGTATCAAGCCAAATAACTTGCCCACTTTGAGAATCAATTGTCTTTATGTGCGATTCCCAGTTATAGTAAGGCTGCGATGTCGGGTAGTAGCCGTCGTAATCGTCAGCATACATTATCATTGCCATGCCAACTTGGCGCAAATTTGACGCACAATGCACCTGCCTGCCACGCTCACGAACCTTAACAAAAACTGGGAAAAGAATTGCCGCCAATATGCCAATAATCGCTATAACTACGAGCAACTCAATTATTGTAAATGCGCCATTTCTACCCATTTTCCCCACCAAATCACAAAAGTGGTTAATACCATTTGTATAGTTTTTCATAGACAATACTGTTTTCAAAATTGCTCTTTACTTCAAATATTGCTGGTAAATGCTTTTTAATAACCATGCTATGAGCTTTAGCCCATAGTCGCTGACAAATTCCTTAAGCGCCGTCTTTAGACGGCGGTGAAAATTCTCGCCGAATAAATTTGGCGCTCAGCCTTTTCGTCATCAACCACTGGCTAAAACCAATAGCATGGGTGACAAAGCGCTAACAAACTTTGCAGTAAAGAGCGTTCAAAAACTAAGGCAACATCCAACCCATTAGCCTCGTGGCTTGTCCACGACTATCTTTTAAATTTCGTCGTTCGCAAGGGGCAATGCAGCTAAGTATAGGTGGATAAAATGTCCTTAAATGGATTTTTCGTGGCTAAAGCTATTCCTAAAACGGATTTTTAGCAAGCTTCCTGCGTAATAACTCACCCGTGCGTGTTTGAACAACTTTTGTGCCCTGAAGTTTTACAGTGCGTTTTTGTTGTGTTCAAATCAAGCCCCCAAAATTGAACAGGATTTTTATCGCGAAGGAAGTTTAGTATCTAAATCCACTACTATGGATTTTGGCTTTGTGAAGTTTTAGCAGGCTTTGCCTGCTAAAAGTTTTGCGAATCAATTTTCACTACTGTGCAACAATTGTAAATGCCTCACGAAGCACACCGTGTGGGCTTTCAATACCATCAGCAACATTTATCACGACGACATCCCATTTGCCAGTTGCGGCACCAGTTAGGTTGAAAACTGCCCTAATTCTCGTTTGGCTCTCCACAGTGACACTGCTCGCCACAATATCTTGCTGTCCGGATCGGCGCAAGAGAACTCTTGCTCCACTCCAGAAATTACTCCCACTTATTGTGACAGTTACTGGATTCTTTGCCCCTAAGTTAGAACCCTGATTAGGGGTTATCGCTGTCACAACCGCTTGCGCTTTGATGACGAAACCATCCACCAGATCGCCATATCTGCTATCAGCATTTACGGCTCTTACCGTCCATTTCCCTGGCACTCTACCAACCAAACTAAATGTGCAAGTTGCTTCCGCAGGACTGAGCACATTCACACTTGTCCCACTAATTTCAGCTTGTCCGCTCTTTATCAGTCTTGTAACCATACCCGGGTAGAAATTACTTCCGACAAGCTTCACCGTTACCGATGTTGAATTTAACCCCTCTGACGGTGTTATGGAACTAATTCTCGGCGCCGGTGCATAAACCATAAAGGCATTTCCAAGGACAGCAGATGAGCTGTGTGGGTTTGTCATAACAAGTGAACGCCAACCGGGTGAAACACCACGAAGGTCAAATTGGCATGTTAACTGTGTATTGGTAATATTTGCTTGCACATTCATTCCAACTATATCAGGTTGACCGCTGCGCCTCAAAATTACAGATGCACCACTCCAAAGGTTGCTCCCTGTGATGATAACGCTTATAACAGCATTGTTTTCGCTGGAGTTTGGCGTCATACCTGTCAAAGTTGCAGGTGCAGTTACAGTGAACGCTTCAGTCCTCCTACCCTCCTGCCCATCCGTGTTCACTACAACAACATCCCATTTGCCCGGTTGCCTGCCGTTAAGGTTGAACTGGCATGTTATTGTCGTCTTAGATGACACAACCAAGTTAGCCCCTTCAATGCTTGCTGTGCCAAGCCTCAAAAATGCCCTTGCACCGCTGAATAAGTTGTTTCCAGTGATTGTGACGGAAACTACACCGGTATTTTGTGCCGTATATGGCGTTATTCCGCTAACAGTTGGTGCTGGCGCTGTGATTCTGAATGCGTTGTCCATTTTGCCCTCCCTGCCATCGGGGTTACGGACAACGACATTCCAATCGCCGGGTGCTCTATCACGCAGGTCAAACTGGCATGTAAGTCTTGTTGAGCCAACAAAGGTGACATTTGCACCAATTATGTCGGCTTGACCAACCTTTGTCAGGCGAACTGTCGCGCCTCTTAGGAACATTGAACCGTTAATTGTGACTGTTGCAGTGCCAGTGTTAGGTGCTGAAGACGGCGAAAGACTCGTAATTTGCGGTGCACCTTGCTGCTCAATCACGAAGCCACCAGGCAACTTTCCTGATTGCCCATCCAGATTTACAACTACAACATCCCAATTGCCCGGCTCTGCATCATGCACATTCAACGTCGCTGTGACTTGAGTTGCACTCGCCACATTCACATTCGTTGCAGTGATGACTTTCTTGCTTGTCCCGCCATCCTTTTCAATCCTCACGACAGCACCACCAAAGAAATTGCTACCGATAATCGTAACATCCACCGTTCCATAGTTAGTCACACGGCTCGGAGAAATGGAGCTTACAGTCGGTGGATTTACGGATTTGACCAGAAAGGCATTTGACAGGGTTACTGACTTACCATCACAGTTAATGACAACCACATTCCATCGTCCAATTGCAGCATTTGTGAGGTTAACATTGCACACAATCCTGTCGCCATGCATGTCATTATTCCTGTCAGACACAACAATATTGGTTGCAATTATATCCGGTTGACCTGTGCGGATAAATCTAACTGTCGGGCTATAGAAGTAATTGCCATCAATTGTGATTGTCTTGATGCCATCATTCGTTGCTTCACTTGGCGATATTGATGAGATTATCGGTGACATCGCTGTTACCGTGAATGCCCTTTGCCTCACAGCTTCATCACTGCTGTCATTCTGAACGACCACATCCCATGCGCCCGGAAGCTTACCACGAATGTCAAATGTGCAGACTATCCTGGTCTGGTCAGCAACTGTGACATTTTCACCAACAATCTCATCGCCTGAGGAATGGCGCAGCTTTACAACTGCGCCTGCCCAGAAGTTAGCCCCAGCAATCGTCACATTCACTTTTGCCGTATTTTGAGCAGATGATGGTGTAACCCCAGTTATCACTGCAAGTGCCTTCACGGTGAAATCATCATTTGCTGTGTCATCGTTTTGCCATCCATTGGCATTGATCACGACCAAATTCCATTTGCCCGGTGCTTTACCTTTGAGGTCAAATACACATTGCAATTCCTCGTTCCCATTTGCGACATTCCCATCCTTATCAGTCATGCTGAGAATGGTTCCGACTATATCAGCCTGCCCGGACTTAACGAGTTTCACTGTCGCATTCGGGTAAAAGTTGTAACCAGTTACTGTCACCGTAACGGAGCGATTATTATCACCATTATTTGGAGAAATAGTGCTTATAACTGGCTTGACATTCGGAATCTCAAATACCTTAAATCCACCCTGCAATGTTGCAATTTGCCCGTCAGCATTCCTCACGATAACATCCCAATCGCCAATGCTCACATTTCTAAGGTCAAATCTTGCCCAAACTTGCTTATCACTAAGCAGCGTTGTGCTCGTGCCAACTATTCTCTCATTTCCTTTGCGCATTTCAACAGAAATTCCCGCATAGAAGTTGGCGCCATCAACAGTCACACCTATAACTGAGCCTTTCAGGGCTTGGTTCGGCTTAACTTGGATTATTTGTGGCATTTTACCCTTCACAAGGAATGCATCGGCAAGCATCCCAGACTGCCCATCGGCATTCGTCACAACGATACTCCATCGTCCAAGCGCTGCGCCAGCCAGGTCAAATGTGCACCTAATCTCAGTATTGCTTATGACCTGCACATTGTTAGCTGCAATTGGCGTCTGACCAGTTTTCCGAAGAGCGGCTGAAGCACCTGCAAACAAGTTATCCCCAGTTACTGTAACCGTAACCGTTGAATCTCTTTCACCTTCGGACGGATTGATGCCCGTCAAAGTTGGCTGAGCAGCAGTAATTGTAAGCGCATCTGGCTTAATTACCTCAGGGCTCATTGGTGGCTCATCGTTAGGCACATTTTGGACAACAACTGACCACCTGCCGGGCGCCGCAGATTGCTTACCATTTGCCGGATTATTGTCAATATCCTCAAGATTAAATGTGCAAGTCAGTTGCGTTGTGCTGATCACATTGACACTTGTTGCAACTATGTCCCTATAACCAGTTCGGCGTAGGCTAACTTTTATGCCACTCCAGAAGTTGCTACCAACAATTGTCATCGCAAAGGAGGCATTCGTGTTGATGGCTGTAGTCGGAGAAACAGAAGTTATGGTCGCCGGAGCAGTTACCGTGAATGCTTTAGAAACTATCACACTTCTGCCATCAGTATTTATCACCACGAGGTCATACCTTCCCGGCTCCTTACCAATCAATGGTAAAGTGCATGTCAATTTCGTCCCATCTTGCGTCCATTTTACATTCTGTGCCACAATTTCACTTGCTCCCTTCACCAATTTCACAGACGCACCCTCATACAGGAAGCGACCTGTAATTGTTACATCCACGTTGCTAATATTTGCGCCAATATTTGGCTCTATGCTCACAACCTCCGGATAATCTGGGCTATAGACCCCATTAATTGTGAAGGTATATGGGTCGCTCTCCGGACTTAATGGATTTATGACGATAAGATGCCAATTTCCTGGCGCTCTGCCCCTCAAATCAAACTGGCATACGATTTCACTACCCTTATTCTCACCGCCAACGAAGCGTTCCTCAACCTGCGGCGGAGCAACCGGCAGTATGTCGCTAAAACCTGCCCTCTTTAGCCTGCAAGTTGCTCCCTTCCATATGTTATCCCCAACGATTGTCACTTTCAGGCTTGCTTCTCTGTTTTCTGCTGTGCTTGGCTCAACTTGTCCGATAATTGCTTTTGCTTGTATTGAGAATGCTTCCCTAAGAGAGGCAACCTGTGTTGGTGTATTCTCAACCTCAACATCCATCTTCATTGGTCGCCTGTTCCTTATATCAAAACTGCATTCAATCCTGTCCCTCGCAACTGAGTTGACCACACCGTCAATCACAGTCCCATTACCCTTAAGCCTCACTTTGGCATATGGCAACGGCATAAAGTCATAACCTTCAATTGCCATGATTACAACGGTATTATTCAATGCACCAGTTGGAGTCACCTTGCTTACTGTGGGCTTAGCAGTCACTATGAACCTGACATCATCACTGCTCTCAACAGACCTGCCATCTCTCAAACCGAATACCACAACTTTCCACTCACCAGGACTACGCTTTATTAGGTTAAATCGGCAATAAATCGTCCTTGAATCGCTAACAGTGACATTTGTTGCACGAATCTCTGTGTCGGTTCCAGATACTCTCACCGGCACAAGCTTAGCTGAGTCAGTTGGCATAAAGTTATTTCCAGTGATTTTGACATCAATTGTGGAGTCATTTGGCGAAGAATTTGGCTCAATCCTTGAAACGCTTGGATCGCCGGTCAAAGTTATGGTAAAGGTTGCTGGGTCGCTTGACGGGCTTGAAACATTCGTGACGATAAGTTGCCAATCCCCAACTGTCTTTTGCCTCAAATCAAATTCACATGTTATCAAAGTTCCACTGCTTGATACGCTCACATTCCTTCCCACAATGTCTGTTTCACCGGCTTTACGCAACCTTATATCGCAACCACTCCAGAAGTTACTCCCGGTTATAGTCACCCTAATAATGTCAGAATTTGGTGCACTCTGTGGATCTACCTTCGTGATTCGCGCTTTAGCTTGGACTGTGAAAGCATTTGATATAACAACTTCGGGGCTTTCCGGATTCTTGACGACCAAGTTCCAGTATCCCGGAGCTGCCCCTGTGATATCCAATTGGCATGTTATTTGTGTTGTATTTATTGCTCGCTCACCAGTTGCCAATATGTCATTGTAGCCAGTCCGCCTCAACCTGACATCCAAACCGCCTGATTCATCGCCCCAGAAATTGGTGCCGTGAATCGTCAAAGTAAACGGATTACTTGTTTTTTCATTCAACATTGACGATGGACTTATAGCTGTCACAAATGCTCTTGCTGTCACTATAAACTTGCCCACACCTGAACTGCCGCTGTCTCCAATGCCGTTTGTTGGATTTCCATCGTCATCGGCTGCTGCAACAAAGACATCCCACCTACCAGCCGGCATATCTTTCACAGCAAATGTTGCAGCAATTTGGTCTGAGCGGATAATTCTGACATTGCTAACTGGCATCTGGTAAAGCGTGTTACCAACTTGTTTCCTCACATAGACTGTGCACCCTGGGAAGAAATTACTACCTTGAATAACCACATTGACATTTTCTGACATGTTGGATGCCTCAGATGGAACGACACTTGCAATCACCGGATTTGGCGCAGTTATCTTGAAAATCCTTAAACCTACGCCTTCTACTCCATCTGGGTTAGTTACTACGACATCCCAATCACCTGGTGCTTTTCCAATGAGGTCAAAATCCGCCGCCATCTGTGTTGCTGATGTCACCACTACATTTGTCCCAACAATTTCAGCAAAGCCAACACGCCTAAGGCGAACTGCCGCACCAGTGGCAAAATTATTTCCATTTATTACGAGCCTTCTAACGGCATCATTCATGGTAGAACTTGGGCTAACGCTTATCACAACTGGTGCAGGTCCTGTAACCATGAACGCATCTTTCAAAGTAACTTCGGGCGACTCTGGGTTGGCAACGACAACACTCCACTTGCCCAATTGCGCATTTGTCGCATTAATAAGACAAGTTATCATGCCACCATCAGGTGAAGCCTGCTCACTGGTCGCTTCAATATCGGCATATCCAGTTCGTCTCAGGAGCACTTTCAATCCGTTTGCCTCACTACCCCAGAAGTTTGAGCCATAAATCCTCAGTGTAAAAGGATTATCTGAGGGCAGATTTGAATTGCTCGTTGGGTCAATCCTGACTATGCTCGCCAGCGCAGAAATGTAGAACAAGCTCCCAGGATTTGGACCATCTTCATCACTCAAATTATCCCCATCCTCATTGCCAGCGCCCTCATAGTCAAAATCAATTGTCCTATCACCATCTTGGTCAATATTTGATTTTCCGTCAGTATTTTCAACCACAACACGCCAGCTTCCGGGCTCAAGCCTGGTTAAGTCAAATGTCCCCACAAGGCTTGTCTGGCTCGTAACATTGACGCCTGTGGCATACCGCTCAACCAAACCGCTTGTGAAAGTATTCCTGAGCAACTTCAGTTTCGCTCCAGCAAAGAAGTTTTGTCCTTTGACAAGAAATGTGACAGATGTGCTTGAGTTTGCACCCTTGTTAGGGGAGACAGATATGACAATCGGCGGATCTGCAATTATCTCAAGGTCTTCTGGCCCGCCTCTACCCCCAACTTGAATATCGCTTGGTGGTCCGCCAACATTTGACAAAACTGCGTCCCAAATTCCAGGTGATTTGCCAAGTGTTGGGAGAGTGCAAGTTAGCGTTGTATAACCGCCAGGGACATCAGGTGGACTCGGATATTGAACCTTGCCACTTAACTTAATATTTGAGCCAACAATGTCAGGGAAACCTTGACGCACAAATTTGACACTAATCCCCGGCCAGAAGTTCTTACCCTCAATTGTTATAGTGGCATTACTCTTATTGGAAACTGACGATGGTGAAACCCCACTAATAATTGGCTTTGCAAGCACATTTATTGCCCTTTGCAGTATCCCATATTGACCATCATCGTTAACCACTTCAACATCCCAAGCACCCGGTGTCTTGCCCCAGAAATTGGCTTGAACCCTGACAAGTGCCCTATTTGTTAAAAGCTCGCTTTTGTTCAAAATCCTCCAACTCTCCCATGGTATGGTCACAACATCATCTTGGGATGCTGGGTCTTCGCCGGGATTGTATGTCCCATTGCGCTTGAATTTCACGGTCAACCCGGGCATGAAATTGTCGCCATAAATGTAGATAACGCCAGTCTCACCATCTTGGCTTGGTGGACCATTCCAAACAGATTGTGCTGGGTTGTTATCTTTCGTGTTTACATAGTAGACTACCCTTGTGACAACGGGTGGAGGCGAAATTACCCTGACTGCATTCGGCAAAATTTCCCATTTGTTGTCAGTATTCCTGATGATTATGCTCCAATATCCGGGCTCAGCCCTCTTACCAGTCCCACAGGGGTTTGAAAGCGGTGGAAAAGTGCAGGTTATTATCCTGCCTTGCCAGACCGGTTTTTCAGTTGTGCGTATATTTGTTGGATCATCCGGTTGACCAACTTTTGTAAGTTGCACTTCTACCCCCGGAGCGAACATGTGTGGGTCAAGTGAGAATGATGGCGAGCCAATTCTTCCGTAAATCTTCATTTGCCACTCCTGAACGCCAGTGTTCACTACCGTTGATGGCTCAACACCAACTGGATTCGGATAGTCAAGAAAGATGGAAAATATAGGATTTGTTGACAGAAGGCGGACACCCGGATCATCCCTTGGGTCACCACCACTGCCATCAATGAACAAAACTTGCTTTGCCCAAGGATGTGAGGCATAAACATGATGATTGCCGGGAGAAGAATTCAAAGCCGGGTCATCTGGCGAACCGAACAATATAAAACGGCATTCATTTTCGTTTACTACACCGGGCAAGCCAGAAGCATCCCTAACTGTGGTCTCAAACAACGAAGTGTGTGAATAGAAAATGTCAGGCACTCCATCATCCTGGGTCTCTGTATATCCTGGGGCAATTTGCCTCCAAATCCTCAAATATAATCCAACACTGGGTTGTGCTGTTCTAATGGTATTCCTGGTAACATAGGTGCTGTGAAAGTCATCGCCAACTACTACAACACCCAAGCCACGAGCATGATGCCTATCAACATCCTTATACCAAGCCCATCTTGATCTTTGCGCAGGTGGTGTAGTTGCGCCGGGGCGAGATGGCGGAGTATACATGTCAGTCACGCGAGGCGTATAGTAATAAAGCTCAAACAAAGCATCTGCCACTTCCGACCTTCCACCAGCGCCTGGCTTTTCAACCGTAAGGTAATAACTGCCAGCATAAGCATTATCATCGTCAAGCGAGAATGCTGCATCAATAATCCTATTATCCGGGCTAATTCTCACATCTTGTGCGGAAATTATGACTCTGGAGCCACCCCTTGGATTATCAGGCGAACCTCGCGCCGATTGCAAGCGGACACTTGTCACACCGCTAAAGTTGGCATTACCGAGTATCCGTATGACGATTTTATTCTGATCATCGGAGCTTCCAGGCTCGCCACCCGTGAATGCCTGCCTGTCCCGATCAGCATGAGGTGAGTTATTTGGTATTCCTCCGGGAAAATTGGTATCGTTCCAACAATCAACTATAGTCATCGGTGATGTGACCGTAAATGCCGATCCGAGCCGTCCGACTATATTAGTCCCCCAAAAATCAGTTGCAACAATGACATCATATAATCCGGGACGGGCATTCGCCAAGAAAAGGTTAAACTGAGCACGAATCCGAGATGTTGGGAGAACTGTGGCTGGAGTGAGTGAGCGAATTTGGTATCTTGTGTCTCTTGCATCTCGCAAAAATACCCAATATGTTGTGCCACTATCAAAATTTGCCCCATCTACTGTGAGATAGAATGGATTGTCAGTTTCAAGATTACTTCTTGACGATGGGCTAACCGATGTCAAATGGACTCCACCAGCATCGCTAATCGTGAATGTTGTTGAGGCGAATCGTCCTGTCGGAATCGGGTAATCCGTGTTATATACCCGCAATGTCCAACTGCCAGGACGCAGCCCACGAAGGTCAAAGGTTATATCAACACTTTTTGTTATTCTGTCTCTATCATCCCTTGGATAACTTACACTGGACGGGTAAACAATTTGCCCAAAGCCTCTCAACTCGGCATAGACGCCTTCAAACATATTAGAGCCATCAACACGGATTGCGACAGGGGCATTATTACTCCCACTTGATGGGCTTATGCTGCTTATTGATATTGGGTCTGAAGTGACCGTAAATGCGTTATAAAGCGTTACAGTTACACCTGCAACAGTAACTTCAACATCCCAATAACCAGGCGGTGCCGGATCATCTGGGTCACGACTCCAAGGGTCTACAAGATTAAAAGTAGCTCTCATCCGTTGCGTTGGGTTATCTGGGTCAAGTGATACACTCGTTGCACTTATAGTTTGAGCAAATGGGGGTAAAGATGGCGATATTGGTGGGGATTTTCGCAGACGGACACTTGGAGGAGGTTCCGATAAAAACCCAGTCCCACTAATCGTTATAGTTACTGTGCTTCTATTTGAGCCACTAACTGGCTCAATTCCTGTCACTGACACTCCAGTTGTAGGCACTAACTCAACAACACGCAATCCACCAGTGTTTTGACCTGGCTGTGCCGGTGGCTCAGGCCAGACTACATATTGCCCATCATTGTTTCGCACAACGACATAATACCAACCCGCAGCAACACCAATCAATGGCAACTCAACAAGCAAACTAATACCTGCCGGATCTTCATCAACTTCCCCATCACCATCATCGTCAACCCCGTTAATTGGGTCTTCATCAATACCCTCATCACCATCGTTGTCAACATCAACTTTCGTGGTAATGTTAGTCACAGGATTAGTCCAATCCTCATCCCAATCTTCATCAATTTGCCCATCGCCATCATCATCAATTCCTTCCCAATCTTCGTCAATTTCATTGTCATAATCATCATCCCGCCCGTTTACCCGATCTTCGTTAAAAAGACCGTCACCGTCCTCGTCTTCCGGCGGGTCTTCATCAACTCCATCTCTATCGTCGTTATAGCTTCTGACACTAATTGCGCGCGCAACCATAGTGCCAGGTTGCCCATCCAAGTTGATATAAACTTCGGCGTTGGGGAAGAGATTTTCACCCCTTATAATGAACTTTACAACTCCTTCCGCATTGCTTCCCCAATTTATGCTCATATCCTGCGGCGGATTGTATGGTTTTCCATCTTCACGCTCAATTGATGTTATTTTCGGCGCACCCGACTTTATGATGAATGCATTGGTCAAATATGCCCTCCCCGATAGTGTTACGAGTTCCAAATCATAAATGCCAGGCGCACCCCCAAGTAAATTAAATTCTGCCTCAACTTTGTCACCTGACTCTGAAAGGACTGTGCCATCAATGTTGGTTCCGCCAATCGCTTTGCTAACGAGAGTAATACTTTGCGTATTTTCAAGGTTCATACCATTTATGATGACTTTTAGCGCACTTTCTGTGTTGCTCCCCCAATTTATCCTCATGTCATGTGGTGGATTAATTGGTCGTTTATCCTCACGGACAATTGAAGTCAGCCTTGGCAAACCTTGAGCCATTGCCATGAACAGTTTGAAGCTAACGCCACCTGCAATGAGAATGAGAGATGCAACGAAAGCTATAAAGACTCTCGCAACCTTTTTGTTACGCTTAAATGATTGCGCAAGCGCTATCATTAAAAACACCCCCCCAACTTTTTGTGGTGCATCTCTCTGATGCCCCAATGTCTATTTTAACAACGCACCAAACTTTTCGCCCCTTGAAAAGTGCATCTCTTAATGCGCCATAACCTTTTCCACTACAGAATTCTCACCATTCGTGGTGAGCCACCAAACAAAGAAGTGGAGTAGCAATTACCCATCTTTTCGGGCGGATTTCATCCGCTCCCACTTCAACAACTGCGTAACTCCTAATCTAATTCCTAATTTAATTATGCCCGAATATTCCAGGTGCACGGAAGGTTATCGAACCATATGGCGTGCTAACAGTCGCATCTATTGTGCACCGCCATACTCTTCCATCAGTCCCACCACTTAGCGTTGCAGCAGTGCCCCAACCTTCACCGTAATGCAACCACGGGTGCGTCCATCCATTGCTCGTTGTTTGGGAAGGATTTGACAGGCTGCCACCATCACTGCCAGATGTGGTGGAAATACTGAATGTAACTGATGTCCCATCTGGAACATTCGTGCCATTTTGATCCCTTACGCGGATACGAATGTGTATCCTACCGCCGGTTGGTATGTGATATATTGCCACAGGCTCATTATAAAGCCCTGTTGTGGTGTTTAACCACTCCCAATCAACTTGCGTTGGCACACCAGTGAAGCCAACATATGTGGATGCCATAACAATGCCTGTCTCACCGGTGGGCACAATCGCAGTCACGGTTGCACTCAACCCCGCAAGAGAACGCTGTGAAACCAATGTGGCAATTGACGCCCCTTCCAATGTTTGTGCTCCGCCTCGGAAGCCAGACACCGTCCTTGGTCCCGTCTTATCGGTTGCCGGTGTGATTGAACCAGCAGTTGTAGTCCAGATTATCTCCACACCGTTAACTGGATTGCCAAACCTGTCAATGCATTGCGCCACAATTCGTTGTCTGTCAACACCGTCAGCCCAAATGCTCGGTTCGTAAATCAGAGCTGGATCGTAGCCCATGAGTATCTTAACCACACCACCTGGCAGGTAGACTTGTAAGCCGGTGTTGATGTGCGGGTAGTCGTGCACACGGATGTTGATCGTAGCGATTCCGGGTGTTGTGCCGGCTGTGTAAATAGCCGAAGCAACTCCATTCCTGGTCACACTCGGTGTTGTCACCGTGCCAAGGTCAACTGAGAAGTCAATGACGGTGCCATCCGGAACAGCTAAGCCAAACTGGTCTGCGACTTTTACCGTTATATTCGCAGTTGACCTACCATCAGGTGTGAGCCTTGCTCTGTCTATTGATGCCGATATCGTCGTCGGTATGCTCTTGACCATCGTTACAATGCAATGTTGCCCACCAAGTTGCGTGCCATCCATATCAGTTCCGATGAAGAACGGCGAGCCAGCAGGCGCATTTGCCTTGACATAGGCATCCGTATCAACAGCCACAACTTCGCTTACAAGTATTGCCATGCAAACTCCGCCAACTGTGCCTTGCTCATAGCCTGTTACTGGTCTTATCGTTCCACGATTTGCTATGAATGTCACCCTCGTTCCGTCAACGACTGGGTTACCGTTGGCATCCCTCAATGTTACAGTTATGGTTGAATTTGCTATGCCATTCCCTGATATTGTCGGCGGGTTGGCCGACATCGTTGAGTGCGGATATGGTGCTGGCAAGCCCGGCATGAACTCAACCTGTATTGATTGCGACAGTATTGGGTTATTGTTCGGGTCTCGTATGACAGCCGTCACAGTTGCCCTGCCAGCAAGTGGACCGCTTACAAGCTGAATCTTTGCCACGCCTCCAATTGTTGCTGACCGATCAGATGGCAATCCGCTATCTGGGTCTTGAAGGACACCTCTATCGGTCATCCAGTGAACTATCGTTCCATCCGGCACTGGATTGCCAGCGGCGTCAAGGACTTGCGCTGTTATAAGCGATGTCGTTGGGAGCAACCCAACACCGCTAACATAAATCTTTGAAGGCTGTGCGCTTAGGGTCAATGTCGCTGCAGCCACTGGCTCAAATGTCACTTCAAGCGGATCAAGCGTCGCATTGCCCGGTATACTATCACTGTAGACATAGGCTGCACCCACTCTTGCCCTCGCCGAAACATACGCCACAAGTGGCACTGTGCTTGAGCGGCTAACCAATGTGGCATTAGCCATACCGTTTATAGTATCGGCTCTCGCTGTTATCGTGCCCATAGGATTTCCAGGTGGATCGCCTGTTGCTGGTGGATAGCCAACTTTCGTATCCCGGCTGAAGAACTCAATTGTCGTTCCATCCCTGACCGGGTTGTTATTTGCGTCCTTGACCGTGGCTGTGATTGATGCTGTGCTTCTTCCATCAGCCGGTATGACAGTGGGCACTCCACCAAGCATTATTGATGCTGGGTCTCCCGGCAATATCGGTATGTCAAGCGTTCCAACGACGCTACCCACTGCCGCCCTCACTCTCGCAATTCCGGATGTTGTGCCGGCGAGCAGTTTGACCTGTGCCGCACCACCAGCAGTTGTTGTTGCGGAAGCCTCAATCGCACCGAGTGTCGTGCTAAATGTAACTACTATTCCGGCACCAACTGGGTTACCGTTCACATCCCTAACAGTTGCTGTGGCTGTGCCCTCTATCGGCAATGCTGGTATTGTCCCAACTGGTTGACCGTTAACCGTTACGCCAGTCACATACAGGTTCGGGACGCTAAAGCTCAATGTGATTGATGCAACCGGAGCTGCTTCAACGGTCACATTTACGCTCTTGACTATTCCACCAAAGTTTGCTGTCACTGTGGCTTGCCCTTGCGTTGTGCTTGTAAACCGTGTTGTGGCGATGCCCTGTGCATTCGTCTTGGATTGTGCTGGGACGACAGCTCCGCCAATTGCAGTGAAGTCAACAACGACACCTGGTATCGGATTCTGGAACTTATCAAGGACTGTCACTGTTATAACCGACGGAGTTGTGCCGTCAGCTGGTATTGTTGATGGGCTCGGGCTTATCGTGCATTGCGATTCATCCGGCGGACCCGGCAGGAATGTCACCTGCAGGTTGGCAAACGCTGTGCCCGATGTAGCCGTGATGATAACAGGTCCAGCCACCCTTCCACTCCTTAGCCTGATTATCGCTACACCTTGAATCGTCTTACGCTGCCAACCAGGCGCAGTTACATCTTCATCTGGGGTTTGAGCTGAATCAATTGAACCAGAAGATGCTGAGAATGTGACCAAAGTCCCATCAGGGACTGGCTGCCCTCTCGCAGTAACAGTAGCTGTAACAGTCATTGCGCTTTGACCATCGTCTGCCACAATTGTCGTCGGAGTGGCTGCAAGCACAACTGTATCGGCAAGGACGCTGCTGAATGTCACCTGAGCCATAGCGGACTTATCGCCAGCCCTTGCTATAACTGTTGCCGTAACGGTCTTATCACTCGCTATGCTGCGCAATGTTGTCGTTGCAATACCCCTGCCATCCGTAACCGATTTAGGCACAGGTATAGTCCCGATGTCGGATGTGAATGCCACTGGCACTGATGGTATTGCGTTGCCATGCATATCGCGCACTATTGCTGATATGGTCGCTAAGCTTGCCCCATCAGCAGGTATTGCAGTTGGGTTAGCAAAGCACACAATTGTGTGAACAGGACCAGGCATGTATGTGATGCTACCTATTCCAGTTGCCGTCACACCGCCCCTTGTTGCTGCGACTGATATTGTCACCGTCCCAACAGTTGTGCCTGCCGTTAGGCGCGCCTTTGCGATGCCAGCCATGTTGCCAACGCCAATTGTCACTGTCTCGGTCATCGGCGAGCCATCATTGTCGCTGCCATACTCATCAGTCAACACTCCTTGGTTGGCTGCAATTGAGAATCTGGCAGTGCCACCTTCAACTGGTATTCCATTTGTGTCAAGCACAAGTGCGGTTATGATGGCACTTGATGGCTCAACTCCAACGCCGCTAACATAAATTGAGCTTGGCTCTGCACTCACTTGCACACTCGCAGGCACACTCGGCTCATACACAACTTGCATACTCTCGCTTGCCTGTGCCGGCGGCAAATTGTTCGGGTCGGTTGTGTCATCAGCTATTCGGAATGCATGCACAACAATCGTGACAGTGCCAGCAGTCTTGCTTGAGCGCAATACCGCAGCTGCAATGCCACCCTGAGTGAATGCCCTAACCTGTGTCCTATTCAGAGCAACATCGTAAGTGCCACCAATAAACATGCCCGGTTGCTCATTGTCCTGTGTCGCAAAGAACCAAACAGGTGTCGCATCCGCCACATTGTTCCCGTTAACATCAACAATGCGCGCTGTTACCACAACTTGGCTGTAACCATTTGCGATCACTCGGTTGGGAACTGCAGTGAGCCTCACTCGCCTTGCAGCGCCCGGGCGGAACTTAACCGTAGTTTGAGCACTCACTCCATTAGTCTGCGCAGTAACAATGACATTGTTATCCGAAACGGTGCTGCTTGTAAGAGTCGCTCTTGCAATCCCACCATAAGTAGGCTTTGCTGCCTCAATTGTCCCTCTCGTGGTGCTGAAGAAGACAATTGTGCCATCAGGTGCCGGATTGCCAGCTGCATCCGTTACAACCGCCGTTATCGTTGTCGCCTCAACACCATCGGCGCCGAGAACATCAATCTCCGGCGGCTCAGCGGTGATTGTGATTCTGGCAATTGCATTCGGTATGAACCTTATCGTGATGGACGCTTGCACTTTCGTCTCCGTTGCCGTTACAGTCACCGTAGCACTCCCAGGACGATTTGGCGCCTTGAGTGTGGCGACTGCAACACCATTCCTCGTGCTGCCCTCACCCGAGATGGTCACATTCAAATCAGCTGGGGTTGGATCAACTCGCCACTCAACAACTGTGCCATCGTAAACCGGATTGCCAACAACATCAAATACGGCAGCTGTTATCCTCGCAGTTGAAGCGCCATCGGCTGTCACTGTCGTCGGGGCTGCCGTTAGGGCAATATATGCCGGAAGACCAACGAACAGGATTTCAACTGCGCTGCTAACATACCCAGTGCTCGTTTGAGCCTTCGCTGTGACAAGCTCACGCCGTGGAGCGCTATTTGCGGTGTCACCACGCAATGTCGCCACAGCTACGCCATTCCTCGTCGTCACCGGCATCGGTGTTATGAACTGGCTTGTGCCACTTATCTCAAACATGACTTGTGTGCCGTCAGCCACTGGATTGCCAACGGCATCGCGCAGCGTTGCCGTTATGAGCGATGTCATTCCTGTGCCAGCCTTAAGGCTCACTGGCGATGCAGTCACGATGATGGATGCCGGTTCACCGGGAACAAAGGAGATAGTTACAGGCGCACTCGTTATACCAGCGACTGTTGCTGTAACATTCGCAATCCCTGGCAGCCTCGGGCTGGTAAGCATCACGCTTGCCTGACCGGTGCCGCCGCTTGTCACGGTTGTGAATGTCTGAAGACCATTCGGGAATGTCCCAAGGTTCGTTGTGAATGTCACTGGAACACCGTCAATGACCGGACGGCTCAGTGCATCCATCACTGTTGCAACAATAGCTGATGTGCTCACTCCATCCGCAAACACCTTTGTCGGACTGGCAGCGAGTGTCACCCTCGCCGGAACACCAGTTGTGAATACAACTTCAACAGTCGCCATTGGCTCAAAGCCATAAGATGGTATCCTGTCGCCATCGGCATCATACCATGCCGTCACAACTGCCGGCGCATTTTGCGGTGTTGGTTGCATTGAGCTTGTCAGTGCCGCAACCACTTGCCCGCCAACAGTCCTTCCGACTGAGGTGACGCTTCCAGCAGTGGTTGTGAAGTTGATTATCGTCCCATCAGCGACTGGCATACCAGTGATGTCCCTTGCCACCACAGTTATTGCCGAAGTTGACCTGCCATCAGCAATGATGACTGTCGGGGTAGCTGTCGCAATCAACTCGGCTGGTTCCCCAGCAAAGCGCACCTGAGCGAGCGCCGAAACCAATATGCCGCCATCGGAGAGCACATTGGCACGCACCGTGTAAACTCCGATGTCATTCTTTGAGGCACGCACAAGCTTGATTTGAGCCAATCCGCTGACGGTATTAACGATATTGCTATATGTGCCATCAAGCCTGCGCAGGTTGTATGTGTAGTCAGTGCCATCGTAAGCTGTGACAATAAATTCAACCCTCGTTCTATCCTCAACTGGATTGTTGAGCCTATCAAGGGCTGTCGCCGTTATTAGCACTTCACGCCCATCCTCAGGGAAGACGACTGCCGGAACAACCGACAGCGATACCGATGCAGCCGGACCAGGCTTGAAGCTGACCACAACTTGCCTTGCGAGCAAGCCAACCTGCACAGTAACAGTGGCAAGCCCAGTCTGACTGCTGACGAGCGACGCGCTCGCCTCACCATTGACAGTGCTCGTTGGGTATGTCGTTCCTGGGGCAGGCGCACCAACAAATGTTCCAAGGTTGGTCTGGAAGATGACCGGTGTGCCATCAGCCACTGGGTTGCCAAGCTCATCCTTGACTGTCGCCTTAAGCTGGACTATGCTCACTCCATCAGCAATCTGCGTCTGAGGCTGTGCGGTGAGCATAAGTGACGCAACCGGTCCGGCACTGAAGATGACATCAACTGTCCCGGATGTCTCACCTGCATCCACATCATTGTTGTTATTCGCATCATAGAATGCCGTTACCCTAACAGGCTGCGCTTGTGGGACTGGGCTGCTTGTAAGTGTTGCCCTCGCCTCACCGTTAACTGTCGTAGTTTGGGCATCAATTCTTCCAGCTGTTGTCTTCCACTTGATTGGTGTGCCATCGGCGACTGCGTGGCTGTTGGCATCGGTGACAAGCGCACGAATTTGCGATGTGCTCACTCCATCAGCCCTTATTGAACTCGGCGTGGCGGTTAGCGTTATTCGTGCCGGTTCCTTCGCCAATACAACTTCAACTGTTGAGCGCACAATGCCAGTTGCCGTATTTGCTTCTGCAGTCACTGGGCAAGTGCCTGGCACCGGAACAGCTGCATTGCCAATCAGCGTCACCGATGCTTGTCCGTTAGCTGTCTTAACGCTCTCGGCTATCGGATTGTTGTCGGCATCGGGCTGCAACCTGCCATGATTGACACTTGGTATGCTGAACCTGACGACCGTGCCATCCGGGACTGGCTTTCCAAAGCCATCCATAACAGTGGCGGTGATGCGAGACTGTCCACCATCGGCTTTGATTATCGTTGGCGTCGCCACAAGCTGTATTGTTGCCGTTGGTGTGATGAATTCAACCTGCACTTGCACGCTGCTTGCGCTCCCGGAGACTGCGGTTATAGTCGCTATGCCAACCCTGTTGCTACGTATCTGCGTTATAGCCACGCCTCGCGCATCGGTTGGAACCTGCGCATTGGTGAATGCTCCGAGAGTTGTGCTAAATGTCACAGCCACTGCAGGCACTGGATTGCCAGCAGTATCTCTCACCTCAGCCCTCACAGTTGCCACCGTTTGATTGTCAGCCGGCACTTTGTCCGGCACCACCGACAGCTCAACAAAAGCTGGCATGCCAGAAGTTATGGTCACTGTGACAGTCCCGATTGCATCGCCGGATGTTGCAGTGACATGAGCGACGCCAGCAAGCCCAGCCTGAGAGCGCAATGTCACATTTGCCCTTCCATTGAGCGTCTCAACATACTGCACTGTTGAGCCGTTTGTGAACAAACCAAAGTTGGTGACGAATGTCACAACTGTCCCATCCGGCACTGGATTGCCATTTGCATCATTTACAATCGCTGTTATCGTTGACGCCGTCCTATCATCCGCTGGTATGGCTGGTGGAACAGCCGTAAGAGTTATGCTCGCTGCCCTGACGGCTGTAAATGTCACCATTGTCGTTGCAGTCATGGCACCACTTTGAGCTGTAGCTGCAACTACAACATCAACACTGCTTGAGATGCTCCTCAAGGTTGCCGATGCAGCTCCGAGGACATTCGTATTCGCTGTTGCTTGTGTGACAGTGCCCCTTGTTGCTGAGAACGCCACAGGTTGATTTGGCACCGGGTTGCCATACTGGTCTTGCACTTTGGCTATGAGCGTGCATGTGCTAATGCCATCAGCCGGAATTGAACTTGGCATCGCCGCAAGTGTTATCGCAGCTGGCGGTCCTGGTTGAACTGGTATGCTCAGCGACGCTACAGCTTGACCGCTTTCAGCCGTGATAAGCGCAACACCGCTTTCAGTCTCAGCGCTCACATCAAGCATAGCTGCAACTTGCCCATTTACGGTTGTCGCCTCGTATGTTGGCTGCTTGCTCTCAACGAAGATGCCCTTGCTGGTGCGCAATGTGACTGGTGTGCCGTTGGCTATGCGTCTTCCTTGAGCGTCGAGCACAATCGCTATCACTTTGCTTTGCGTCACTCTGCCAGGTATGCCGCCAACGCTGAGCATACTTGGCTGAGCGCTCAGCTGTATCGCAGTTGGCTCAACCTTTGCAAAGCGCACTATCGTGCTATCGCTCTTGCCATTGGAAGTTGCCGTCACTGTGACATTCGTTTCGGTCGTTGTGGAACGCAATGTGGCTTGTGCCTGCCCGTTGACTGTAGCTGCAGGGCTGCCGACAACCGTCCCAGCAGTTGCACTGAATGTCACCTGAGTGCCGTCCTCAACCGGATTGCCGTTCTTGTCCAACACAGTCGCCGTCAATCGCGAAGTGCTAACTCCATCGGCAAGTATCACATTCGGGCTGGCAATCAAAGTCACTTGCTCCGGCGCACCAGGCTTAACCCTTACCGTCAAGCTGGCTATAGCACTGCCAGCTTGTGCGGTTATGACAGCATTGCCGGATTGCAAACCGCTTGTGAATGTCGCTGTTGCAATTCCTTGTCCGTTCGTCGTGACACTTGATGTTACACTGCCAAGCGTTGTCGTCAGGAAGACTGGCACACCGCCAACCGGCGCATTGTTCGCATCCCGCACCGTAATTGTGATGGTTGCGCTCTCCGGTGTCTTCCCGACGCCATGAACATAAACCTCATCAACATCGCTCCTTAAGCTCAATGCTGCCGGCACACCCTTTATGACTGTAACTGTTATGCGCTTTGAAACCGGACCAGATGCAGCTGTGACATAAGCTACGCCAACCGATGTGCTCGTGAGCGTTGCCACCGCTATCCCCTGCGCATTAGTAAACGCTGTCTGCGGCACAATCGTCCCGACAGTCGTGGAGAAGTAAACAGGGGCATTAGAAACTGGGTTGTTGTTTGCATCCTTAACTGTGGCGATAATGCGAGAAACTGTGACGCCATCTGCGACGATCCTGTCAGGCTCAGCTGCAAGTTCAATGCTTGCTGGGGCACCCGATGTTATGAGCACGAGCACTGATGCCATAACATCATTCTCAGCCTTCGCTGAAACAGTCGCAGTGCCGATATCATTGCCACTGGTAAGCAGGACGAAAGTCCTTCCGCCAACTGTGCTCCTTTGAGCGCCGTTAGCTGGATTGCCATCCTCATCCGGTGAGAGCGTTCCAAGTGTGCTTTGGAATGTTATGAGCGTTCCATCCCAGACTGAATTTCCAGCTGCATCCACAACTCGTGCTGTTATCGTTGAGGTATCTACTCCGCCAGCACGTATTTGCGCCGGTGCCGCCGTTAAAACGATGTTTGCCGGCGCACCAATGAGCGTTACGCTCACGCTGCCAGAAGATGTGCCAACCGATGCAGTAACTGTTGCAACGCCGGGCTCACGACCGCTTAACAATGCCACCGTAACTTGCCCATCATAACCCCTTACGCTTACCTGTATGCCTGCAAGTTCTGGCGATTCATCATTAGCCGTAATAGTTCCAAGCGTCGTTGCGAATGTCACCAATGTGCCTTGTGCCACCGGCTCGTTTGTCACCGCATCTCTCAGGAATGCCGTTATCGTTGATGTGGATATGCCATCGGCTCGTATTGTGTCTGGATTGGCAATAACCCTGATGGCAAGTGGGCGGAATACAACATCCTCTTGCGCCCTCGTTACAACGCCATCACGCACGAATGTTGCAGTGACTGTAGCAGCGCCAGGGTTGAACGGCGCCACCAAGCGCACCTTCACAACCCCATTGGCATCGGTATCAACTCCATTAATCGGCAAGTCTGTTCCAGCGAGTGTCTTCAAAGTGCCATTTGTTGTGGTGAACCTGATGTTATCGTCATCCCTTGCTGGGTCAGTCTTAATCGGGTTGCCTTGAGCATCTCTTAGCGTGAGGGTTAATACGGCATAGCTTACGCCATCAGCTGGCAGGCTCGCCCTGTCAGATACCAGTGTCATCACCGCTGGCACTCCAACCATTTGAACGGCTGTGCTGCCAACTTGCGCAAGCCTAACCGTCGTCCCGTTGACTATCGCCTCATCGATCCAAACCTTTGCGATGCCTGCCCTTGTGCTGCTCCTCAAGGTTGCAGTTGCAACTCCATTAGCGTCGGTGGCATCCCTTGCCTCTCTACCATCGGCTGAGATGGCATTCACAAATGTGGCGTTGTCCGTCCTAAACACACCTATAGTGCCAAGTGGCACAGGGTTGCCATTGGCATCACGAAGTGTTGCCGTTATCGTTGATGTAGCTAAGCCATTTGCCGGTATCGTGGAAGGTGCAGCAGTTAGCGTTGCCGAGTGTGGCTTTGCCGATTGCAGTATCATGTTATAAACAAGGCTCGCTTTACCACTTACCACATTGATTTGCACATTCCTTGCATCATCGGATATGTTCAAACCGCTTCGGTAGACTATCGTGACAACTCCATTGCTTGTAAGCGCAGTCTGACGGGTTCCGCCACTTGGCAGGAAGATACCATCATCAACATTGCCGCTTGCTATTTCAAACTGAACTGGCGTCTCGTCCCGGACTGGGTTGCCTTTTGCATCCCTAACCTCAACTCGCAATGTGCTTGTGGCTATCATGTTGCCGGGTATTTGCCGCGGTTGCGCCGTCACCCTCAGCTGCGCAGCATCGCTTGAAACGAATGTCACATTCGCTGTGCCGATTGCAGTTCCAGCCTTAACCGTTATTGTTGCAGTAGTGGTAGCAGTGCTTCCGGCAAGCAGCTTTACAGTTGCGATGCCACCATTGTCAACGATTGTATCCCCCTTAACTGTAACGGTTGTGCCAGTTTCGTGATTGGCGCCAGTTTCAAGGTCGTCAAGCAAACCAGCATTTGTTGAGAAGATGAAGTCAACGCTCCTTTTGCCCTTAATGACATTTGGCACTCCAGCACCGGGTGTGCCACCAAGCTCAATGTTGATTGGATTCTTTTGCGCATCAAAAGCCCTTGCCGTTATAGTTGCCTCACCAACGCCAGCTTCAATGACAGGCGGTATGGCACTTGCGACAACCGTTACAGGTGGACCTGGCACGAAGACAAGTTGTGTTGCGGCGAATACTGGGTCAACGATTGCCGCAACCTGCCCGACGCAGAATATGCTTGAGAGAAGCTCATTCCTCGCCCTGCCATTTTGAGTCATTGAGACGCCGCCCTGCGCTGTCTGGCGGAAGTTAGGGTCAATCTTCCATGTGACAGCTGTGCCATCCCTGACCGGGTTGCCGAATCGGTCAGTCACATAGGCTATGAGTTCATAATAGTCAATGTTGTTTGCTTCAACTGGTTCCTCGTTTGGATTTACAACTTTGCCACGGCTGTTTCTAACCTCAATGGTTATGTTTGCAGCGCTTCCGGGGATAAACCTGACCTTAACTTGCCCTATAGCGCTCCTGCCTTCGTAAGTTGCAGTAGCCGTTACCGTTGCTTCTCCAACAGTTGTGTCGCTGTAAAGTGTAGCGGTTGCTACACCCTGAGCATCCGTTATCCCCTGCCCAACGACAATGAAGCCTTTATCTGTGGAGAATGTAACAACTGCCCCTTCAACTGGGCGATTGCTTGAATCAAGGGCTAATACCGAGATCGCCGACCCAAATGCACCAACCGGAACCTCAACTGGGTTCGCCGATATGAGCACCTTTGCAATGTCAACTGGAACATATGTCACTTGCGCCGTAGCAACATACCTCAACACTCTTACCCTTACATTAGCGATGCCCGATACCTTGCTTGATGTAAGCTTCGCTATAGCTTCACCACCTTGAACAGTCACTACCTTCGGCGTCACATCACCATTGTCAACACTAAACTCAGCATCAACACCGCTAACAACATTGTTGGCTACATCCATCACCCTTGCCCTTACGAATGTGTTATCCACCCCATCCGCCTTTAACCTGTCTTTGTCAATCACCAAGCTAACCGCAAGTGGGTTCATAACAACATTCACACTCTGCCTCGCCTCAGCACCATCAAGCTTCGCCACCGCCACAACCGTAGCACTCCCAGGAACTATGTCCGACTGCAACTGTATCCTGACAACTCCATTCTTAGCCTCACTATCATCCCTGTTTACCAACTTCCCTGCATTGGTGCTAAACACAACACCACTTGCATCAATCACCCTACCCAAACTATCCCTCAATGTCGCCTGTATAGTTGCCAAACTTACACCGTCTGCAGGTATGCTCAACCTGTCCACACTCAATGTCAAACCAGGCGCTATAGCAGCAATCTCAACTATTGCCTGATCACTCGGCTCACCTGCATCCAACACCTTGTCCCCATCCTTGTCTATAAACCCAACAACACTTGCCAACCCTGCCTTAGGCAAACTCCTCAACCCAACAATAGCTTGCCCATTTATAGTCGTAGCCTGAACAACTTGAATGTTTGATAGCCTGGGTCCAAATGTCCCCAAATTAGTCCTAAATGTAACTACCGTCCCATCCTGAACAAAATTGCCATCAGAATCCAATACAGTTGCAGTTATCTGGCTGACGCTGTTTCCATCTGCAGGTATGCTGTATGGATTTGCGTCAACTACTACAACAGATGCCTCCTTTGCCCTCAACATTATGCCCACGCTGCCGCTTATGCCAAGCGACATAACTTCTCCAGTTACTGTTGCAACTCCTGCTCTAACCCCTGCAGTGTATGTGCAAATTGCAACGCCGTTCTTGGTTTCTGACCTTGCCGGGTTAACTTGCCCATTATCTGTCCTGAAGTCAACCAGTATACCATCAGCTACTGGAACTCCAGCGGCTGAGTCAAGCAATCGTGCTATTACAGTTGCCGTTGTTCTCCCATCGGCGCTCATTTGCGCCTTGTCAGTTGTGACGACAATGGAAACAGCGTTAAATGTGACAACTGCAGAACCGGATGCTATAGCGCCATTTATGACAGAGCTTGCCGTCACAGTCGCCACGCCGGGCACCGTTGGAGCTATAAGCTCAATTGGTGGTGTTATGCCGTTTTGATCAGTTATTGCGCTATCTGCCGTCAAGCGCCCGAATGTCGTGGTGAAAGCGACATTAATGCCGCCAAGTGGGTTGCCTTGAGTATCACGCACAGCAGCCGTAATTTGGGTCTTACTTGCGCCATCCGCTGGCAACTGCGTCTTAGACAAAGTTAACGAAATTGAGGCTGGCACTGGTATTGCCTGAATGACCACCTTTGCGCCTTGAGTGCCAAAGTCCGGTGCACCGTCTCTATCTATGTCAATGAAAGCATTAACTGTGATAATGCCGGGTTGGACACTTCGCAATATGACGCTGCACGAACCTGCCATAGTCGGCAGATGCACTTGCCTTATACCTGTGCCGGCAGCACCAAATGTGCCTCCATCGCTGACAAACCCAATAAGCGTCCCATCTGCAGCTGGATTGCCGGCTTCATCGTATACACTCGCAGTGATTGTAACAGTGCTTATGCCATCTGCCAGCAATGTCGGGCTTGACGCTGTTGCCACAACTGTCTTTGACGCACCTGGAAGAAGGTTTATAGTCAACGACTGGGCAATATTGAGGGCAACTGCACGAGCGGTTATAGTCGCTACACCAGCTTGCCTGCTTGCAATGTATGTCGCCCTCGCTACCCCACTTAAAGTTTGAACCTCTTCGGGCAAAACTTGCCCATTATCTGCCGAAAACCTTATTGTCACTCCATCAGCAACCGGCAAACCAGATGTGTCGCTAACATTCGCCGTTATCAACGCCGTTGACTTACCATCCGCCCTAAGCTCATTCACACTGCTGCTAAGCCTTATGACAACTGGATTCATAGTTATGCTCCCGCTGCCACTCCTCTCAACACCCTGATAAACACAACTTGCAACAACTGTAGCCATACCACCAACAGTTGATGCAACCAAATCAGCCTCCGCAACACCATTTGCATCACTCTTAACCTCCGAAGGCTCAACCCTGCCCAAATTGCTCGTCAACCTAACCAACATACCACCTATCGCCTTACCCTGTGCATCCCTCAAACTCACCCTCACCCTTGCCCTGCTAACCCCATCCGCTGGCATCATTTCCCTGTTCAATGTCACTGTTATGCCAGCACCAACTCCTACTGCCTCAACCTTTACTTGCCCAACAACAGTCCCAGTATCAGCAACATAATCCCTGTCATTGTCAACAAAACCTTCTATGCTTATCACCTTAGCCTCCTCACTCCTGATATCAACCCTCGCCAACCCGCCAGCAGTCGACAAATGAACCTGCCTTACCTGTGTCCCAGCCGCACCAAATGTCCCTCCATCAGACCTTATGCAAACTACAGTCCCATCCATAGCCGCATTGCCAGATTCATCATACACCCTCGCCTCTATGCTTACCACATCATTGCCATCTGCCATAAACCTCGGCGAACTTGATACCATAACCACCCTCTTTGCCTGCATAGGCAGCAATGTTATGCTCAAACTGCCACTTATTCCAAGAGATATTACCTGACCCACTATCGTCGCTACAACTGCCCTGTTTCCAGATGTGTATGTGGCTATGGCTACACCATTGACAGTTGGAACAATGGCAGGATTTATGCTCCCCTCATTAGCAGCAAAATTCACAACAACTCCATCAGCAACCGGCAAACCAGATGTGTCAAGCAAGCGAGCACGCACAGAAGTAGTTGCAATACCATTAGCTCTCAGGACATTGCTATCGGCGCTTAAGACAATGGTGACTGGGTTGAAAGTGACATTCGTTCTCGCAACCGAAGTCCCACCAATTGTGGCGGTTGGCGGTATTGTAGCAGTTACGGTTGCCACTGCTGGGGTTGTTGGTGCTATCAACTTAACAGTTGCCGTTCCATCTGCACCAGTTTGAACTGCCTCTTCGCTCAAGCTGCCCGCAGTAGTTGTGAATCTAACCGTAAGACCCCTAACTGGGCGATTTTGGACATCAAGTGCCACAACTCGTATTGTAGCCTCTGATTTGCCATCAGCGGGGAGGGACGGAGGATTTGCAGCAATTGATAGACCTGCACCAACACCTTGCAAAGTGATGATACCCGTCAATCGCTGCTCAGTGCCGTCAAGGAAGCGTGCAATGGCAATTATTGTGGCAACAGTTGAAGGCTCATTAAGCTTTGGCGCCGTGTAAGTTGCCGTTGCAATCCCACGTGCATCCGTTGGTGCCTGAGCTGTAATTGTGCCATGAGAAGCTTGGAAGCGCACGAGTATGTTCGGCAATGGGTTGCCCTGTGCATTTTTCGCTGTAACTGTAACAGTTGCTGTGCTTATTCCATCAGCTGTGATAATTGCCGGAGTAATGTCCATAGTCAATGTCACAGACGGCAAATAGGCAACCGATATTTGGGCGGTTGCGGCGCCAGAAGTGGCAACTATTATAGCATTGCCAGCAACGGTGCTCGTGAAGAAGACACTTGCTTGCCCTCTGTCATTAGTCTGTGCAATTTGCACAGCTTGGGTGCCAGCTGCATCAGTTTGTGTAAATGTCACAGGTGTTCCCGGGACGACCCAGTTACCGTTTGCGTCCGTAACTTCGGCAATGACTTTGAGTTGCGTAAAGCCATCAGCGTAAAGCGGAGGGTTAGGAACATAAGTTGTGAGCCTGATAAATTGCGCTGCCCCTGGCAGAATCGGCACATCAATTGAAGCCTCAGCGGTTGCAGCCCTAACCGTAACGATGGCAATTCCAGCCCTTGAGCCAGCTGTCAATGTAGCTGTTGCTGTTCCATTAGCGTCTGTCACATCCGTTATTGCCTTGATGCTGCCCAATGATGTCGTAAACCTAACTGCAACACCTTGGACTGGCTTACCATCAAGGTCAACAAGGCGTGCCGTTATCACTGAGCTTGAAACACCATCGGCAATGAGTGTTGGTGGTGTTGCAGTTATGATCAGGACTTCCCTTGCAGGCGTAAATGTGACATTGACTGTGCCAACTGCCCTTGAGCCATCAGGGTTGATTAGCACTGCAGTGACTTGAACGACCCTGGGCTGTGTCACGATAGCGCTTCTAAGGATTGCCATTGCTGTCCCATTCTGCGTCGGTGTTACGCTTGTAATGCGCCCATAGGTTGTATCAAAGTAAACCTGTGTCCCATCCGCCACCGGGTTACCTCTATCGTCAGTGAATGTGGCGTAAATCTTTGCTTCACTTATGCCATCGCCCACAATCGTTGAAGGTTCGGCGCGCATTGAGACAAGCGTTGCTATCGTCACACCAAAAACAACTGTTGTCCTCGCAGGCTGCAGAATGCCTTCAACTCGCGCTTCAACAACAGCTTGAATTGGCGTCTTGCTCAACTGGCTCGTCAAAGTGGTTGAAGCCTTCCCACCGACAGTCCATGCGACTGATGGCTTAACTATGCCAGCACTCGTGCTGAATTGAACTGCAGTGCCATCCGAAACGGCATTATCGTTTGCGTCCCAGACTTGGACAGTTATTTGCGAAGTGCTGATGCCGTCAGCTGGTATCGTCTGCGGGAATGCGCTTATTTCAATCCTCGCCGAAACTCCGGGCAGTTGCGTTAGGTGGGCAGATTGCACAACCCTCTCCGAGACAGCAGTCAGGACAATAGGTCCTGCTGTCCTTGAGGCGACTAATATCACCCTTGCCTGCCCAGTTTTTCCATCAATGTTTTTCGTCAAGGCGCCCATTGCATAGCGCTGCTGATTGTCCGCATCAATAAGCAGCACATTGCTATCACTGACTGTGAACAGGACTTGCACATCCGGGCGATTCAGAAGTGGCTTACCATCAACACCCCTAACTGTAGCCGTTGCTGTCACCCTATTTGCGATGTCGGTGCGCAAAGGACGGCGTTCCTTTGGCTCCGGCGAGTTAGTGTCGCTCACAGACATCGTTGACTGTGAAAGTTGCAGTTCAATTGAGGTTACAGTGACCTGCAATAGGTCAACCGATACAACTTGCCTTGCCTTTTCCTGTCCCTGATGGAGAGCCTGAACGAGGATTTGTATCCTTCCGACTTTCGTGCCTGAACGGAGCGCAACATTTGCAACTCCATTCTGAGTCACTGCCACCGTTTGTATTCTGCCGTCACCAAATTGTGCACCAAGAGCATCGCCCTCAATTGTGAAGCGCACCTCATTGCCGTCTTCAACCCTATTGTTGTTTGCGTCCGAGACTATAGCTGATATTGTCGTAACAGATGCACCATCAGCCGGCAATGAAGCTTGTGCCACACTGACTGTGAGGAAGTGAGGCGGACCTGGACGAAGCGGTATTGTCAAACTTTGCGACACCCCAGCTGCTGTTACCGTCACCTGAGCTTGCCCTGAAGCTGTCCCAGAGGTGAATGTAGCCTCTGCACGACCATTTTCATCAGTGCGCACACTATGAGTGACAGTCCCTCCAACTGCCTGCAATGTCACGACGGTATCTTTAACCGGATTGCCAGTAGCATCTGTGACAGTGATGTCAATGATGGCTTGATTTGGTGTCATGCCAACATTTGAGACGAATATGCCGCTTGAGGGCATCGGGACTTTGTTCCCCTGAGCATCAATTATATAGGCAGCTACCTGTATGCTGGCTGCAACGCCCGGCTTGAGTGTTATTTCAGCCTTACCCTCAGCGCCATTTATCTTTGCCCTTGCCGTGACAACAGCTATGCCAACTTTCGTCCCAGCTGTGTAAACTGCCGTCGCATTGCCATTATCATCAGTTGTGGCACTCTCAGGGGAGACCCTACCAATGCTTGCCGTGAATGTTAGTTCAATGCCCTTAACTGGATTGCCCTTCGCATCATAGACCGTGGTTGTTATTTGACTCGTTGAGCGCCCATCGGCGGTAAGCTCAGCTGGGGCAGCTTTAACAATAACTTGTGCCGGCAACCCAGCGATAAGCTCAATCGTTATGTTAGCTTGCGCCTGTCCGCACCTCGCCGTTATTACAACCCTACCTACCTTTGTGCCAGCCTGATAGACTGCGGTCGCTTCACCGTTTCCATCTGTCTTAACTTGCACCTGTGGAACCTTCTTATCACCCTGCAAGAACCAGCCGTTGGCATCGCTCCCGCCACTGCCGACAGGTCCTGCCGTTATTGAGAGCGTAACATACTGTTCCCTCATAAGCTCGGCAAAGGCATCCCTTACAACAACACTTATATCCGACTGCGTTATCCCATCGGCTGTCAGTATTTGCGGGACTGCGCTCATCGTTATACTCGTTGGCTTAGGCGCAACAAGCGTCATAATGAGGCTCTTTGTGAGCTTTGGCTCCTCAACAACGGTTGCAACAATGCGCGCCACTTTATCCTGATCAAGCTCTGGCGCAACATAAATTACTCTGGCAATCCCTTGGGTGTCGGTCTTGGCTACAAGTTCGCTCTTAAGTTGCAGTGCACCTACTTGCCTGCTGCGTCCCGTGCCCTGTCCCGGTGTGAGTGGCTGCCTGAGCGGCAAGCTGCCAAGGGGTATAAGTGGCGTTATCTGCGCTGCAAGTTCAGGAGTGTATTCAACAAAGCCACCCATGTTTGTCGGATCAACTGTGAACTTGACATCAACACCGCCAACCGGCTGCCCATCCCTGTCAAGGACCTTTGCCATTATTAGTGCCATTGATCTGCCATTTGCAGACATTGCCGGGTCTACAACAGGCTCTGGAAGCTCAATGACGCTCGGCGGCTTGTGAGGTATTGCGCTGACTTCGGGTGAGATATCGCTGCCCAAACCGAGCCTGTCAACAAGCTGGACTGCATAAAAATATTGCGTGTTCACCTGAAGCGATCTCGCTGGCAGGTCACGACCGTCGTCAACAAAATACCGTCCATCTTGGAGCATATTGAATGGGATTGGGTCTGGCAACCCCCAAAGCTTGTTTAGCGAAGCCAACATAGTTTGCGTCTGACCGGGCGCAAACCCCCTGAAAATACGCACGCCTGTTATGTCGTTATCAGGGTCACGAAGAGCAGCGGTCACAACATTCTGCAAATCAAGCGTCACGCTCTTATCAGTTACCTTTGCAACGATTGGCGAAGGTGGCGTTATAGGCTTCGCGTTTGCAACTGCGGTTGCAAAGTTGGATAGGTCGCTGGCTTTACCACCTTGATCAACGGAACGCACAGCATACCAATATCGGATGCGTGCATTGATGACATTGCGGTCAACATACCGCGTATTGAGCCTTCCGACAACCTCAGCTATTGGACGCATTTGAGGCGCTCGAACCCTTGAGAGGATTTGACGGATCTCTGGAAACCTTATATTTGGCGGCATGGGTGTTGGGCGGATAACACGAATGTGCGGTGAGCGCTGCTCCTCAAGGTTCTCCTCACCACGAAGCACCTGATACTTAACTACATCTGGGTCTGGTGATGGTTCCCAACGCAATTCAATTGCCTTGTCAAGCCCAACTGCCACAAGGTTCCTTGGTGGCTGCGGCTCATAATCGCCGGGCACGGCAGGTTGCACTGGCGTTGGTATGCTTTCGTAGCGCCCTTGCCCAACAGCAACAAGCCTGTAAAAGTAAATCTTGCCATTCACCAAGCCCTTGCCGGCGTTGTCGTCAATGAACTCGGTTACATTCGGGCGAAGTGTTCCCTCATCAGCAATTGGTCTATCGTGCGGCGTTAATTCCCTTGGCTCCTCAAACCTGAAAAGGCGATAGCCAACCAAGAAGCCCTCGGGATTTGGCACCCATGTCAACCTTACCAATTTGTCACCGGCTGTTGCCCTAAAGCCCCTTGGAGCCGTCGGGATGCCGATCGCAACAGCAGGTGGCATTCCAGAGCCATCCGGTGGTGGTTGCACTATTTGACTCTCACGACCATCCTCAAGGACTGCGCTCACACCATACCTGTAAAGTGTTGGCGGTGTTGCAGTTGTATCCACATACTGCGTCTGTGTGGCTGGCACACGCGCAAGCAGCTGCCATCCACCTGCAGCCCTTGAACGTGTTGAGGCTATGCCCACTACTTGCCTATAGACGCGATATTCAACTACGGTTCCAGCTGCCGGCGGCATCCAAACAATGCGCACCCCATTTGCTTCCGGATAAACTCCCACATCACTTGGTGCATTCATCGCCGGCGCTGTTGGTGCCGCCCCTCCTCTACCGCCGCCTGCAAGTGCTGCAATTGCAGCCGCAAGCAGCACGAACGGCAAAATTGCTCCAGCAGGCGCTGCACGCTTTACCGGCTTCACTTCCTCAGGAGGCTTGCCAAGGAACCTGTCAACCACCACACGCGCCAAATCAAGCACAGCCTGTTTTATCAACGCTTCCTTAGCTATCTCAACAGGCGGCTTCTTTGCAGTGCGTGTTATCGTCTCTTTGACATCACCATTGGGGACTGGCTGACCAGTCTCAACGCTTATCAGTTGCACCGAGACAGTGATTGTGACTGTGCCACCATCGGCTTCTTCAAGCCTGAATTCGTCAAGCGAGCCGAGAAGCACAGCATCCGCTTGCATCAATTTGCCAAGCGCCACTGCGCGCTCAACGGTTGGCTCTCTTATCGCAAGCTCAACTTCCTCCGGGGTAATCTGCTGTTCCTTAATTGCACGCTGTATTGTTGGGTCGCCCTCATAGGCTGTGCGGACTGAGTATTTGCCCGTGTCTATCATCCGGGCAGCTATTGCATCCCTTATCGTGTTAGCCAACCCTGGTGGAGCTTCTGGGGTCAACTGCGTGAATGAGAATGCAACGACACTCATTCGCCTTGCCTCAGCAGCCGTTGAGGGTGACTGCGGTGTAATGAGCAGCTGCGTTAAGGTTAAAGCGATGATGAGGAAGTAACAAACATCCTCACGGATGCTGCTTCTCCTTATGGCTCGCAAACTCATTACCCTTACCCCCTATTGATCGCGAAGATGCTTACCAACATGGACGATGATTGCGCTTATGTTGTTTGCAAAACTCGCTTTATGCATTACCCACACCACAACGGCATGTAAACACTGCATCCATCACATTGCACGAATCATCGCATTCTAAACACAGCCGATGCAAATGCTGTCTGGGAATCCTCCGTCACCGGTTGGACGGTTACAATGTATGCACCGTTTGGCACCCGTTTGCCATTGTCGTCCTTGCCATCCCAAAGCATTGTAACTTGACCGCGCTTAACAACACCGCTGCTGCCCAGCTCCCTTACGACTCTGCCAGTAAGCGTCCTTATGGCACAATAAATGCGCGCATCCTTTGAGAGCACGAACGATATCGCCATCTTGCCGCCACGAACCGGCACAACGCTAAGTTGCATAACTTTCAGCGGAGCATAATTGCTCTCTTCAATCACCACTTTGAACCGCCGCAATCCACCAATTGCACCACTTTGATATCTGTAGTTTGATGCGGTGCGCATGTTGATGACCCTCTGTGCATCAACATCAACGAGCATCACCTTGGCATTCTTCGGGATGTCAACCCCTTCCCACTGCAGCACCACATCTTTGTTAGGCAACTCGCAATTCACAACGAAGTCCCAAACCTTCCTTCCACCACCTGCTGCCTTTATATCGTAGCAAAGCTCTGTTGGTGTTTCTCCTCTTCTTCCCCCAGCAAACGCAAGCTTAACCGACGGCGATGGGCGAGGTGGCTCAAAGACATCAAAATCATCAAGCCCATCGGATGCGCCATTAGCAACGCCAAGCAAATTATGCGAATCGCACTCATCGCCAACCGTTACACTTATGCGCATTTTCCAGCGCAGGTTGTCATAGTTGGCTTGCATCTTGCTGCGCTTGCGCACTTGAAACGAGCCTATGAATTGCGGTTCATTGAACAGAAGGACCACATCACGCTTTGCATACACCCAAAATGCTTGCCATGGTGGAAGAAGCACATCGTTGCCAGACTTAGGCTGGGCATAGTCCTTAGCCAGATTGTCCCAGAAGAAAATGAAGCTGTGAATGTAGCCCTCAACGGAGGCGTCCTCATAGCTGAGTGCCAGCGGGCTTCCCGGAACAGCAAATTGCAACCCACCAAGGTAGGCAGGTTGCGGGAATGGGTTGCCAACCTGATTCCAGCCGGCGTATAGCGGGACTGCTACCGGCATCTCCGTGTCTTTAAGGAAACGAGCACCGTTGAGCACTATCTTCGTTGGCGTCTCCAAGTAAATCCAATAGCCTTCACCTGGGCGAAGCTCCCTTATGTCGTATGGGAAGAAGCGATACTTATTAGAGCGCGGATCCCAACGGGCAAGCTTGAGTGTTCCAGAGAGCCCCAAGGCAGTTGGTGGGTAACGATCCCCAACTGGATATGGTAGACATAGCATGTGAAAGCCGCCCATGAAAAAGCGCTGTGCCTGCGCAGGGATAACAAACTTGATTGGCAGATTATGCACCTTTCCCGGAAAGGCAATGCCAACGATGTTGATGGTTGTATAGCCTTCAACCCAATTCTCAACACTAACATCCCATGAGACCCTCGCCTCACTGCCAGCTGGGACATTGCCAATTGATTGTGTTGGCGCAGTGCCCTGCAACAAACTCATCCCTGGCGGGAGCTGAAGTATGAGCGTTGTTTCAGTTAATGGTGCATCGCTGTAATTGAGCACTGTCACATCAATTGTGAATGGGCTTGGCATCGGAAAAGACGTCTCAACCTCCGCCGTTAGCGGATTGTCCCCAAAGACGGTATTCAACCTTGGCGGCATGTTAACGAAGATACCGTAAGAGCCTCCGATGGAAACCGCTGTTGATATATTCAATCCGACATAGGTGACAAATTCAACCTTTGCTCCGGGCGTGAGCGTGAATGGAAGCCAATAGTAAGCTACAGCGCTATCTTGAAACTCAAGGTTGTAGAACTCACTGACTGTGAAGTCCCAGTTGTCTGCAGTTAGGTGGCCAGCTTCGCCAAACACGAGCCTATCAGGCGGTGTTGCATCGCCACCTTTAACGATACCCTTGAGGCTAAATGCAGTCTGTGTCCTTGAGAGTGTCGTCAGCCAGACTTCGGGCATACCTATACCAGCGTTGAACTCTCTCTCCCTAACTATCGGCGGCACACCTGAAACATAAAACGGTCCCGAACTCAACTTAGGATCAAGCCGCGGATTTAGGAATAGGCGAACACCGATTGTGTGCCCGACATTGTCAATGTTGATTATGCGGTGCCGTATCTCAACGAACTCACGGATCAAAGTGACAATGCGCTCAATTATCAAGTCATCCGGATTGGTGTCATAATCGGGGTCTGTCCCAGCAGGCTCCGGCATCTCAACAACCCAGAAGCATCTGACGGAATTTTGGGAGACCATCATCGGTGTCCCGCGCAGCTCCCACCTTACAGGGTCTGCGCGGCGCTGCCCAAGAGATGCAGCCGTCCCGTTGGCGCGTATCAATGCGCTATAAATTCTATCAGCGTCATCCTCAACGCGCAGAGTCATTGAGCCTGTGAATATATCAAGCTTTGGCGGGATATATGGATCAACAACGATTGTGGTCACCGTAACATCGCCATTTGCAGCCATCGTCACGCTCAGGTAATTGTTTGCTACGGTCACTTGAGCCTCAGCCATGCCGAAGCCGATGAGCAACAAAATGGAGGGCAAAAAATTCCGCCAACATTTGCCTTCCAAGAACACTCTCGGTATCCACTTAACCATGCATTGTCTCATGGTGCTTCCCTCCATCATCGCAAGCGTATCAAGCCGACACCTTGAAAGGAGGTCTTTGTTTCATCATCGCTTGCGACAACCTTGCAGATGAAAACTGACGATGCGACCTTCTGACCATTGCTATCCCTTGCATCCCAACGGACATAGTTCAAGCCGGCCCTCGCACCGCTCAAGTTCAGCTTGCGAATAACTCTACCTGCAAGCGTAAGTATAGACACCTCACACCTTGCCTCTTTCGTCAATTCAAACCTTATAAGCACATCTCCGCCCCTTGTTGGCACAGCGCTAATGCTGCTCACACGCAGCCCAGATGATGAAGCTCTCTCAGCAACAATTCGCACCTTCGTGCTACCAGACGAACTAAGAGCTATATCGCATGCGCTGACTGCGCGCATGTTCAACGGCGAATTGCGCGACGGCTCGTATAGCCACAGCCTCCAGCCGCTTGGGATGCTACCAATGCCATCCCACCTCAGCCTCACAGTTCTACAACTGCTAAGGGGCTGCAAATCCACATCCCAAACAATCCTACCCGAAGCTGCCGGGCGGCAATCAACCAAGAGCGGCAGCTTCTTAGCCTCGTTAACTTCATCCGTAGGGATGAGACTGATTCGCATCTTTGCTCCGGGAGGCGCCGGCGGAGCCGGCATATCTCGCCCAAACTCAACACCGACATTGGCATCAGCATCCACTGCAAGCACAACATTTTGTGGCACCGCATCACCAGCCGGCGTTTCGGAGATCAATCTCAAGCGCCATCCGCCATCGTGCCTTGAGGGACGCTTCCCGCCACCCTGGCGATTCGCGTCACCTGCACGAGAGCGCATCGCTATTGAGGGCAAGATGACAAGCCTGCACGGCTTAAACTTCCTGACCCAGTAACCCTCAAACGGTTCAAGCACAATCTCGGGCGGTGTCATCGCAACATATTGCTGCCCATCCCATCGGTAAAGGATTGGTAAGATGTAGCCGCGCTCTGCAGCATCATTGAAGTTGAGCAGCTGCGATGTGTCGTCCGCCAACACCTGTATCGCATTCAAGTCAATGGCGAATGGGAATGGGTTGCCAATCTGCTGCCAACCAATGTCAGCCTCCCTTATGGCATCCCAAGACTTTTCATTTCGCATGATGAATGGCTGCTGCCTATCAATTGTGTGCCCCTCAATTTGTAAAGGTGTTGGAAGAGCTACCCTCACCCAATAGCTTCTGCCCGCAACAAGCGTGCTCACAAACTCGTCATAGTAGCCCTCCTCATAGTAATGGTAGTCGTAGTCGCCAACATCACCTGCAATGTATGGCGGTCTGGCTGTCGGCTTCAAACCGTAACGAGCCAACCGCCTGTTTATCGTGGCGCCGAAGACATAAGATGGCGAATCACGCCCACTAATCAACTCATATGGGATTGAAACCATTTGCAAGCCGGTGCTTAGCACCTTTGGGACGACAGTGAATGTGACACTTTTTGGCTCAGCCTGAACTCCACCGTAATTTGCGGCTCGTATTTCAAGCGTGTGTGAACCTTGCTGCAAAGGTTGCGTGAGCTTAAGTTCAAGCGATTGTGTTGTTGGGTCAAATTCAGTTGTTGCGCCCCTGAGAACCTCTTGCCCATCAATGGTTACAACTATGGATGATGGGTCAATGTTGGTCTTGCCCTGATACGGTGATGGGTATGGTCCGGCAAATCTCGCCCTTATTATCGGTGTGAATGTGAAAAGTATTTCGCCTTCCTTTGGCTCAACTATGTAAATTTCGGGCTTGGTCAGAACGCTCACTCTGGCATATATTGAAGTTCCAATCATGCGTATCTCGGTTATGGAGACGCCAGAATCAAGCCCAAAGTATGTGGCGCTTGACGGCTTGCTCAAGAATGTGAACTCAGTATTGTTGGTCAAGCCAGGATAAGGGTCGCCGGCATCACCGTGGTTGCCCTGTAGCCATCCAAGGAAGCCATAGGTGGAACAGTTGAATGCGAGCGGGTCAAAGTCAACCTGTGAAAGGTCAATATCATCACGCCCGTCAGCTTGAACCATGTGAACGCCCTTCCTCATGTAATCAATCAGACCAGTTAGCGGGTTGATGTTGACTTGAATTTCGTTTTGGAGATATTTGGTGTAGTCACCAGTTATAGTTTTGTCAATGTGCCAAATGGTTAACCCAGCACCGGGAAGGTATTGGTCAAAGCCCATCAGCTGGCGGTTGCAAAGCAGGAAATATTCATTTTGCGCTGTGCTCCCAAACGCCCACACGCGATAAACAACTGGCTTTATTTCATACGGTGGTATTTCAACGACGCCGGCATCACCGACAACATCAATTGGCGTTATCCAACGAAATAGCATCTTGCTCCACGGGTCATGTTCACCGGGAAGACCAATTGGGCGCAATGGGTTATACTCTGCTGGAACAAATCTATCACCAGCACACATTAGCGCCCAAAGCCCGGGGCTGACCGCCTTCGGCGTTATAGCATCATATAAGTCAACCAACCCAAACGCATGCCCCATCTCATGCGCATAAGTCCCAACATCAGCAGTGGCTTCATGGATGAGTATGAACGACTCAACAGTCACATTATCCCTTGTCTGAAACGGTTGCGATGGGGTGCCCATCAATCTTTCCCATACAATGCTTCTGTGGAATGCGCCAAACGATGGGTCATCATTGAAGTTGCCGTCAGGGCAGCGAGCATCTTCGTCGCATGCAAAAGTTACGAACAGCAGATCAACTCGCCCATCCTTATCACTGTCATAGCGCGAGAAGTCAACGAACGGGTCAACGACCCTTATTGTCTCTTGGATGATAACATCGCCGCCGATAGCAGCATCGGGCATGAATGTTACATTCCCAACAGTATCAGTTGGCACATCAATGACAATCCAACCGTATGTGTCACCTGTGATGGTGAGCTTGCCATAGGAGGATTCGTAATAGAAACGGGCAAGAGATGATGGATTAGCCATGTCAAAGAGCAGCCTGTTAAAGTGAGCCACCGTATGCTCCTCTGCGGGGACAACATCATAAGAGCGCGGTCTGACAAGCAAGTGCAAAGCCCTAATAGTTCCTATAAGTCCACCTCGTGGCAATAAGCCTGTGCCGAGCGTCCCGAAAAAAGCATAATGGACATCAAGTGCCTGACGAACTCTTTCACCACGCTGCTTTGGCTTAGCGCTCAACGGCGAAAGTTCAATCCCATAGCGCTTCGCGACAGCCTCCAATATTTGCCTCTTCAAACAGCGTATGCCCGACATTCGTCTCACTTTTATTTGCTGCCCTGATGCCACATTCAAACCAATAAGCGATAATAGCAGCCCTATAGCAAAAACCCTACACACCCATTTGACTCCCAAGTGTTTCATCTGATCACCACTCTCCGTTATGCTCAATCAACTCTTTTCTTTTCTTTGAACACTCGCACCAACTTCGGACATGACAGCCTCAACCTTACAACCTTGGCAGTTCTCACCTTCCACCCTTAGGAGGTGTTGGTGGCGCCTCAGCAGTCCTGAATGCATGCACAACACTCCAAACCCACCCATCTGGGTATGGCGGTGCCATGTCACGGCTGTTTCTGTATCCAACTCGCCAATAAAATGTCGTTGCACCTGTGACCCTGAAGAACTGATTCAGTTCGTTCACCAAGCGTATTTCAATTGGCACTCCATCCTTATCCTGCGTGAACCTTGTCTGCTTCATGAAAGCCTTCCCCGGAAGCAAGTTCGCTGGGTCTGTCCCAACAAAGATAGCATACTCATCAGCGCCCCTGACGCTCAAAAAGCGAAATGTCACATCAGCCAAGTTGATGTTATCGCTTCCCGGTTGTCCTAAGTTCGGTGGCGAAACAAGGTCTGTATCGGACATCTTCCTTAAAGCTGTCGCAGGACCAATGATTGATGAGAATTGGCTCAGAACAATCTCCCACGCCACACCTCCTCCGCCAGCACCGCCGCCAACGCCGGTTATAACCGACATTGCTGGACGGCGGGCAGTTATCCTGCGGATGATATACCAATACTGGCGACCGAGCTCAAGCGGCGTATGATAAAACTCCTCATCGTAATCGCTGACCACAACCTGCCTTGAGCGGTTAACCTTTAGCCTCTTGGCTCTCCCCGGAACTTCAACCTGCCTGTCAAGCCATGGCGTCCTATCTGGGTCGTCCACATCTTCGGCAGTCGCCTCACCCTCAAAATACTGTGTTGTGTCAATATATTGGGTGACATTTCCGGGGATTATGTCAATCATCGTGGCATTGGATGGAGAAAAGCCAGCTGTATCACCGCGATAAATTTCAACCCCAAGGACTGTCCCACCACCGCTCCCAAAGCGAACTATGATACCATCACCCCATGAGAGAGAGTGAGCCGAAAGAACAGCTGGAGGTCTCTCAGGCTTCCTGCTCTGCCCGATGACTGCAACGAGTGCACCCAACGCAAGCAGCGGGAATATGATACCCTGCACCCAAGATGTGATTGTTGGACGCTCACGCCTTATCGGCGGCATTGCCACTTTCCCAACCGGCGGCATCATGAACTGTGCCCTAACTTTGTCCATCTGTTGAATTCCCTGTGTCTCCCAATCAATATCGGCATGCGACTGACGCTGTTCAACGCGTTTGACAACGATCTCGCCGATCTTCCTTGTCTCGCCCGTCTTCAAATCTGTATGTATGACGCTCATCCTCATTCCGGCAGTGACAGCGTCCTTCGCACCGATGTTGAGCAGCACCCTATTTTCCGGGAGCCTAATCAAAACCTGCCCGGTCGGAAGCCTCGTTGCACGCATGTTCTCTTCAGCGCGCCTTGCAGCCCTATTTAGCGCATCGGCAAGCAACCTCGTATCCTCAATACCTTCCGGGCTTCGTTCCATGACATTTGCACCGTTGACTGGCTCGCCAGCTTCAACATCATAAACAAACACTTGTATGTGAACGATGCCGACCTTAGGACGGCTTGTGACAGTTGCCGATACAACTTTGCCGGTAGCCACATACTGCGCGTTCAAATACGCACCTACGCGCTGTATGTCAGCGATGCTCGGTGATGGCGGGATCTTGAGTTCGCTCAACGCATCTTGCACCTGTTGGCGCGGCACAACCTCCCATTGAGGTTCCTCCGGGAGCATAATTGCATATGCAAGCGCATCCGCAGCAGCCCTGCCAAGCCAAGCTGGCACATTGCGCTCAATATCAAAGTCAAGAATAGCTATACGAGGCTTTGCCCGTCCGACTTCCACTGCGCCAACTTGCCCCGCAGCCGGTTGCTGTGGAGCCTCGGAACTCGTCGGCTCGCTGACGACCCCGATGAGCGTTAGTGACAGAGCCACAATCAGCAGCCATGCGACGCGCCTAATTGAGCGACAACGCTTAAGTGCCATCATAGCCATTCACCTCGCTCCTCCTGCTACATTGATCCTAACTGCCGCATTTACAGATGCCCTACTCTCAACGCCGGAGGCTTCAACATTCGCTACATAAAAACCATCGGGAAGATTATCCGGCAGCCTCACCGAAAGGATATTCCCACCGCGCCCGTAAACCTTTGACGGTTCAATTCGCATGATGAGTCTTCCAGTGAGCGTCAGCAAGCTCAACCTTAGTTTAGCTGGCTGCGTCAATGTAAAGCTGAGCACTAATGCCCCACCACGGCTCGGCAGCTGGCGCAAGTTCAAGATGCGCAGCGGTGAGTGTGCGCCGTGCAAGAGTTTTAAATTGAGGTAGCGTCTTTCACCCGCCCCTATAGAAAAACTATACGGGCGTTGTGTAAATGGATCAATGGTAACGCCCCTTTCATTATCAATCAAGGTCGCCCTCACATCCTTAAGGGGCTTATTCAACGGCTCAAGAGATAATGTCACAACGCCGCCTTCATTGCCCTCAATTAGAATGAGAAAGTTTTGTGCCCGTGAACTGTTAGAGCGCAGGTCAACTGCGCATTTCATTTCTCCGTTTTCAGTCCGCTGGATAAGTGACAGGTTGAAGCACCGCAAACCGAAGGGCTTTGGCGGTTCGGGAATGTCAAGCACATCAAACCCGTCGCTGGCATTATTTGCGACACCTACGAAATTGTCGCTGTCAACCGACGCGCCACACATCGCCCTCAACCTTAAAAGAAACGAATCAACAGCGTGCACCTTAAGCAATTTAAGGGCTTCATCTTGAGATGTATGGCGAGACATACGCACCGGCTGATTATCCACAAGCAACTCAACTGGCTGAAGCGCATAAACCCAATAAGCTTTGTATGGCTCAAGCGTTGTCGCAATTTGGTAATAACCTGCAACGGTTTCAGCACCACCCCACTCCTCACGGAGCGTGAAAATAGCCGTGCTGATAAACGCCCTCGCCTTTAAATCCGTTATTGGGATTGCCTCAAGTCCAGCTGGCTTAATGTATGAGCGCAACCAATCAACTGCGAATGTAAATGGAGCGCCTATCAAGTTCCAACCGACCTCAAGCTTGATCGGGAAGCGATAAACAGACGGCGTTGGCGAGCCTTCACGGGTGAAGTCCAAATATGTGTTGGTTAAAAGGAAATAGCCTCGCCCAATTTGAAATGCGTATGCTGGCGAGGCAACATTTGTTGGGTCAAAATATGCATACTCACCGCCAAGCGGTTTTTTCGGATCTGTGATCCATGTTGCGAGCTTGAGCTTGCTCAATTCAAATACCTGTGCGGCACTCAACCCGTCCTTCGTGTAGTCATAAGGGAGCGACATCATATGCAAACCGGGCTTGAAACTTTTGAAAGCGCTCACAGCGAAGTTTATCCCTTTAGTTTCACGCCCAGAAATGACACTCACATTTCGTTTCTCAACGGATGAGTAGCCGGTGGTGGCAACTCGCACATTATAAATCCCAGCAGCAACAGTGATGCGGTAATTGAAGCGATAGCCATTCTCCTCCTCATATTCTGGTGCCGTAATAGCGAACGCCACAACCCTGCCAGCCGAATCCACAACCTCAATCCTCACGCCGCCGACAACCGAGCCATCAATCAACCTCGTCACTAAGCCGGAGATTGAACCCAACGGCAGCGCGATCAATCTGAAGTTGACGCCGGTGATGATTCCACCTGCAGGGACTGTTACAACCCTTGACTGACTCGCATATCCTGCAGCACTAACCCTCACTTCAACCTCACCGGCAGGCACATTCGTCAGCGTGTAAACGCCGCTTGATGCCGTCCTCGCCGACGATACCACCACTCCAGCATAAAGCGCCTCAACGAGAGCATTGTCAATGGGCAAACTGTCCGCATCGCGCACGACTACACCCTCAATTATGCCCGGCTGAGGCATCAAGATGATGTCAACTGTCACCGTGGCGGCTGGATCTACACGCACATTTGGCTTTGTGACCGGTTGATAGCCTGTGGCACTTGCGGTCAGGTTATATAGCCCGGGTGGTAAGTCGGATATTCGGTATGCGCCGGTTGCATCAGTTGTTGTGGACTTAGTCACGGGCTGTTCGCCAGGGTATGGAGCAACCGGTATGGCAGTGACTGTGGCATTTGGGACGCCGGTTCTCCCATCGGATTGATATACGCGCCCAACAATTGACCCAGGAGTTTGCTGAGCCTGCTGCGCAATGGAGAGATTGATCGCAAGGAACGCTATGCATAGTGCAGCACCTGTAACTCCATCCCCAAAAGAAGCAAAAAGGCGCTTTGGATGCATCCGCAGCACCCCCAAAATGGCACAGCAATTCTCCATCCCCATTCAGCCACCCCTACACACCACGCAAATGGCACCAGCAACGCAGCGTGCCCTTCACAGCAGAACGCAAAATGCGCGCTGTTTCTGACGGGCTTCTATTGCAGGTGATTACCCTATTTGCCCTGCGCATAAACTCATCGGGCGAAACTTGTGAGCGCATCCTTGCAAACGCTTCCTGCATTGACATACCTCGTCCAATCAATCTTTGAAGTATTGTCCTCTCGTCAGCGTGTGTCACCCAAACCTCATCAACATTTTTCCGCATGCCCATTTCAAACAGCACAGCAGCTTCCACAACGATTAAGTTTGCACCCCTGCTGCGAGCATCGTTTATAGCGCTTTCAATCCTCTTGACCATGAGCGGGTGGAGCAACCTATTGAGGCGCTTTAAAGCGCGCCCATCTGAGAAAACGCACCTTGCAAGTTTTCCCCTGTCAACATTGCGAGCCGAGTTGAGCACGCCTGTCCCAAAGTTTCCGACGATGCGTCCCCAACCAACTTCACCCCTGTTGAGTAACCTGTGCCCAACCAGGTCAGCGTTGATCACCAATACGCCATGACGAGCAATGATCCGAGAGACGGTGCTTTTGCCCGAGGCAATCGCACCAGTCAAACCGATGACGGTTGAACGAACCCTTCTATACACCATTGATGCACCGCTCCAACACAGCATCAAATAACTTGGAGCAATATCTCAAGTTGGGTGTCGCGCAAATCCCGTCACAGCTGATGGAGTGATTGCATGAATATCGCTGTGAGGAGGTGAAGGCAAGCCTCTTGGTGAGTTGAGAACTTCAATATCCATTACATTTTTTCACTTTCGCTGGGGCTGCCCCCACACGATGTGCCCTGCGAGGGTTTCGCCGGCGAGACCCTGTCAAAGACTTCCTTGAGTGCTTCGCCGAGCGTCACCCTCGGCACCTCCTGCTGTTGCATAAGCTCACGAAGTTGCTGCCTTTCCTCCTCCTGAATAACTTGCCTCAAGCTGAGCACCAAGCGCCTTTGTGCGCTGTTTACTTGTATGACCTTTACCTCCACCTCTTGCCCGACTGAGAGCACATCGCCTGCCCTTGTGATGCGCCTCTCGGAAATCTCGCTTATTGGTATGATGCCCTCAATTCCGTTCGGCATGCGCACGAATGCCCCAGCAGGAACAATGCGAGTGACTTTACCCTTCACCCTTGATCCAACTGGAAAATCTCTTTCCGCCGTATTCCAAGGATCCGGAAGGAGTTGGCGCATACCCAATGAGAGACGCTCCGTCTCCGGGTCAAACTCAAGCACCACAACCTCAACGACATCGCCCTCTTTGAGCACTTCGGATGGATGGTCAATGCGAGTCCATGACATCTCGCTTATGTGTAACAAACCTTCAATCCCACCAACATCTATGAACGCACCGTAATCTCTGAGCCGCCTTACAACACCCTGAAGAACTTCGCCAACTTTGATCCTCTTGAGCGTCTCCTCCTTCATTCGCTGCCTTTCCTCTTCAAGCGCTATCGTGTTTGAGCAGATGACCCTCCTTCTATCCCTGTCAAGCTCAATTATCTTGACCCTTATGGCTCTACCGACAAAATTCTCAAGGCGCCTCCTCCTTCCAAGGTAAACTTGTGATGCTGGCACAAAGCCATCAATGCCGAGGTCAACCACCAAGCCACCCCTCACCCTCTCTTTGACCATCGCTGTCAGTATCTCGCCCTTCTCATAAGCCTCAACAATCCTTCTCCATGTGCGTTCATAGTCGGCACGCCTTTTGGAGAGGATTATCAACCCCTCGCGCTCGTCACGCTCCTCCTCAACTCGTAGAACATATACTTCAACCTTCTCGCCAACCTTCGCCTCAGAGAGCATCTCCTCGCCCCACTCATTAGTTGGTATGAAACCCTCTGATTTTGCACCCACATCAACCATCACGCCGTCTTGACGAACTTGAACTATTGTCCCGACAAGTATGTCGCCGGGCTTTATCTCGGGCAGCGATGTGACCACCTCTTCAAACGCCAACTCATCGTCCCCAAATCGCACAGCCCCTGAAAGCTGAACCTCATCCTCAGGTTCACCATCAAGCTGTGCACGCCGCTTCAACCTCTCCTCATCCTTCAAAACTCTCTCTACAAGCTCACTGTTGTCCCTGTCATTGATTTCGCCCATCTTTAACACCACCTTTGCAAATGACGAAATGACTACCCGCCTGTCATCACAGGCATAAGCGACAATGCTAAGTTCATTGTGACGATGGAAGCTGCATCCGTCACACGCAAGCTCGTAAGAGCGGCATACATCCTGCGCCTTTCATTGCACTTCCCTCATCTCAAGCCAATTGTCGCCGGCTTTAATGTCCACCTTGAGCGGCACACGCAGCTTGACTATGCTCTCCATAATATCGCGCATCAGCGTGATAAGCTCATCAACTTCATCGCTGTGTGCCTCGCAAATGAGTTCATCGTGCACCTGCATTATAAGCTTTGAGCGCATCCTCCTCCTATTCATTTCGCTCCAAAGGCGCACCATTGCCAACTTCATTATGTCAGCGGCGCTTCCCTGTATTGGCGCGTTTATCGCAACTCTCTTTGCAGCTTCCCTTTCCCGTTCATCTGAACTTGTTATCCCCCTCACATATCGCCGCCTGCCAAACATCGTTGCCACATAGCCGTATTCGCTGGCGTGTGCTATTGTTTCTTCAATATATTGGCGCACCTTCGGGTAGCGATTTAGGTAGCTTCGTATGTAGCTTGCAGCCTCATCCTCACTTATCCCGAGTTGCTGCGATAGCCCAAGCGAACTCATCCCATAGATGATCCCGAAGTTTATCACCTTAGCCCTGCGGCGCATGTCCTCATTGACCTGTTCCAATGGCACACCGAATATGCGTGCGGCAGTGGCTGCATGAATATCTTCGCCCCGCTCAAACGCTTCACACAGCGTTTCATCGCCAGAGATGTGCGCGAGCATACGCAACTCTATTTGCGAATAGTCGGCACTGACGAGCTTGTAGCCGCTTGGCGCTATGAATGCGCGCCTGATGCGTTTACCCCACTCACTCCTTATCGGTATGTTTTGCAAGTTTGGAGAGCTTGAACTCAATCTGCCAGTTGATGCGCCTGCCTGCTCATAGTTTGTGTGCACTCTGCCCGTCCGCGCGTCAGCGAGCTCGAGCAACCCCTCAATGTATGTGCTGCGCAATTTCTCAAGCTCCCTGTATTCAAGCACCCGTGCGGCAATCTCATGCTGCGGTGCAAGCGCCTCAAGCACATCCGATGCCGTTGAATAGCCGGTTTTTGTCCTTCTGCCCCTTGGCAACTTTAGCCTTTCAAACAGGACATGCCCAAGCTGTCTTGATGAGCGTATGTTGAATCTGATGCCGGCGAGCGAATAAATTGCCTCCTCAAGCCTGTGCAACTCAGCCTGGGTCTCCTCAGACATCCGCTGAAGATAGGGGACATCAATGAGCACGCCGTGCCGCTCCATGTCCGCGAGCACAAAAGAGAGCGGCTGCTCAATCTCGGTGAGCAGCTGCCACATGCCGCAAGAGCGCAGATGCGGCTCAAAATGTTCGCAGGCAATGTGAGTTATGCAAACAGCCTTTGCAAGCTGCAATGCTAAGTCATCATCGCCATGCGCCACGCTGGGGCGCTGCACACTTACACTAACGCCTAGCCTCCTTGAAAGGTCTTCAAGTTCATAATCGCCTTCATCCGGATCGTAGAGGTATGCCATTAGGCGAGCATCTCTCCATGAGCTGCTGAGCGCAGCCCCAATTGAAACGCCGCGCAAAAGCCCGCCACAGCGCCGCAGCATACCTTTCAAGTCGTGAACTCGCTTTTCCAAGTTTACATCGTTCATCAGCTGTGAAAGCCATAATGGCACATCAAAACTTTCACCCTCACTGTTTGCTCCCTCCTGCAAGAGGTCAAACAGCGATGGTTGGATTGGCGAGCTGCCAACCGGCTTTTGGCTTGCGCGGCTGGTCTCAAGTGTGCCACCGATCGGAATGTAGTAAACATGCCTCCCATCAACGCTCATCGCAACACCTTTAATTTCACCATCAATGCAGGCGGCAAGCGTCACTGAGCCATGCCGACGGATGCTTGAGAGCAAATTCGCAACAGCGCTCGCATCCATAACCTCATATGAGACTTTGACCTCTCGCACGAGAAACTTGCGCAACTCAAGCTCGTCAATCAAGCGCTCAAATTCAAGCTGTTGGAAGAACTTAGCCAGTTCCTCACTCTGCAGCTTAAGGCGCTCAACGGAGCATCTCTCCCAATTGATGCAGATTGGGGCATCATCACGAAGCAAAGTGAGCTTACGCCAACGGCGCGCCTCATCGGCATGTTGCAATATAGCTTCCCTAAGCCGAGCATCAGCTATTCTCGGCGCAGACTCAATCACCCTCTCAAGGTTGCCGAATTCCAAAATTAGCCTTTGCGCTGTCCGCTCGCCTATTCCCGGTATCCCCGGAATGTTATCCGAGGCATCGCCGCTTAACGCCTTCAAGTCCGGTATTTGACTCGGCAATATGCCCATCTCCATCTTAACTGTGGCTGAGTCGTAAACAACCGTATCGCTTATGCCGCGCTTGCAAGAGAGCACCTTTACCTTATCGCTCACGAGTTGAAGAGCATCCATATCACCGGTCACAAGATAAACTTCCATGCCGGCTTCCTCGGCACGCCTTGCCGCAGTCGCCATCAAGTCATCCGCCTCATACTCCGGCACCTGCCACACTTCCACTCCCACGAGTTTGAGGAACTCCGTGACCAACTTGACTTGCTCACGGAAGCTTTCCGGGGCACGCTCACGCTGCGCCTTATAACCTTCATAAGCTTCATGGCGGAATGTTGCCCCGGGTGGATCAAGCACAACGGCTATGTGCGTCGGTTTATACTCGCGCAGTATCTTTAAAAACATTCTCACAAACCCATAGACAGCGTTTGTGTGTATACCTTCCCTTGTCATGAGCGGTGTAATCGCATAGAAGGCTCTGAAGAGCAGGTTATGCCCGTCAATGACAAACAGCTTTCCAACCATCTTGCTCCCTTCAGCAGCGCCATCACGAGCGGATTGAACCAACAAAAATCACCTCACATCAGTTCATTCAACCCTTGCGGCATCAGAAGATGCGCCCATTGCGCGGGTGATGAGAAAATGCAGCCCATATCCAGAAGCAGCACAAAGCAATGGTTCTATAGGCATGCGCAGGCGGGAAAGAGCGAAGTGACCTGCAATACCGCCGGTTAGAGTGAAGTAAATGATAACCGCTATGATTAGTGATATCGTGAACGCGTTCCTTCTTATCGCAAGCAAACCAACAATTGCAAACGCATAAACGCACAGCTCAACGAAAAGCGTTAAAAGCCATAACAGCGTCACCAGCGGATAGCGCCCAAAGCGTTCCCTCATTGCTAACTCAAATGCCTCGCCAAACTTGAGCTTGAGCAAACGGCGAAGAACTTCCGCACTCAACCCACCAATGCCATCGGTCGGAACTTTACCGTATAGCGTCCCAACCCATGTTGAATATGAGACGAATGGCAGCCACATCAGCAAGCAGCCGCGCAAATAGTAATGCAGCGAATATACCCACTCTGCCAATACAATATGTTGCGCAACTTGAGACAGCTGTATAGCCTTCACCGGATGATGCTCACAGAATATGTGCAGGTTCGCCGCATCGGATGAAGTATAGCTCCATCCAAAGCGCTTTGAGGCGAGCTTGAGCAACATCTCATCAGACTCTCTGCCGCTTATGCCGTGGCTCTCGCTCAAAACCCTGCTCGCAAAGAAAACAAGGGTAACCTGTCCATTAATGTCAATGAGCCACCTGCCGAGATAAACACGGTTGCGAAACAGCCACGGTGTGATAACAAGCAACGCCGCAAAGACCAGTGCCAACGATTGCGCCGCACGAAGACGAATTGAGCACCGCCGGCATGCAAACAGCGCTAACGCCGCAAGCAACGGCAGAATGCCAATGGCTACCGAACGGCAAAGAGCGGCAATGCCAACTAACACACCACAGGCAACGAACCAACCGATGGCATTTCTGCCATTATTTCGCGCATGCCAAAAGCACCCCTGCAGGAACACTATCAATGCGCCGCAGATAAGCGCGCAAAACAATGTCTCACTCATCAGCACGACACACATAGCTATGCTGAGCGGGTTGATGGCAAACAGAATAATTGCGTGCATATATCCATTGCCAAAGAGCATGCGTGTGAGCATCCCAACGAGCATTGCTGTAGCTACACTTAGGGCAACTTGTGCTATCACAGCAACGCGTGCGTCCGCACCAAATGGACTATACAGCAAAGCCAAGAAGACAGGGTATGTTGGTGGACGAAGAAAGTATGGCTCGTCATCGGTGGAGAAGCGCTGCCTAAATGCGATGTTCATCGCCAGACGGTGATAGCGCTCTGAATCACCCGGCACAAAGCTGCGCTCGGGATGGAGCAGCACTGGCAGCGCAAAAAGAAGGCGCAGCAGAAGAGCAATTGCAAGCACTAAAAGTGCTGTGCGGCTAAAGACATTCAAGACCTTCCTGTTTGCAGTGTCACCAAACAGCGCCCTAAAATAGAGCATTTGCATCGGCAACACTCATCACCCAACAGTTCCCCCAAAGCTTGCTGCGCTAAAATTTTGTCAAGCAACCGCTAAGGGATAATTCAAGCCGACAAAGAAAGGTGCATGCTTACATGCACTTTGATTGCCACACGCATTGCTCAACCCATAAGCATCACGCGTTGCTCTCCTGCGCCATTTCAGCCATCATCATGTGCTTTCTCACACATACCGCAATTTTGCGCCACAACATCTTCGGCAGCGGATATGACCTTGCCGCTCACTCACAATACTCTTGGCTGATCAGCCATTATGGTTTACTTGAGCCATCCACTCTTCTAAGCTCCGCAGCACCTGATTTTTATGCAAGTCCGTTAGCCGATCACCTTTCAATCATCCTCATACCGCTCGCCATCATTTACAAGTTCATCCCCTCGCCCTTAACACTCATCGTTATTCAAGCTGCATGTGCGTGGCTCTTCATCATTGGCATCATCCGCATAATCCACAAGCGCTTGGGCAATCAATTCGCTTGCATCATCACCTCATCAGCTCTATCGCTTTATCCACCATTGCACCTCCAAGTCAGGAATGACTTTCACACCGATGCCTTCATTATGCTTTCAATACCTTGGCTTTGGGTGGGCATCACCGAACGAAGGCATTGGCTATTTTTCTCCTTCCTTCTACTTGCGCTTTTGGCGAAGGAGACTGGCGCACTGGTAATGTTAGCATTTGGGGTAGCGCTGCTCGCCACGAGGAGATACCGCAGGTTCGGAATTTGGATGTGCATCACCTCGACAGCGTGGTTTTTAACATCCCAAATTTTACTCCATATGTTGCGTGGCGGCAAGCCGCAGCCCGCAACAGTTTGGTATTACGGTTACCTTGGAAGCAACTTGACCGAGATTATACTTAACGCCATTTGCCACCCTTCAAAGCCATTGAAACTCTTGCTTTCCAGTGACGCCATCCTTTCAGCCATTCAAATGCTCTTGCCATTGCTCTTCCTGCCGGTCATTTGCCCGCTGTTCTTTTTCCCGTCGCTTACGCCATTCGTGCAAGCCTTCATCACCACATGGAAACCAACAAGAAACATTGTCTATCAGGGCATGATGCAATGCACAGGTTTGCTCATCCTCGGATGCGTTGAAGCAACAGCACTACTCGCCAGCATGGTCGGAAAGATGGGCAAAGACAGCGAAAGGAAAGCGCGCAGCCTGAACGAATTTGCGCTCGCCTGTGTGCTCCTTTTTAGCGCCATTTTTTCGTGGCAGGCTGTCTTCCCGCACCAGTTATACCTTAGGCGAGAGATAAGGCTTCAAAACATCCCAAGAGTGCAAGCTATAAGGGATGCATTGAGCCTCATACCAGACAACGCACCTGTAATAGCCTCAACTCACCTTTTGCCGCACCTTGCAAACAGGCGCTTCCTTTGGATGTTTGAGTGGCACAACCCATTGCGGGACAGGCGCTTTGAATTAACCCCAAAGTGGCGCGGCGAGATGCCGCCAGAGGATGTTTACATAGCTATTGAACTTACGCCGCTGGATATATGGAAGCCAATTACACCAGAGCAACTTGACAAGATGAAGCGTTGGCGTGAAATTGAAACCCTGGTTGAAAACAAGCACATCGTGCTGTTGAGGTATTGCCCACACGATAAGCGCTCAAGAGTTGAAGCGGACTACAAGATTCAAGATTAAATAAAGACGATGCTGATGGTAGTGACCGTATGCGAAGGTGATTATATTGCGCAACCTGTCCGCCAAGCACCATTTGCTGCTATCGTATGCAATCTCAGCTACAATCATGTGCACGCTCATGTGCACCGCCTCATTCCATTACAGCACTTTTAATAGCGAACCAGACCTTTCCATCCACTCACAATTCTGCTGGCTCATAAGCCACCACGGTTTATTTGAACCAGCCACACTCCTCTCTTCACTTTTGGGCTTTCAGGCAAGCCCATTAGCCGACCACTTCTCAATCCTTCTAATTCCGCTCGCAGTTGTTTACAGGCTAATCCCGTCACCTTTAACTCTCATCTTTATTCAAAGCTTATGCGCATGGCTTTTCATATTCGGCGTCATTCTCGTAATCCACAGGCGCTTGAGCAATCCAACCGCTAAAATCATAACCTCAGCAGCATTGTCCCTTTACCCGCCGCTGCATTTCCAGCTTGTGTTTGACTTCCACATGGACGCCTTCATTGCGCTCTCAATCCCTTGGCTTTGGATTGGAATCACAGAGCAAAGGCTTTGGCTGTTTCTCTCATCGCTTCTCGTTGCGCTCCTCGCAAAAGAAACTGGCGCGCTTTTTATGTTAGCATTCGGAATAGCATTGTCCTTTACAGGGCAATATCGTAGGCTCGGAATATGGGTATGCGCTGCCTCTATAGCGTGGCTTCTTGCATCTCAATTCCTGCTACAAACATTGCGCGGTTATAGGATGCATACCGCAGCTCTCACCTTCTACGGCTACCTTGGAAGCAGCTTGGAAGAGATCATACTCAACGCCATTTTACACCCCTCAAAACTGTTAGAGCTTTTGCTCTCCCAAGATACCGTGCTCGCTGCCATTCAGATGCTCTTGCCGCTGCTCTTCCTGCCAGCCGTCTGCCCGTTGTTCTTTATTCCCTCACTTGCACCATTCATTCAAGTTTTCGTTAGCGCACATCAGCCGATGAGAAACTTCGCATATTGGGGTTTGATACCGTGCTCAGCATTTCTTATCCTTGGATGCGTTGAATCAATCTCTCTTATCACCGACAACCTTGTTAGAAAGATACGCAACGGCAGTGAGCGCAAAGCGCTCAACCTGAGCCAATTTGCAATTGCATTGGCGCTCCTTTCGAGCACCATTCTTTCATGGCAAATTGTTTTCCCATATGAGCTCTACTTTGGGCACGGGCTAAAGCATCTAAATGCTCCACGAGTGCAAGCCATAAAAGAAGCACTCAAGCTTATACCAAATGGTGCACCCGTGATAGCTTCAGCGCACCTTCTGTCTCACCTTTCAAACAGGCGCTTAGTTTGGATGTTTGAGTGGGATAACCCCCTAAGAGACGAACGCACGAGATTGTCACAGAAGTGGCACGGCGAGATGCCATCGGAAGATGTTTACATTGCCGTTGAATTAACACCGTTGTGCACCAGATGCACGAGAGAAAAGGCGAACATTTTGCAACAGGTTAAGGAGATGAAGCGGTGGCGCAAAATTGAGAGGCTTGTTGAGAATAAGCACATTGTGCTATTGAGGTATTGCCCACACGATGGGCATTCAGAGTGATGCCGTTAAAGTGAGAGTGGCAATGATGCGCCTGATGCTTATTTCGCATGCGTGTGCTCATCAGTCATATCTTCGCAGCAAGCTTTCACCATTGCTTAAAGCCAGGAGCGATTTGCATGCCCTCGTTATAACGCCAAAGTGGTGGGTTGAAGGCAGCTGCAAAGTGAGTGGAAAGCCCATCTCACTGCGCCACAACGAAGGTATTGCAATCTCCATTCAATCGCTGACGCTATTTACTGGGCTTCAATTTGCTCACTTTTATCCGATGCTGCACACCCTCATCCTCAGGTGGAAACCTGAAATTGTGCATGTTGAGGAAGAGCCAATGAGCCTTTCATGTGCGCATGCAGCCTTGCTCACAAAAATGCTTGCTCGCCAATCGCCATTCATCTTCTTCACATGGGAGAATCTGCATCAGCGTTGGAGTATGCCCAACTTGCGCTCAATCGCTTATCCTCTGTTTGAGCGCTTAAGCTACGCCTATGCCGACATTGCGATCGCTGGCACAGAGATGGCGATGCGCATTTTGCGTGAGCGTGGCTTTGAGAAGCCAATTGTCGTGTGCCCGCAATTTGGCATTGATGTTGAGCGCTTCTCTCCGATGACGCCCTCGCAAAAAGCACTTTTGCGCTCAAAGCTTGGTCTGGCAAATGGCGCATTCACCATCGGCTATGTCGGGCGCATCGTCCCTGAAAAGGGGATTGACCTGCTCATGCACGCTATAGCTGAAATCCCAAAAGCTCAATTGCTAATAGCAGGCGATGGATGGATGCTACAAACATTGAAAGAGCTCTCGGAGAAACTTGGCATACAAAAGCGGGTCAAATTTATAGGCGCTGTGCCACATGAAGAATTGCCAGAACTTCTAAACGCATTTGATGCGCTTGTTCTGCCATCGCGCTCAATGCCGCATTGGAGAGAGCAATTTGGCAGAGTGCTAATTGAGGCAATGGCTTGCGGAACTCCGGTCATAGGCTCTTCATCGGGTGCAATACCCGAAGTCATCGGAGATTGCGGGCTTGTATTTCAAGAGGGAAACATTGATGAATTACGCTCCCATATCTTGCGCATCGCAAACGATGAGAGGCTAAAAAGTGAGTTATCAACTCGTGGGAGAATGCGCGCCGTTGAACAATTCAGCAGCGAGGTTATCGCTCTAAGGACTGTCAAGGCGTATGAGCTTGCGATGAGTATATCAAAGTAACATGACCGCCGTTTGAATCATGAAGCGAAAAAACTCCCGCAATGTGGGCTCGCCACTTTTGGGCGACGAAAGTTTGAGAGCAAATTTGCAGCGTCACCCCCATCGTGTGCGGGGGAGTTTTAAAGACCATCGCGAAAAAGCCACAACACATGGGTTTGAAGTCGCCTTATTTTTGAGAAGGGTGTTAGGCAAAGATAGCTAAACCTAACCATCGCCCATCAGCCTCAGCTTGCGAATTGCCGCCCTTTCCTCAATCACTGGCATCAGGCTACAAAATGCTTCAATGACTTGCTCTGGAGTTATGGAACTTATGCACGGATGGTTTGGCAGCGGGCAAGCTGGCAATTCACATCCAGCGCATTTCGTTGGTGAATGCAAAAGGATATTTTGACCCTGAATTGGTGCCCACTCAACTGTGTGAACTTGGGATGAGAAGAGGACCACTTGAGGTGTGCCAAGTGCTGCAGCGAAATGCATCGTGCAGGTGTTCACAGTGATAACGCAATCGGCGAGTGAAACAAGCGCGATTAACTCGTGCAAGCTCAGCGCTCCGGAGAGGTTAAAAATCCCCTCTTTGAATGGCTGCCTTATGCGCTCAACCATCTTTCGTTCTTCGGATGAGCCGGTGAGCAAGACTATAGCCCCGAAGCGTTCGCGCAGGCATTGGCAAAGGCGCACAAAGCCATCCGTCGTCCACCACCTCGCTCTGTCGCCACTAAATGGATGAACGACAACCAAAATTGGCGCTGTATTAACCTTTAGTTCGGACAAAATTTTCGCGGCTCTCAGAAGAGCTTCATCTGGCGGGCGCAGCTCAATTTCAGCAGAAGAGCCATCGCAACCAATTGCGCGCACGATATCAAGCGCACGGAAGATCTCATGCTGCCAACGATTGCGCTTCACCGGATGAGTGAGCATGAACTTGCCACCGACATCGCTATAGCCAACCCTTATCGGTATGCATGAAAGCGCCATCAGGAGGATGTTTCTCAAATCGCCGCGCAAATCTAAAGCCATGTCAAATCCCTTTTGCTTGAGCATTCTTGCCCCGATGAGCATTTCGCCGATGAAAAAAAACGGATGCTTATTCCCACTTTGCCGTTGTCGGTCAAACCACGGCGCCCTGTAGACGATGACCTCGTCAACATTTTCATTTAGCTGTGCCATCTCCCTGCACCACGGACCAACGAGAAGTGAGATATGGGCATTTGTGAACTTGCGCCGAAGCGCCTTTATAGCCGGGAAGGAGCAAAGCAAGTCGCCAATGTGGTCCAACCTTACAACGAGTATGTGCTCAATTGACGATGCCCTACGGGATGAGTTCACCACAAGCTTTTCAATGGGCGAAAACATCGCGTCGGCAACCTTCGCTAACACCGCCCACCTTGGCTTTTTGTATCGGTAGCCGAGTCGCTCACCCCAAGGTATCATTGTCTGCCACCAAGCTCTTCTGTCTCAATGTGGATATCGCCCCACACAATCAACCGAGGATTCCTTCCTCGCGCAAATCCAAAGGTCCGGACCGAAGCCGAGCCGATAACATAGCCACACAAATGGAAGAAGAGGCATCCACACCATGAGTGATGCGAACCTGAATGCACACTTGATTGCCATAGCTCTCCTGCTCAATTCCCTTCTACCGCGCATTTTTGATGCGCCGCTTTTCAACCCGAGCTTACTAAGGGCATTAGCAGCGACTCTCGCTGAGTCCCAAAGTATACGCCCATGGTGCGTTTCAATGTGTATCGGCTTAAAGCCGCACAGTTTGAGAAGGTGTGAGAGCGTCATTGGTGTGAAGTGATGCAAGTGCAACTCGCCGAAACAAATCCATTCTCGTCCAGCTAACCTTGCTGGCAAGCTGGCTGCATTCGGGAGACTCAGCACGAGTAAGCCACCGCTGCGCAAAAGATGATTGGCTTTGCAAAGTGCCCACTTTGGGTGGCGCAAATGCTCAAGCACATGATGAAACATGACCACATCAAACGAAGCCTCTTCAAGTTCGGCATTTTCAAAGTCGCTCGCAATAATTTGCAATCCAAACTGCTCCCTCGCGAAATTTGCGACTGGCTTTGCAGGCTCAACCCCTACAGCCTCCCAACCGTGCTGCTTTGCCACCAGCAAAAAGAAACTAAAGCCGCACCCCACATCAAGCAACCTTATTGTAGTTGATACATCGCTAAACTTTCTGATTAGCTTGATACAACGCCTTGCGCGCCTTGCAGTATAGTTAAGCTCACAGAGGTCTTGGGTATAGTCATAAGCTTCGGATGTGCCGGAATAAACCCTCTCCAAAGCGAGTTCACTAAGCCTTGGCGAATAATAAAGTAACCCACAACGCCTGCAGCGCCTCAGCACTGAAGCGCCATAGCCAAAGGTATCCATTTCCCAAAGCCTGTCAGCGTCGTCGTTCCCGCATACGGCACATGGCACTTCCTCAAGCATCCCGCCCGTCATCTGTGCCACATCCTCGCCGCAAAAGTTGCTGCCATAATTGCAGCCAAAGCCGTCCCAGTCAAACATTTTGCTGTGTGGAGCCGTAACGACGCCAAGTGAGAAACGCCAACATTGATAACGAAATCCCAAAGGCAAGTTCAACAAAGAGGTTTTGCACTGTCAATCCGAACATCAGTGCCACACCAACAAGAGCAACTGTTGCTGATGCGCGCAGCGCGAACCATCCCCAGGGCACCAGTTTGCCATCCAAACGGTGAATCATAACGGCGGAGGCAACAAGCGCAATCAAGCTTGCAAGCGACATTCCAACGGCGCTCCCCAATGCCCCCATCAACTTCCCAAGGGATGTTACGAGTATAAATGTGGACAATGCCGCAACGCACGCTGATGAGAAATATTGCGAGCGCCCGCCAAGCGATATTAGCGCGTGCGCAAGATGCGATGACGCAAACATGAATAGCAATGTTGGTGAAAGAGCAACCAACACCCTGTGTGCGCCGGCAAATTGGCTCCCGAATGTTAGCTGAATTAGGGCACTGCTGCAAGACGCGACAAATGTGGCAAGCGCCATCCCAAATGCACACATCATTGCCAACCCACCAATTAAGCGCTGCCTGAACAGCTCCCTATCGTCCACCACTTCGGACATTGCCGGATAGAGTGAGAGCGTAAATGCCGAGATGCTCCAATCAGCGACCGCTATGAACTTGCTTGCAGCTGCATACAAGCCAGCTTGAAAACTGCCACACGCCAAGTAGACTAAGCTCATCGGCAATTGCGATTGCAATCGCCAAATCGTGCTGGCAATGCCAAATGCGAACGACCGGCGAAGCAAATTGAACGCCGACTCAAGTGATGGCACTCTCATGTGAACCTTCGTGGAAGCTGCCCCAAATGTCAGCACGCTGTAAAGCCATAACGATGCGGTGTTCACCGCCATTAGCCACAGCACACCCTTCCCGTAAAAAACGATTGCAATCGTGAGGATGAGCAAAGCGCCGTGAGAGATAACGCGGAAGATGTTAGGCAGCGTTAGGTCAATTGAAGCTACAAACCAAACTTCGGCTGATTGCGGTATCCATGCGGGCAGCTGGAGCATTGCGAGAATCAACAGAAGCTGTGTGACGGGATCGTTCACAAACAGTATCGCAAAGAGAGTGATCACACATGCAGCGAGAACTGAGATGAGCCTTGCGCCAATGAGCGAGGAAAGATGAGCTGATGCCATCTCCCTATGGCGCGCTATTTCCCTTGTGGCAATTGTCCCAGCCATTAATTCTGTGATGCTGATAGCAAGTGTTACAAAGCCGAGGGCGAAGTTAAGCCTGCCGAAATCGGACGGACCAAGATACCGCCCTGCAATAATCGTAGCAACAACAGTGCATGCAAACGCAACTGCCCTCGTTGCAACTGTCAATGTGATGTTCCGTATGACCCTATCCTGAAACAGTCCAACGAGCCTCAATGTGAGCCAATTAGCCATGAGCTTATTCGCCCCGAAAACCGTTAATCCACACTGCAACCACTGTTTAAGAGAACCAGCTACACAAACATTGAATGAGAAGTTCAAAGCCAGCCACAAAGCAATGCGAAGCGTTTTTTCAACTCACCTTACACTTCGCACACTTTCACCGCTGACACATTTCACCTTGTTTTGTGCCTTACCACGGTGGGAGTTATGCACTTTGCGTGGCGGACAAATGCAAGCCCACCAAATGCCCCAAAAAGCGCTTCTGGCTTTCGGCTGCGCACGCACTCAACTGCCCAATCTCAACCAATTGCTCGCCGCCAGAGAACATCTGCAGCTATGAACTACAGCCACATAAAAGCTGCTTTACGATTTCAACGTCCTCGGCAATTTGGTTCTTATACTTTTGGAATACGCCGACTACAATGGCATCGCACGGCTTGATGTTCTCAATTGCATACTTGAGTGCTGAACGGAGGTTCTCCTCGGTATCGCAATGTCTTCCAGCAGCGAGCACTTTGAAAGCGATACACGGCTTGCTTGTCTTGCGGATTGTCTGACACATCCTTTCCCTATCCTGCGGCAGATACACCTCACCAGGCGGGCGGCGCGGATTGTAAAAGCAAGCCATGTAGAAGTCCGCTTTAAGACCGTGCTCCTCAGCGAACTCAATCACTTCGTGCATATGCGTGGCTATGCCTGCAGGCAAACCGGCATCGTGAATGAAACTGATGGCGTCAATCAACTCGCCAATCATGCCGGCGCAAAAGAGTTCGTCAGTGCGACCGCCGTGGAAATAAATGGCTATCGGATTATGCTCCAAGATGTCACGGATGTTTTTTCGCCAGTCCTTTATCTCTGGCGCAGTTTGAGCTATCCATTGCAATGTTCCACCCAAGTTGCGCAACTTGCGCACAACACGCATTATGTGCTCATCGCCGCGAGCTATGAATGTATTGATGCCACACCTTTGCGCCTCAAGCAGCGCTTCAATTATGCGTTCGTCAGTATAATACTCAAGCATCTCCCTGTTCAACTCCGCAGAGATGTGCGAGAAGCCTCTAAATGGATTGCCACCGATTATTAACTTCGTCACCTCATAGCCGCCAATTTGCACCTTTGGTAGCTGTCCGTTCACGCGCCTCACCTCCGTAAGCTGCTCGCTAAAAATAGTGTGCAACCAGTATGAGCGATGAAAAGGCAGGGGCGATAATTTGTCCGAAATCCTCAGCGCAAATTTTGTGCGCCATTATCATCACTGCTTCGTCACCAACCTGACACACAAGCCATAACTTAAAACGAACATTAACATTATCTTGCGAACGGTTTAGCGGACGAAATTGCAACAATCCTCCCGCGCTAAAATGATACCGACATTGAAAGCCGTATCGTTATTAGCCATTTGATGTCAATGTATTGAGGCGTGATGCAAATGCAGCTTAGCTGTAGACACCACATACGTCTTAAAGACAAGGTCAACGAATTAAATGAGCGCCCTTTGCTCAAAAGTTTGCCGGTTCACAGTAAGGCACAGGGCGCAGTAAGAAACGGGGCGAGAGGCGAGAAATGGGTTTAGGACGCTGCTACGCTTACGCTTCGTGCCGATTACGAACCTAACCAAGCAAAGTTTGTGGCAAGGAGTGTAATGACTGTAAAGAGGATGATCAAATTTGTGCTGCACTTAAAGGGTGGGCTTTATTGATCGCCCTCCTGTATGCGAGGCGCAACGCTATGAGCGGACATGAGACGAAAGTAAAGCTGCGCCGTGAAGTGAGTGTGTGGGGTTCGTTTTGTTGGGGTTATGCTGATGTCGGAGCCGATGTTTATGTTGCCCTCGGATTGGTGATGGCTGCTGCACAGGGTGCAACGCCGCTTGCCTTCGCCATTGCCGGCACTGTTTACATCTTTGTCGGATTGGCGTATACCGAGATGGCTTCGGCATATCCGGTGGCGGGCGGCGGGCAATATTTTGCCCTGAGAGGCTTGGGAGATGTCTGGAGTTTGATCTGCGGTGCTGGATTGCTTTTGGCTTACACAGTTGATGTGGCGCTGTTTGCGACTGCCTCTGCAGGCTACATCAATTTTTTCTTCCCGGCAGTGAGGGAGTTTGCCATAGACATTGGTCCGTTCAAAGATGTGAATTTGATCTGGCTCGCTGAAACATTGTTTCTAATTCTCTTGCTCGCCGTGCTCAACATCAAGGGGATAAGGGAATCATCGCTATTCAACGAGACACTCGGCGCACTTGACCTCATCCTTGAGACAACGGTTATAGTCATCGGATTCGCGTTTGCGTGGCGCCCGGATTATTTCCTGCATCAATGGGAGACGCAGTTTCCAACAACCGAGAACCTGGCATACGCAATAACAATCGCCGTCATCTCATATGTCGGCTTGGAGTCAATATCGCAGGCTGCCCAAGAGACAATACGCCCAACAACAGTCATACCAAGGAGTTCGCTTGCGCTAATTGTGCTTGTGCTCATGTTTGCGCTTGCCTTCCCAACTGTGTCACTTGGAATAGTTGACTGGCAGACAATTGCGAAGCGAGAGGGTGACCCTATTGCGCATCTTGCAAGCCATCTCCCATTCATCGGCTTCCTCGCCGGACCAGCAGCTGCCATTCTCGGTGCAACCATATTGCTTATCTCGGCAAACACTGGTGTCATGGGCGCATCAAGACTGGCATACAGCATGTCCGAGACAAATCTCATGGGCGCTTGGCTATCCCATGTCCATCCGAAGTTTCGGACACCGGTTAGAACGATAGTTATCTTCTCTGGAATTGCAGCGCTGCAGGCTCTTTGGGCATTCTTCAGCGGACGAAGGGCAATGGATACATTGGTTGACATCTACGCGTTTGGCGCGATGCTTGCTTATTTCGTCAGCTGCCTTTCACTTATCGCCCTGAGGATAAAAGAGCCGCATACCCCGAGGGCTTTCAAAGCGCCTTTAAATGTCCGCTTGGGCAACCATGAAATACCAGTAATTGGTGTGCTTGGGGCACTCGGCACATTTGCCATGCTCGTCACCATTATGTGGACACATCACTCAGCAAGAATCTTCGGACCAATTTGGGTTGCAATCTGGTTTGCAGTATACATCTGGCACAGACGAAGGAATGGGCTCCCAATATTTCGTAGCACTAAATGCAATTGGGATGAGGAACAGCTTAAAATACTTTCGGACACAGGTGAGTGGGAACTTTACGAAAGGTTGCGCATAGAACTTGAGAGGCGCTCAAAGAGAAGTTGAGACTAAACTGATTTTAGGGGAGAAGCTGCATGATGACATTGCGAAAGATTATGGCAGTGATGTTGATGGCGGTTGGGATAGCTATATTTGTTAGGGGGTTGATTCATTGCCTTTCACAGGGGCTTCTGTGGCACGGTATAATCGTGAGCGCGATTGTTGGCGGGCTTGTTTTCTCGCTCGGGTTAAGCAAATGGCGCTACATAACTGGCAGGTGAATACCTGTGCATGGCACAAATGTTAGCGAAGCGGCAAGTGTTGTTGTCTCTCACCCGCTCGGTGTTGCAATCGCAATATTGTTTATCATCATCCTTGGTGTTGTGCTCTTTTGGATGCTTCATCTTCCACAACCTATGCCGCAGGAGGTAGCGAGGGCTGTTTACTCAGTTGAGGCTATACGCAAGATCGTAGTTCCCATACTTGACCTCTACTACAGCGAGAGAGCTGTTGAGCTTGCATGCCGCTTGGGCAAATTGCACAATGCCGAACTTGTGCTCATATACATTGTTGAGGTGCCGAGGTTGCTAACGCTTGACTCGCCACTTCCAAGCAACATTGAGGGGAGGGCAAAGATGGCGCTTGAAGGTGCAAAGCGCATCGCCGAGAGGCATGCCATAAAAGCTACTACCGACATAATTCGCGCAAGGGAGGCAAACGAAGGCATAAGGAAAGCTGTGCAGGCGTATCACGGTGATATGGTTGTGCTCGGGATGCAACTTGCAAAGGATAGACCTCCAACATTGTTTGCGAGAACCGTTGAAGCGTTGCTCCGCCAACCGCCATGTGAAGTTGTGATAGATAGCGTCCCAGCCGCATGAGGGGTGATTCAACATGCGAGTAATTATACTTGGCTGCGGTAGAGTCGGCTCAACTCTGGCTTTGATGCTTGATTCGGAGGGCTACGAGGTTTGCGTAATTGATAAAGACCCAGATGCGTTCAGGAGGCTCGGCGAGAACTTTAAAGGGCGCACGCTTGCAGGTTGGGGAATTGACGAAGAGGTGCTCAAAGACGCCGGAATTGAGGGTGCATATGCATTTTTTGCCGTTACGAACGGAGATAACACAAACATCATGGCGTCGCAGATTGCAAAGGTGCGCTTTGGAGCCCAAAAAGTATTTGCAAGGATTTATGATCCGCTGCGAGCAGAGGTATACCGTGAGCTTGGAATTGAGACAATTTGCATGACGACGCTCGGAGCTGGAATGCTCTTTGACCGCCTGCACGGTCAGCCGTTTAGGAGCGTTGAAGATTACCTCAACCTTACGCACGAGATGCGAAAGCTTTATGCTGCGGATTTACCGACGCCAGAACAAGCTGAAGCTCATCGGACAAGTTCTCCCGGTCAAAAACCAAACTACATCATAATTGCAGGCGGCGGCAAAGTCGGCTATCACCTTACCAAGGCACTTTTGAGCGAGGGTTACGAGGTCCTGCTCGTTGAGAAACGCCACCAACGCTATCAACTCCTTCACGATGAACTTGGCGATGCAATCTACTACGGCGACGCGTGTGAGATAAGGACAATGGTGCGCATAGGCATGGAGAGAGCTGACTTGGTTGTGGCTGTCACCGGCGACGATGAGGATAACCTCGTAATATGCCAAGTGGCAAAGAGATGGTTTGGCGTCCCGAGGGTTATTGCGAGAGTGAACACGCCGCGCAACGAACAAACATTTAAGCTGCTCGGCATTGATGAGACGATAAGCGCAACAACTGTGCTCTTCCAGATGATTGAGCAAGAGGTGGCAGTAGCAAATCTTGTCCCGCTCGCCCTTATAAGGCAGGGTGGGCTTGAGATAATTGAGGTGAATTTGCCTGCAAACTCGCTGATCATAGGCAAGCCAGTTAGGGAGCTGAACTTGCCGACGGGCTGTCTGCTTGTGGCATTCATACGGGATTCTCAAGCTCAGGTTGTAACCGGCGAGACAACATTCCAGCCCGGTGACACAATCATAGCGCTTGCCCCACCGGATGCAGTTTACAACTTGAGGAACTCACTCCTTGTTTTATGAGGTGAAGCTGTGAGAATGAAGAAACAGTTGGGTTGGCGAAATCATCTTCAATTGCTCTGCATTGCGTTAATGATGTATGAGCTTGTGCAGCTGCGTTATGCTCAGCATGCGCTGGCAGCCGAAAAAGCCAAAAAGGCAATTAAGGTTTTCGTTCCATGTGGTATGAGCCTGCCATTCTATGCTGTCAAGGAAGAATTTGAGAGGCGCACAAATTGCAGCGCCAACCTTGTCTTTGATAACGCAGTTGTGCTGCTTAGGCGAATAAGGAGGGGCGAGTGTCCAGATGTGCTTATCACCCCCGGAGAACTTGAGATGAGCCAAATGGTTAGTGAGGGCTACATTGACAAGGAGACGGTGCGCACATTTGGGACATTTGATCTTGTGCTTGTTGTCCCGAAGGGCAACAGGGCGAATGTGAGGAAACTCAGCGATCTGGTAAAACCATCCGTTAAAACCATCGGCATCGCCGATTGGAAACTCAACTCAGCTGGCTATTATGCCAAGCTTGCCCTTGAGAGAGCCGGGCTTTGGGAAAAGGTAAGAGGCAAGCTCGTTAAGCATTGGCATGCGCTAAAGGCTGCCGAGTTCGTGTGCACCGGAAGAGTTGATGTTGGCATCTACTACGCCACATGCCCGTTTGAGAGCGGTCCAGAAAAGCTTGAAGAGGTTGGCGTGCAAGTTGAGGAGCATCCATATCAAATCGTTGCAAGGATACCCAATAACCTGTATCCACCAGTGAAGGTGCAAGCTGGCGTCCTGAAGAAAGCACCAAACAAAAATATGGCTTTAAAGTTCGTCTCATTGCTACTTGACCGAAAGGTTCAAAGCGTGCTTGCCAAAAGGGGCATCCCAAACTATCGCCCCATGGGTGGTCATAAGCAGAGCCGCTACAAAGGCGAAGTTCGTGGCTAAAGTCATATACGCATATGCGCAAGTGTCAGATTGCCGCGCAAGTTGTAATGGCTCAATTTAATGCGCACAATCAAAGGGGGTGACCACGATGCATCGGGTGCTGGCAAAGGCATCTGTCACATCAACATGTGCAATTATTGCGGCAGTGTTTACCATGGTGTTACTTTGCATTCGCATAGCCACTTCGGAACAAAAATGGATGATGGAATTTGGCGACCCAAAGGCAAAAGTGAAGCTTGAGGCGCTCTATCCGATTGGATGGGGTGGACACGAATGGGTGGTTGAGTATGTGAGGGAAATTGTCAATTCGTTTCCCGGCAGAGTTTATGCACTCATCATTGACTGGTCAACTGAGCGAGGCGTAAAGGAGCTTGAAAAGCGCAAACTGACATGCGGTGCATTTATAATTAACGGAAAACGGGTCGCTAAAGTTGATGGCAAGCGAATTGAGTTCGTCAGATCACCGCTCATTGGCGGTTGGACAAAGGAGCAACTCAAAAAAGCAGTGGCTGCAGAAGTGCAAGCGGTGTATGGGAAGGAAACGGAAAAGGGCAAGGTGAAGGAAGCACAGGCAAAGCAAATTGTGCTGAAAGCATTTGTGCCATGCGGTGTTGCAGGTCCGTATGTGGATATAAAGCGCATGTTTGAAAAGCACAATCCGAACATCAAGTTGGAGGAAAAGATTGAGAATGTGCTTGTGCTGGCAAAGCGTCTTGAGGCTGGCGAGTCACCCGATATTTACATCACACTTGGAAAGCTTGAGATTGAAAAGCTGATGAAGAAGCGGGGGATAAAACAGGATGACATAACCGCAGTCGCAAGAGCACGAATATCGCTAATCGTTCCCGAAGGCAATCCAAAGAAGCTTAAGACGATAGGCGACCTTGCGTTAAAGGATATTCGCTCAATCGGCGTTGCGAGGGCTGAGACATCGCTCGGTTATTGCACACAACAGGCATTGGAGCGCCTCGGAGTATGGGAGAAGGTCAAGGGAAAAGTGGCATATGCCAAATTTCCGGTGGAGCTAAAAAGCTGGGTGCAAAAGCGCCGAGTGGATGCAGCCATAGTTTACCATCCATGCTTATACGAGGCGCATGAGATTGGACAACGCCCAAAGTTCGCAGAGAAGGTAACGCTCGTATCTGTCATCCCAGCAATGCTGCATGACGAGATACCGGTGTTTGCCATCGTTATGCCCACATCTGCCAAGGCTGAAGCTGCAAAGAAATTTGTTCAATTTATGCTCACGGAAGCAGCTCAGAAGGCATTTGACGAATGGAAGTTTGAGCCGCTCAAGCCTTTTGCACAACCACCGAAAGGCAAATGAACCACCTTCAATTTCATTTGCACGAAAGCAGAGGCGTATAAATAAAGCGTGCCCGAATAAAACTGCTTAACCAAACCGCACAGTAAACCTTTGTTGGGAGGCAATCCTGTGCGCCTGCAAAGTATAATGCAGCAGTTTTTAAGGTGGGTGGTGATGGGCTAAGTGAACTTAACTGTAGGTGATGTCATTGATGTCTTCAAGTGTTGCATATTCACATGGGACTTTCTTCCAGTGGTGTTGCCTGCATTCCTGCTTGCTGGCGCAATATCGGCGTTTGTCCCAGCAAGGCAAATATTAAGCCACCTTGGTCATCGCGCCAATCAGGTTAAAGCATATGCTGCAGCTGCGCTAAGCGGTTTTGTGCTTTCAACATGCTCTTGTAACATCGTCCCAATCGCTCTAAGCGTCTTCAAGCGCGGCGCTGGTGTTGGTCCCGCCTTCACTTTCCTGTTCTGTGGTCCTGCAATCAATTTAGTGACCCTTGCATGGGCTTTCAAAATCATCGGCTTTAAGATGGGGCTTTGGAGAGCACTATCGGTGCCTGTCATTGGGATAATCATTGGCATCATAATGCATCTTCTCTTTCGGCATGAAGAGAGGGAGCGCCAAAGCTCGCTCAAAGATGACCCACCTGAAGCAACAGCTATGAGCAGACTTGGTGAAATTCAAATGAGCCATGCAATGGGCGTTGTCATTTTGCTCCTTGGCATCATGCTCCTTGGGGCTGCAGGATTGCCTTGGGTGTTCCGAGTTCCAGTCCTTATTGTCTTTACAGCGGTGCTTGTGATCGTCCTTGCAAGATGGTTCACTGCCGACCAAATAAAGCTTTGGATAAGTGAGACTTGGCTTTTCATGAAGAGCATATTGCCGATAATAATTCCCGCCATATTGGTGATAGCCTTAATAGCCCGCCTCATCCCAATAAGATGGATAACAGAATACTTTTCACAAAACACTGCCACTGCAGCATACATGGCTGCCGCTTTCGGTTCGCTAATGTATTTCCCCATACTGACTGAGGTGGCTTTCGTTAAAGCATTTTTGAAACAGGGGATGGCAGTAGCACCTGCCCTCGCAATACTCCTAAACGGACCTGGAGTTAGCCTCCCTGGAGCGATACTTATCGGGAAGCTGTTCGGGTGGAAGAAGGCAGTCATCTATGAGCTGCTTGAAATGTTTCTTGGTGGTAGTATCGGATTGCTCTTTGGCAAACTCTACGGAGACTATGTTTGCCCGTGCCAAGTCAGCGAAGTTACACCACCAAATGTTTGGCTCATTGTAGCTATGCTCGCAATGGTGTTTGCTGCACTCTTCTCGTCGTTCGTCCTGCTCCTCAGGAGAAGCGGAAGAGCCTCGGAGGCATAGTGGAGCGCCATTACTTTAGCAGTGAACTACCATCGGCTAAAGCCAACAGCCCCTTAGTTTGTTGGTTCGTAGTTCGTAGTAAGGCACGAAACGAAGTGGAGTGCCGTCAAAGTGAATGCAAGATGCAGATTTAACGCCACTTCGCTTTCGCTTCGTGGCTAACTACGAACAAAAAGTTCGTAGTTTGTAGTAAGGCACGAAACAAAGTGGAGTGCCGTCAAAGTGAATGCGAAGTGCAAGGTGCAAAGTAAGACACCACCATCGCACTCCGCACCAACCTAACGCCGTTACGCTCGTAGCTTTGCCCATTGCAGAGGACAGTCATTGGAAAATGTAGTCATAAGTAAGCCACTGAGCTGTATTGTGATGGCAACAGAATTTAAGCAGTCGTGGATAAGCCACAACGCTGCATAAAGTTGGATGTTACTCTATACGCTCCTATACAGCTATTCCAGGGATTGGCACGACATTCTCCTTCGGCATTTCAACGGTGCCCCGCTCGAAGTCTTCAGGCGTCGGTTTAAGCTGCAGGTTGTAAAGCTCGGGATTCTTTTTCGGGTCACCCATGACCTCATCCCAAGTCACCATACGACCAGTGTAAGCGGAAATACGCCCCATGATCGCTGCAGCCGTTGACAAAGCGAGCCCGCGCAACTGATTGAGCGGTTTGCCCTTGAGAATATGGTAGAGCAAATGCACATGCTCTTGCACGAATGAACTTCTCGCTCTTGGGGTATCAGGCGGAATTGGTGATTGCTGTGGCTTAGGATAATCCGCACCGTTAGTGCGTCCCTTTTCGTAAACGAACTCATGACCGACCCAGTTCCAACAACCGTTTATCTGCCGACACATTGAATGGATATGGACTCCGCCGCCAAAGTCAAAGTCAACGCTGAAGAAATCGTATTGGTCACCTGCGGGGCGGCGCGCCCTAAAGCCAAAGCCAACTGCGCTGACTGGTGGTCGCCCAGCAAACCAACATGCAATATCAATGTTATGAATGTGCTGCTCAACGATGTGGTCTCCAGAGAGGAAACTCCAATTTTGCCATGTTCGGATAAGGTCATCGGGAGTATTGGGATTGATTGGCTTGGCGGCAAAGTGATGCCCAGCACAGTAACTGACGCGACCGCTGTAAAGGCGTCCCAATGCACCCTCAACGGCAACTGCCTGATGAGTCAATATGAAGTTCCAATCGTGCCTCATCATCGTCCCGACAACTGCAACTAAACCCTTCCGCTCAACTTCTTCTCCAGCGGCAATGGCACGCCTACATCCAACTGGGTCAACAGCTATTGGCTTCTCAACGAAGATGTGCTTGCCAGCTTTGACCGCCGCTTCAACGAACACTGGGTGAAACGCTGGAGCGGTGGCGATCAGGATAATCTCGGCATCCGTCTCCAAGACCTGGCGATAGCCGGTTGGACCGCCAAAGCACCTCTCGGGCGGCACTCCATATTCCTTGGCGGCTGCTAATGCTCTTTCCCTAAACCAATCGCCGAATGCAACCATTTGAATTTCAACTCCGAGCAGCTTTGCCGCCTCATGGATATCACGGACAGCGCCTCTTCCTCTCCCACCGCAGCCGATTAGGGCAGCTTTGAATTTCTTTGATTGGCGCGCAATCAAAATTGTTGGGGCGCTGAGAGTCACCGCTGCCGCTTTGACAAAATCTCTCCGACTCAACTTCCTCTCGCTCATCTTTATCACCTTCCTAAGTCAGCATTTGCATCTTTGATTCAATGCTTACCACGAGGGCAAGCCCGCAAAAATTTTAGACACATCCTACACACATAGCGCTTCCGAAGCGATTTGGAATCACTCACTACAATTATAGGCACAGGTGCTAATACCGTTTCAAAAATCAAACAGAAGTTATGCAGTTGAGCATAATGGCAACTCTCAAACCAAAAGCAATCCCGGCTGCATAACTCTCACGGTATAATACGCCCGCAGAATTTGATACATTTCATCCGCTTCTACATTTTAAACGCACAGGCACCAAGCGGTGGAAGCTCAAGCCAGAGGACATCATCACGGACGGTTGCATTACCATCGCCGATTATTTTCTCCAATTGCTTGACAGTGCTTTGGGTCAACCATCGTAAGAATAATGGCACTCGGACATTCGTATAACTGGCATTGACGGCAAGCAAAAAGTGCCCATCGTTCCTTGCCCAGATGGAGTAGTAAACGCTCTTTTCCCTCCCAACGGCAACTTCAACGGCATCGTCAGCAGTTAAGATTCCCTCTAATTGCTCCACCTCTTTTGCTATCTGTGGCATAGAAGCCCAAAACTTTTCGCCCATCGGCTTGTATATGAACCAATAAATCAACCTTCCACCGGTCGTGATCGTTAACCAGGTGTGCGCACGCGCCTCCTCGGCAGTTGGCTCTCGCACAGCATCGTCGTATCCATACATTTGCTGCCAAAATGCTACAGGCTTGCCGAGCGGTCGGCAATCTCTGTTCATACGCCAAAGGAAGTCACACAAGCGTGTGAATGGATTTTCGGTGCGCCCAAATGGATAGTGGTCAAGCGAGCCAAAGTCGCTTGCGGACAGCGAGCCATAGCCACCTTTACCATCCGTCCACGAATACCAGTTAAGCTGTGCTGGACGATATGGGTCAGAAGCCTTCGCTGCCTTGTAAACGGTGAGCAATTCCTCCTCTTTTCTTCCGCCCTGCGCCCACCAACCCTCTGGCTCATCAAGCAGATACCAAATGACGATAGCAGGATGACTCCTTAGTGCCTTTATTGTGTTGGCAATATCGTCCGCGATGGCGGAGGCTGGGCGTTGTCCAGTTTGAGGGCGCAACCATGCAACGCAGCTAAGCTTGCGACGATGCACATCATCCAAGAACTTGCGAACCTGTTCCACAGCACCACCGCTGGTGGGTATGAACGCCACAATTGAATTGAAACCATTTTGAGCGATGTCATCCAACCACCAATCTTGAGGGTTTGCATGTATGCCCTGAGCAAAAAGTATCTTAGGCTTACCATTGAGCAGTATGTGACGCCTAACTCGGTCAACTTGGACAAGGCAACCAATTCCTTCAGCCGGGGGCAGCTTTACCAATGCATCTGTCGCTTTAGCTACAACTTTACCTTGTTCATCAACGGCTTCAATGAGCAGCTGATGTGTTCCAGCTTGAAGCTCGCCAATGGCAAACGATAGGAACTTGCGCTCCATCGGATTTAGTGATGGATCACCAACTGAAGTTAATTCAAGCTCGTTGACCCTACACCTAACCTTGACTGACAAAGGCAGATTACTCTCACACCATAGGCGCATCGTTGGCTCATTGACATAAGCGTTCAACTGCACGAGTGCACGGAACAGCTGTGAACGCATCCGAATGAATGCATCATCGCGATACAAGGGTGTGTAATCAGTTGCTGCATCACCCTCTTCAAGCTGTGGTGCTGCAATAAAAAGTGCTCCAGCATCCGAAAATGAAATGCCTACAACTAAGCGTCCCTTTGCCCAATGACCACGATTTGGTGTCGCCGCAAATGAGAACCTTTGCCATTGGGTTGTAACTCGCACGGTAGTCGTTTGGTCATAGCCTATGCTCAACCTGACTGGTAACTCACCAGACTCGGTGCGCATGTAAACCGAGAATGTGTATGGCTTACCCGATGGCAAGATGTAGGCGTATGACTGCAAATTGAGGCTTGTGCCAGCCTGTGGATTGAAAAGGCGAAGTGAGCGCACACCTTTAACCGGAGACTCATAACTCAATGATATACAATCTTTCCATAAGCGAATTCGTTCTGGTGCGCCAGTGCCCCACCAATCTGGAACTTGACCATTCTCCGAATACCAAAAATGTGAGTTGCGCACAAGATTCCTCGGTTGCTCAAGTGGTTGTGCCATAGCGATGACCATCAGCGTTAGCAAAATGCACACCGATAACAAATGCACCATCACCAAATCACCTCACTGTTACTTTTGTAGGGCTTACGCAGTTGGCATTGTTTTTCAGGGCATACAACAGTCTGCCCCAAAATATTTACAAACGCTCCTCACCACAAAATTTGTTTGTGAAAATTTGTTTGAGCTCTGCTACCAACGCCAGCGGCTTTAGCCAGTAGTTGATTTGGTTCACCTACACCCATGGGAAGCATAACGGCTTTTAGTCCCTTCAAGGAAATTCTATCTACTAACTTTGTTGTTTGAGGTTCGTAGTTAGCCACGAAGCAAAAGCGAAGTAGCGTGTTCGTAGTTAGACACGAGGCGGAAGCGAAGTGGTGTAAAAATTGGTGCTGGATGCGAAGCATGGAGTGCAGTGTTGTTGTCTATTTTGCACCTTGCACTCAATTGCGGCACTCCGCTTCGCTCCGTGCCTTACTACGAACCTTTTTGTTCGTAGTTAGCCACGAAGCGAAAGCGAAGTGGCGTCATAAATTGTTCCGTGTCCCATGCGTCGTGTTCCATTTTTGACGGCACTCCGCTTCGCTCCGTGCCTTACTACGAACCTTTTTGTTCGTAGTTAGCCACGAAGCGAATGCGAAGTGGCGTCATAAATTGTTCCGTGTCCCATGCGTCGTGTTCCATTTTTGACGGCACTCCGCTTCGCTCCGTGC